>NZ_AFPM01000038.1 GCF_000220565.1 Oceanicola sp. S124 | reverse complement strand
TTATCCGATCGCTGCCGGCACGGCCTTCGCCTCGGAAAAGCTGGTCTATCCGCCGGCCTACCGCGAACTGGGCCTGGCACCGACGAACTGAGCGGCACCGCGTGCCGCTTTGCAGGCGCCGCCGCAGGGTGTAGCAAGCCGCCATGTCGCACCGCGCTTTCCACCCTGCCCGGACCCTGCCGCTTTCGGGTCTGCTTGTCCTCTGCCTGCTGCTGCTGCCGCTGCGTGCGGCGGCCTCGGACTGCGTGTTGCTGATCCATGGGCTTGGGCGCAGTGGCGCCTCCTTCACCGTGATGACGCAGGCGCTGCAGGCGCACGGCTACCGGGTCGAGAGGGTCGACTACCCCTCCACCCGGGATGAGGTTGCCCGACTGGCCGAGGGCTGGCTGCCGCAGGCCTTCGCCCGCTGCGGCGGGTGGGCCGACGTGGTGACCCATTCCATGGGCGGTATCCTGCTGCGGGCCTTCGTCGCCGCCGATCCGGATCGCGCCGCCCTGATCGACCGAGCCGTGATGCTCGGGCCGCCCAATCACGGCTCCGAGATCGTCGACACCTTCGGCGGGCTTGGCCTCTTTGCCGCGCTCAATGGGCCGGCAGGGCTCGAACTGGGCACCGAAGGTCTGCCCGACAGCCTGCCGCCGGTGCGGTTTCCCCTCGGCGTGATCTCGGGCAGCCAGAGCCTGAACCCGCTGTTCTCGGCGCTGATCAAGGGCGAAGATGATGGCAAGGTCTCGGTGGCCTCGACGCAGGTGGCGGGGCAGGCGGGACAGATCACTCTGCCGGTGACCCATACCTTCATGATGAACGACCCGCAGGTCATCGCTCAGACGCTGGCGTTCCTGGACAGCGGCGCCTTCCGCGAAGGTCTTTCCTGGGGCGCGGCGCTGCGCGAATTGCTGGAGACACCCTGATGCAGCTCACCCTGACCGGCGCCCGCGTGCTGCGCCCCGACGGCTGGTCCCGCGCGCCGCTCGGCATGGAGCACGGGCTGCTGAGCGATGACACGCCGGGGCGGCAGCTGGACCTCACGGGCTACTGGTTGCTGCCGGGCATCGTCGATGTTCATGGCGACGGCTTCGAGCGGCACCTGGCGCCCCGGCGCGGTGCGCTGTCCAGCCTGGAAGACGGCCTGGCCATGGCGGCGGCCGAGCTGGCGGTGAACGGCATCACCACGGCGATGCTGGCGCAGTTCTTCTCCTGGGAAGGGGGGATGCGCGGGCCCGATTTCGCCGAGGCGATGTGTGCCGCCCATGCCGCGCTCGCGCCTTCGCAGCCGATCGACCTGCGCCTGCAATTGCGGCTCGAGGTCGGCATGGCCGCTGAGTTCGACCGTGCCAGCGCGCTGATCCGCCAGCATGGCATCGGCTACGTGGTGCTGAACGATCACCTGCCGCACGCGGCGCTGCTGAAAGGCAAGCGGCCGCCCCGCCTGACCGGGCAGGCGCTGAAATCGGGCCGCAGCCCCGAGGCTCACCTGGCCCTGTTGCAGCGCCTGCACGAGGAGGTGCACGGCAATCCCGCCCCGGCCCGCGCCTTCATCGAGGCCCATCCCGGGGTGCTCTTCGGCAGCCACGACGACCAGTCGGCGGCGGATCGGGCGCATTGGGGCGATCTCGGTGCCGGGGTCGCCGAATTCCCCGAGACCGAAGAGGCGGCCCGCGCCGCCATCGCCCGGGGAGAGCCGGTGGTGCTGGGCGCACCCAACGTGGTGCGCGGCGGCTCCCATGCGGGCAAGGTCTCGGCGGCGGAGCTGGTCGGCCTGGGGCTCTGCACTGCGCTGGCCTCGGACTACCACTACCCGGCCCCGCGCCAGGCGGCGCTGAAGCTGGCGACAGAGATCGGCATCGAACGGGCCTGGGCGCTGGTCTCCTCCGGTCCCGCGGCAATGCTGGGGTTGCGCGATCGCGGAGAGCTAAGCCCCGGCAAACGCGCCGACGTGGTGGTGCTGGAGCCCGAAACGGGCCGTGTCGCCGCAACCTTTGCCGCCGGGCGGCTGGCCTGGCTTGGCGCCGAACTGGCCGAGGTCCTGCTGGGCTGAGCAGGCACGGGTCTGCCGCCCTCTCGGCTGTGCCTCACCCCCGCGCGTATTTTCGGCTTGGCGAGGAAGCGGGCGCGCACCCGGCTCTGGCCCGCCGCTAGGACAGGCCGGGGTGGGCGCGCTGCGGCGGTTCCTTCGCACCCCGGGCCCGCTCTATCCGAAGGCTGAAAATACTGCCGCCGGAGGCGATCAGCCGCAGGCTGATACCGGTGAGCGCCGGCGTCGCCTATTCGTGACGCGACGGGGTAACCGGAGGGGCCCCTGCGGGCATGCGCCCGCGGCGGCGTGCCATTCGGGGCCCGGCCTCGGGTTTCCGTGCACCGCCCCGATTGCCCCCTGCCGCAAATCCTCTATAAGTCCCATCTCCGAACCCCTTTGGAGGCAGGCAGATGAGCGCAATCAAGGTCGGTATCATCATGGGGAGCCAGTCCGACTGGCCGACGATGAAGGAGGCAGCCCTGATCCTGGATGAACTGGGCGTCGCCTATGAGACGAAGATCGTCTCGGCGCACCGGACCCCGGATCGCCTGTGGACCTACGGGAAGGAAGCCGCGGGCCGGGGCCTTCAGGTGATCATCGCCGGGGCCGGCGGGGCGGCGCATCTGCCCGGCATGATGGCCTCTAAGACCCGGGTGCCGGTGATCGGCGTGCCGGTGCAGACCCGGGCCCTGTCGGGTGTCGACAGCCTCTATTCCATCGTCCAGATGCCCAAGGGCTTCCCGGTCGCCACCATGGCCATCGGCGCGGCCGGAGCCGCCAATGCGGGTCTCATGGCGGCGGGTATCCTGGCCAATGCCGATGCCGATCTCGCCGCCCGCCTCGACGCCTGGCGCGCGGCGCTTTCGGCCTCCATTCCCGATGAGCCTGCCGATGACTGACATGCTTCCCACCGGCGCCACCATCGGCATCCTCGGCGGCGGCCAGCTGGGCCGCATGCTGGCCGTCGCGGCCTCCCGCCTCGGCCTGAAGACCCATATCTTCGAGCCCTCGGCCAACCCGCCTGCCGCCCAGGTCTGCGACGCCCTGACCACCGCCTCCTACGAGGACGAGGCCGCCCTGCGCGCCTTCGCCGAAGCGGTGGACGTGGTGACCTATGAATTCGAGAACATCCCCACCTCGGCGCTGGACGTGATCGAGGCGATCCGCCCGATCCGGCCGGGGCGCGAAGCGCTGCGGGTCAGCCAGGACCGGCTGACCGAGAAGGACTACCTCTCGGACCTCGGCCTGACAACGGCGCCCTACGCCGATATCACCGACTTCCCCTCGCTTGGCCGCGCGCTGGCCGAGTTCGGCACGCCGGCCATCCTGAAGACCCGCCGCTTCGGCTATGACGGCAAGGGCCAGGTGCGCATCACCGACCCCGCCGGCGCAGAAGAGGCGCTGGCCCAGCTGAAGGGCGCGCCCGCCGTGCTGGAAGGTTTCGTCGACTTCACCGCCGAGATCTCGGTCATCGCGGCGCGCGGACTCGACGGGTCGGTCTCGTGTTTCGATCCGGGCGAGAACGTCCATGCCGAGGGCATCCTGCGCACCACCACCGTGCCCGCGAAGATCCCCGCCAGCCTGCGCACCGATGCCATCCTGCTGGCCGCGCGCATCCTCAACGCGCTGGACTATGTCGGCGTCATGGGGGTCGAGCTGTTCGTCACGCCGCAGGGCCCGGTGGTCAACGAGATCGCGCCGCGGGTCCACAACTCGGGCCACTGGACCCAGAACGGCTGCGCCGTCGACCAGTTCGAGCAGCACATCCGCGCCGTGGCCGGCTGGCCGCTTGGCGACGGGCAGCGGCATTCGGACGTGGTGATGGAGAACCTGATCGGCGACGACATGGACCGGGTGCCCGAGCTGGCCGCCCGTGGCGGTGCCGCGCTGCATCTCTACGGCAAGGCCGAGACCCGGGCAGGCCGCAAGATGGGTCATGTGAACCTGGTCACGCCCAAGGCCTGACCGTGGATAGGCGCGTCGAAAGGTGCGCGCAGCCAGCAGACCAGAAGGGCGCCCCTCGGGGCGCCATCTTTCTTTCATGGGCCGCTTCCCATGGGCCGCTCGGCAGCCGGAAAGCCGGGCGCGCCCGGCCCGGGGTGGCCTCAGGCGATGATGTCGGGGGTCAGCCGGTCCTCGATCAGCGCGATTCGGTCCTTCAGCGCCAGCTTCTTCTTCTTTAGCCGCTGGATCGTCAGCCGGTCTGCCGAGGCCCGATCCTCGAGCGCGCGGATTGCCTCGTCGAGGTCGCGGTGCTCGGCGCGGAAGTGTTCCAGCTCGACCCGCAGCACCTCGTCGGTCTTCATCGAAAGGTCGGTGGGGGCATTCATGGCGGGACTCGCTTCACAGGTGGCTGGAGCTGCAGAATACCCGAAACGGGGCAATTCGCAAAAGCCTTGCAGCGGCCCGGGCCACTCCCCATATTATCGGGACAGGGCCTCGCCGACAGGGGGGCCGCACTGACGTCGCTTTTGCCAAGGACGCATGGAAATGAGCAAGCTGACCCTGGGGTCGCACCCCTATCTTCTGGGCTTCGAACAGCTGGAACGGCTGCTGGAGCGCAGCGCGAAGTCCGGTAACGAGGGCTATCCGCCCTTCAATATCGAACAGACATCCGAGAATTCCTATCGCATCACCCTGGCCGTGGCCGGGTTCCTCGAAGAGGATCTGGCGATCACGCTGGAGGACCGGCAACTGGTCATCCGTGGGCGACAGGGCGATGAGGGCGAAGGCCGGATCTTCCTGCACCGCGGAATCGCCACCCGCCAGTTCCAGCGCAGCTTCGTGCTGGCCGAGGGCGTCGAGGTCGGCGAGGCGGTGATGGAGAACGGATTGCTGCACGTGGACCTGACCCGGGCCGAGCCCGAGCGCGTCGTCCAGCGGATCAATATCCGCCGCAGCTGAGTTGAGTTGAAGAAAGGGGGTTCATGATGACCCAGAAGTACGATTTCGATCACCCCGCCCAGGCCCATGTGGCCGAGAAGATCGTCTATGTCCGCCCCGTCGAGGCGGCCGATCTGCCCGAGGAACTGCGCGAGCAGGTCGAGGGCATCGAGACCCTCTTTGCCGTTCACAACTCTGACGGCGAACGCCTGGCGCTGGTGGAAGATCGCCGCACCGCCTTCATCCTGGCGCGCGAGAACGATCTTGCGCCGGTGACGGTGCACTGAAGCCGGTGGCATGAAGCCGGGCGCGATGCGCCCAAGCGATCATCAACGGCCCGCCCTTCGGTGGGCCGTTCTGCATTCCGGGAAAGGAAAAGGCCCCGCCGGATCAGCGGGGCCTTCTTGTCTTGCGGGGCCGGGCGCTCAGCCCTCCAGGCCCCATCCGTCGGGGGCAAAGCCGTGTTCCAGCGCGGCGCGGGTGGCCGTTTCCTCTCCGATCCAGATGCCGTCGGCCGAGATCGCCTGATCCGGCAGCGTGGCGATCAGGTAGGGGGTGTCTGCTTCTTCGTCATCGTCGATGTACTGGCACTCGAAGCCTTGCAGGGTCAGCGCCTCGGCGAGGGGGCGCCAGTCGGCTTCCTCGGAGGTGGCGATGAGGAAGTAATCCACATCCGCCACCTCGGGCAGCCCGTGCTCGGCCTGCATCTCGTTGTAGACCGCGCGGGTCTCGGCCTGCTGACTGGAGAAATCGTGGCTCATCGGATCACTCGTTCTCGGCCAGGAAACGCTCGGCATCGAGCGCGGCCATGCAGCCCATGCCCGCCGAGGTCACGGCCTGGCGGTACTTGTGGTCGGTCAGGTCGCCGGCGGCGAAGACACCGGGCACCGAGGTCTCGGTCGAGCCCGGCTTGACGCTGACATAGCCGCCGTTGTGCAGCTCCAGCTGGTCCTTGACCAGTTCGCTGGCCGGCGCATGGCCGATGGCGACGAAGACGCCCTTGGCGGGGATCTCGGTCACCACGCCGGTGTCGACGTGTTTCACCTTGATGCCGGTGACGCCCTTGGGGTTGTCCTCGCCCACGACCTCTTCGAGGACGTGATGCCAGAGCGGCTCGATCTTGGGGTTCTTCATCAGGCGGTCGATCAGGATCTTCTCGGCGCGCAGCTCGTCGCGGCGGTGGATCAGGGTGACCTTCGAGGCGAAGTTGGTCAGGAACAGCGCCTCTTCGACAGCGGTGTTGCCGCCGCCGATCACCACGATCTCCTGGCCGCGGTAGAAGAAGCCGTCGCAGGTGGCGCAGGCCGAGACGCCGAAGCCCTTGAAGGCCTCTTCGCTTTCCAGACCCAGCCACTTGGCACGGGCGCCGGTGGCAAGGATCACCGCGTCGGCGACATAGTCGGTGCCGCTATCGCCCTTCGCGACGAAGGGCCGCTTGGACAGGTCCAGATCGGTGATGATGTCGCCGATGATCTCGGTGCCCATGGCGCGGGCGTGGGCCTCCATGTTGACCATCAGGTCGGGGCCCTGGATCTCGGTGTGGCCGGGCCAGTTCTCGACCTCGGTGGTGGTGGTCAGCTGGCCGCCGGGCTCGATCCCCTGGACCAGGATGGGTTCCAGCATGGCACGGCTGGCATAGACCGCGGCGGTATAGCCCGCCGGGCCGGAGCCGATGATCAGAACCTTGGTCTTGCGCGTCTCGGACATTCTCGGCATCCCCCGGAAAGAAAACTCATGCCTACTTAAGCCCCGCCCCGAGGCCATGCAAGGCAGGCTAGGCAGGGCCATCGAGGCAGCGGGACGCCCGAGAAAAACCAAAAACCGCCGCCTATACGACCGGATGTTGCGCAAAGGGGAAACTTTATTGCGTCAGCCTCGGGGGGTGATATAAGAAATGCAATCTTCCGGAGAAAGACATGCCTGGCAGCAAGCTGGACCCCATCGACAGAAAGATCCTGGCCGAACTGCAGGCCGACGGTCGCATGACCAATGTTGAGCTGGCCAAGCGGGTCGGCATCTCGGCGCCGCCCTGCCTGCGGCGGGTGCGCACCCTGGAAGAGCAGGGCTTCATCCGCGGCTACCACGCCGAGGTCGACAGCCGCGAGCTGGGCTTCGAGGTGCAGGTCTTTGCCATGGTCGGGCTGCAGAGCCAGGCCGAGGCCGACCTGGTCGCCTTCGAGAAGCGCTGCCGCGACTGGCCGCTGGTCCGCGAATGCCACATGCTGAACGGCGAAGTGGACTTCATCCTGAAGTGCGTCGCGCCGGACCTCTCGACCTTCCAGACCTTCCTGACCGGCGACCTGACCTCGGCCGACAACGTGGCCAGCGTCAAGACTTCGCTGGTGATCCGCTGTGCCAAGGACGAACCCGGCGTGCCCTTCGAGGTGCTGGAAGATCGCCTGAAGCGCGACGCCTGAGCCCTGCGGAAACAGGTAAACGACAACGGCCCCCGCCTGAGCGAGGGCCGTTCTGCATTCGGCCCGGGTCTGTGCCTGAGCCGTTTCGCCGTCGCGCCGGGTGACCCGCTCAGGCCGCCTTGGCCGCCGCGTCGCGCAGGCGCGCGACGGGGCCGCGCTTTGCCTCGGGGGCGGCAGGTTTCCGGCGGGTCTGCTTGGCGGTCTTGATCGCGGATTGCATCCAGCGCTTCGACTTCTGATCCATCTGGGTCACCTTCCGTTTCGCGTGCCGGGAGGACCCGACCGTTCATGCTTTGGTTAACCATGGCCTGCCAATAGGGCGAGGTTTGGATGAATTATGTCGAATTCAAGGATTCTCGACCTGCGGCGGGACGGCCGAAAGCGCGGCCAGGCCGAGGTCAGAGCCGGATCGTCGAGATGAGCCGGCCGTAGTCCACCTCGCCCGCATGAGTCGTGCGGCGGTACGAGAAAAAGCGCTCGGGGTCGCTGTAGGTGCAGTGGCGGATCCATTGGGCCTCGGCGATGCCGGCGCTGCGCAGGCGGTGCAGCCCGTAGGAGGGCAGGTCGAACTGCAGCCGGTCGCCTTCGCCATTGGCAAAGAAGCGCGCGTTCCCGGGATCATCGTCCATGAAGTCGTCGAAGAATTCCGGGCCGACCTCGTAGGCCTGCTGGCTGATGGTGGGGCCGATGACAGCGCGGATGCGGTCGCGCGCGGCGCCCAGCCCGACCATGCAGTCGATGGTGGCTTCCAGCACCCCGTCGCGGGCGCCGCGCCAACCGGCATGGGCCGCGCCGATCACCCCGCCCTCGGTGTCGGCGAAGAGCACCGGCTGGCAGTCGGCGGTCAGCACCGACAGCACGACGCCCGGCGTCGCGGTGGCCATGCCATCGGCCTCGGGCGCCGGCGACTGCGGCGTGTCGATGGCCACGGCACGGGCGGAATGCACCTGGCGGACAGCGGCCAGCGCCTCGGGGGCGGCCTCCATCGCGGCGGCGACGCGGGCGCGGTTGATCGCCACGATCTCAGCCTGGTCCGAGGAGCCCGTGCCGCAGTTCAATCCCGAGAAGATGCCCGAAGAGGCGCCGCCCCGGCGGGTGAAAAACCCGTGCCGCAGCGGAGCAAGCGCCGGAGAAGTGAGGATTTCCAGGGTCATGGTCTCTCTGGGATCGGTGTCTTGGGGTGCAGGCCGGGGCAGGTGCCGGCAGTGGGCCGGGTTGCCGGCGCATTCCGGCAACGCGAGGGTGTCAGAACCTGATCCCCGGTTCCAGCCCCGGTGGCGGGCGTTGGCCCGGCGGGATCAGCGCGAGAATCTTGAAGAGCGTCCCCATTTCCTCAGGGTGGGTCAAGCGGCGATGTGCGCTGACGTGACTGTCCAGCGCGGCGCCGCTCAGCCCCTTTGCCAGGGCCTGGGCGCGGGCGGTGATGCCCAGCCGTTCGAGGAAGACGCCCTGGGTCTCCAGCCGCGTGGCGGCAGCGGGCAGGGCGGCCCGGGCGATCTCGGCAAAGTCGACATGGGCGGTCAGATCGGCCTCGCCCGGGGTCTCGAAGGGATCGGCGGGGGCCTTGTCGCGCAGGGCCTGCAGCGTGTCGCCCAGAGAGCGCCAACCGCCGTAGTCGACCAGCAGAGCGACCCCACCGTGGCGTGCCACATGGGCGCCGATGGCCCGGCCCCAGCCCTGCGCGGCCTCTGAGATCTCGACGATGTCGCCGCTGCGGGTATCGCCCAGCCGGTAGTCCAGCGCCGGCAGGGCCCGGGGCTCGGCGTAGCCGGGTGTCAGCCCCTGCAGGCCGCGCTCGACCCGGCGTTCTTCCCACAGGTCGCCCTCGGCGCGGCGGAATTGGCGGATCGGCAGGGCATCGAGGAACTCGTTGGCGACGAGGAACAGCGGGATGCCGGGCAGGCCGGTCAGATCCTCGCGCCAGCCCAGGTCGAAGCCCTCCAGCGTGGTGCGCTGGATCGCGCGCAGGCGGGGCGACGCCTCGACCAGCAGGATCCGCATCGCCGCATGGAAGCCCGGTACGTGGCGGGTCGCGCGCAGGATGTCGGCCATCAGCGTGCCGCGTCCCGGCCCCAGCTCGGCCAGCAGGAAGGCAGGGGCAGAGCCCTGGTCCATCCAGCACTGCGCCAGCGACAGGCCCAGAAGCTCTCCGAACATCTGCGATATCTCGGGGGCAGTGGTGAAATCGCCATCGGTCCCGATCGAGGGGCGGGTGGTGTAATAGCCGAAATCGGGATCCAGCAGGCAGGCCTGCATGTAGGCGTCGATGCCAAGCGGGCCGTCCTCGGCGATCCGGGCGACCAGCTTTGCCTGCAGGGTGCTCATGGGGCTCATGGGGCCAGCGGTTGCTTGCGGAAGGACAGGGCGATCAGCGCCAGGCCGATCAGGACCATGGGCAGGGACAGCAGCTGGCCCATGGTCAGCCCGAGGCTCTCGGTCAGGCGCAGCACATGGCCATGGGGATTGCCCGGGGTGATGAACTGGGCATCGGCCAGCCGGAAGAACTCGACCACGAAGCGGGCGATGCCGTAGCCGGCGACGAAGACCCCGGTCAGCCGCCAGGGGCTGCGCAGGGTGCGGGTGCCGAAGGCCAGCCAGAGGAGCAGCAGCCCCAGCACCAGCCCCTCGAGCCCCGCCTCGTAGAGCTGCGAGGGATGGCGGGCGCAGAGCCCCTCCACGCCGGGGCAGTCCTGCGCCGCGGGGCCGGGGAAGATCACCGCCCAGGGTGCCTCGGAGGGGCGGCCCCAGAGCTCGGCGTTGATGAAGTTGGCGATGCGGCCCAGCATCAGGCCCGCCGGTGCGGCCAGGGCCAGCATGTCGGCGGTCTGGCCCAGCGGGATGGCGTTGCGGCGGCAGAAGACCAGCGCCGCGACGCAGACGCCGAGGAAGCCGCCGTGGAAGGCCATGCCGCCGTTCCAGACCTGCAGGATCTCGAGCGGGTGCGACAGGTAGTAGCCGGGCTGGTAGAACAGCACGAAGCCCAGCCGTCCGCCGATGATCACCCCGAGGATCAGCCAGGTCACCAGGTCGTCCAGCTGCTCGCGCCGCATCGGCGCCGTGGCATGGGGCCAGAGCCGCGCCCGGCCAAGCGCGGCACGGGCCAGCACGTAGCCCAGCAGGATGCCGACCAGGTAGGCCATTGCATACCAGCGCAGGGCAAACTCCATGCCGAAGAGCTGGATCGAGAAGATCTCGGGTGAAATGTCGGGGAAGGGGATTACGGCGCGCATTCGGGCTATCTGCCTGTGCTCGGGATTGACTGTCAAGCGGCCGCAGCGCGCCGTGGCGGGTTGAGGCCGCGCCCATTGAGCCCCATATTACCGGGCAAGGTAACACTTACATGCGAGAGACCCATGCAGACCCGTTCCAAGTTCTTCGACGACATGTCGCAGCTGATGACCAATGCCATGGGTGTCGCCCAGGGCGCCAAGGACGAGGCGGAAACCGCCTTCAACTCGATGGTCGACCGCTGGCTGGCCGACCGTGATTTCGTGACCCGCGAGGAATTCGACGCGGTGCGCACCATGGCCCAGAAGGCGCGCGAGGAAAACGCTACGCTGAAGGCCCGCCTGGACGCGCTGGAAGCCGCCTCCAAGATCGAGTGACCGAACGACCCCGGCATGACGGCTCCGGCAGGACGGCCCCGCAGAGCGCGGCCTGACCGCAGGCGAGCCGTTTCGGCAAGAGAAAAGGGCCCGGCGTAACGCGCGGGCCCTTTGTCGTTTCTCCGGTTGTTGTTTCGCCGAGTGCCGGGGCCCATGGTCGCGGGGGCGCGAACAAGGGCCGGAGAACAGGCGCCGACTAGCAGGCCTTGTCCCCGGTCTGCGTCACCCGTCCGCTCTGGGCCTCGGGGAAGCTTTTCAGCGCTGCGCCCAGCATCAGGGCGACGACCTTGTCGGTGCGGTCGCAGGTGTCGCGGCTGCTTGCGCTGGCCTCGAAGACGGGCTGGCCGCTGCGGGCATCGCGCATCGTGACGCTGATCTGGCGGGGATAGACTGTGCGGGTCTCGTACTCGGTCCGGTAGCCGATGGTGCCGCGGATCGGCACGGTCTGCAGGACGCCCTCGCGTACTTCGCGGGTCTCGTAACCGATGATGCCCTGGATGGGCACCCGCACCGGGTAGCGCTCGGTCTCGGCCGCACCGGCGGCATAGGAGAAGCGGGCCAGCAGCCGCGCCTCGCCGCGCGGCACCGAGGCATAGCCGCGCGCGGCGAGCACCCCGGCGAGGCTTTCGGCATTGCTGCGCCAGGCCAGGCTGTCGCCGCTCATGCCCGGGCCGGGCGCGATATGCACGGTCTTCGGTGCGAGGTCGGCGGGGATGACGGAATAGCCCTCGACGGTCGAGGTGACGCTGGTACAGGCCGCGAGCAGCAGCACCAGCGCGGCGGAAAGGGCGGGGATCAGGCGCATGGGCCCTCCGGAAATGCAGGTATTCAAATCGGCGCCACTCTAGCGCGGGGTGGCGCTCATGCAAACGCCCGCCGGTGAGGGCGGGCGTTCTCGGCGGATCACGACTTGTTGTTCCGCCGCGATGGTTCAGGGGCCGGATCGAGACGACCCGGGCGGCCTCAGATGCAGGCTTCGACCACCGGCTTCAGATTTTCCGGCGTCAGGGTGACCGGGTTGCCCCCGCAGGAGGGATCTTCCAGCGCCATGGCGACGATATCGTCGATCCGGTCGCCGGTAACGCCAAGGGCGGACAGCTTGCGCGGGATGCCGAGGCGATCGTTCAACTTCTGCACGTAGTCGCGGAAGCCGTCGAAGCCGCCCTCGATGCCGAGGTAGGGTGCGGCCTCGTCGAAGCGGCTGCGGATCTTGTCGGCGTTCAGCTCAAGCACGGCGGGCATGCAGATCGCATTGGTGGTGCCGTGGTGGGTGTTGAACAGCGCCCCGACCGGGTGAGAGATCGCGTGGATTGCGCCCAGGCCCTTCTGGAAGGCGGTGGCGCCCATCATGGCGGCGGACATCATCTGCGCGCGGGCTTCGATGTCGGTGCCGTCCTCGAAGGCGCGGGGCAGGTAGTCGACGACCAGCCGCATGCCCTCAAGCGCGATGCCCTGGGACATCGGATGATAATGGGGGCTGCTGAAGGCCTCGACGCAATGGGCAAAGGCGTCAAGGCCGGTGCCGGCAGTGATGAAGCCCGGCATGCCGACGGTCAGCTCGGGGTCGCAGATGACGACGGCGGGCAGGACCTTCGGGTGGAAGATGATCTTCTTCACGTGGGTTTCGGAGTTGGTGATGACGCTGGCGCGCCCCACTTCCGAACCGGTGCCGGCGGTGGTCGGTACGGCCACGATGGGCGCGATGCCGGCCGGGTCGGCGCGGGTCCACCAGTCGCCGATGTCCTCGAAGTCCCAGACGGGCCGGGTCTGGCCGGCCATGAAGGCCACCATCTTGGCCAGGTCCAGCCCCGAGCCGCCGCCGAAGGCGATCACGCCGTCATGGCCACCCTCGCGGTAGACCTTCAGGCCTTCTTCCAGGTTCTTCTCGGTCGGGTTGGCATCCACGCCCGAGAACATGGCACGGCCCAGGCCGCCCGCGACCATCAGGTCGAGGGTCTTCTGGGTGATGTCCATCGAGGCCAGGCCGCGGTCGGTGACCAGCAGCGGCTTGCGGATGTTCGCCGCGGCGCAGGCCTCGGCGATCTCGGCAATGCGTCCGGCGCCGAAGCGGATGGCGGTCGGGTAGGACCAGTTTGCGGTGAGGGTCATCAGGGGTTCCTCAGGCTTTGCGGTAATGATGCGACTTGGGACGGGTCAGGGCCATGTAGCCCAGTTCGGACAGGCCCTGGCCATGGCCGGTCTGCTTGCAGCCGGTCCAGCACAGCGCCGGGTCGAGGTAATCGCAGCGGTTCATGAAGACGGTGCCCGTCTGCAGGCGCGGCGCGATGGCGTTCATCGCGTCGATATCCCTGGTGAAGATCGCCGCCGTCAGGCCGTACTGGCAATCGTTCATCAGGGCGATGGCCTCTTCGTCGTCCTTGACCGGCATGATGCCGACCACGGGGCCGAAGCTTTCCTCGCGCATGACTTCCATGTCGTGGGTCACTTCGGTCAGGATCTGCGGCGTCAGGTAGGCGCCGCCGTCATCGGCCTCCATGGGCTCGATATGGGCCTTGGCGCCCTGGGCGACGGCGTCCTCGATCTGGGCGCGGACGGTGGCGGCGAAGCGCACGTTGGCCATCGGGCCGATGGTGGTCGCGGCGTCCAGCGGGTTGCCCAGCTTCTGCGCCTTCACCCAGGCCACTGCCTTCTCGACGAAAGCGTCATAGAGGCTCTCGTGGACGTAGATGCGTTCCATGCCGCAGCAGCACTGGCCGGCGTTGAACATCGCACCATCCATCAGCCCGTCGACAGCCGCGTCGAGGTCGGCATCGGCGCGGACATAGCCCGGATCCTTGCCGCCCAGCTCGGTGGCCACCGGCGTGAAGGTGCCGGCTGCGTCGCGTTCCACCTGCTGGCCGCCGCGGACAGAGCCGGTGAAGTTGATGAAGTCGAAGAGGTTGTCCGCGATCAGTGCCGAGCTCACGTCATGGCTCAGCACCATGTTCTGGAACACCGCCTCGGGCACGCCGGCGGCGTGGAAGGCTTCGGCCAGGTGCTCGCCGACCTTCAGGGTCTGGGTCGCGTGCTTCAGCACCACCGCGTTGCCCGCGATCAGGGCGGGGGCAATGGTGTTGATGGCGGTCATGTAGGGGTAGTTCCACGGCGCGATCACGTAGACCAGGCCCTGGGGTTCGCGGGTCAGCTTGCGGGTGAAGCTGTCGCTGTCCTCGATGACTTTGGGTGCCAGCGCCGCTTCGGCGATCGAGGCCATGTAGAGCGCGCGCTCTTCAAAGCCGCCGAATTCGCCGCCGTAGCGCACGGGGCGGCCCATCTGGTGGGCCAGTTCTTCGGTCATCCGCTCCTTCTGGGAGCCGATGATCGCGACGGCCTTCTTCACCATCTCGATCCGCTCGGCCAGGGGGCGGGCAGCCCATGCGGGCTGCGCCGCACGGGCGGCCTCGATGGCCGCGCGGGCGGCCGCTTCCGAAACATACTCCCGCGACAGGTAGACAGACCCGTCGACAGGAGAAATCAGATCCACTTTGCTCATCGTTACGCTCGCTCAAATCCGCGTTGAATTTCCCAGTCGGTGACCACCGCGTCGAAGGCTTCCTGTTCCCAGTCGGCTGCGCGGGTGTAGTGGTCGATGACTGCATCGCCGAAGGCCTCCCGCAGGAAGGCCGAGTTGGTCATGGTCTCGCGCGCGGCGCGCAGGGTGCCGGGCACCTCGGTGACCTTGCCGTTCTCGTAGACGTCGCCATCGGCGGGCGGCGCCAGTTCCAGCCCCTCCTCGATGCCCTTGATACCGGCAGCCAGCTGCACCGCCATGGCGAGATAGGGGTTCACGTCAGAGCCGGGAATGCGGCATTCCATCCGCACCGCCTTGCTGTTCGCGCCGCAGAGGCGGAAGCCCGCCGTGCGGTTGTCCACCGACCAGACGGCCTTGGTGGGGGCGAAGGTGCCGGCCATGAAGCGTTTGTAGCTGTTGATGTTCTGCGCCAGGAAGAAGGTGTAGTCGGGGGCATACTTGATGATGCCCGCGCAGTAGCTCTTCATCAGCGCCGACATGCCAAGGCTGTCCTCAGGATCGTAGAAGGCGCTTTCGCTGCCCTTCCAGATCGACTGGTGCACATGGGCCGAGCTGCCGACCTTGTTGCGGTGCCACTTCGGCAGGAAGCTGGCCGCATGGCCCTTCATCAGGGCGACGTCCTTGACCACATGCTTGCCGATCACGTGGTAGTCGGCGGCCAGCATGGCCTCGTCATAGCGGATGTTCAGCTCTTCCTGGCCGGCCTCGGCCTCGCCCTTGGTGCATTCCACCGGGATGCCCATGGCATAGAGCGCATTGCGCACCGGGCGCAGCACGACCTCGTCGCGCAGGCTGAGCTGCAGCGCGTAGTCCTCGTTGAACGGAGTCAGCGTGTCCAGCGCGCTGTAGCCCGACTTGCGGATCTCGTCGAAGCTCTTCTCGAAGAGGAAGAATTCCAGCTCGGTCGCCATCTTGGCGGAATAGCCCATGGCCTCAAGCCGGGCGATCTGGCCCTGCAGCATGGCGCGCGGCGAATGGGGCACCGGCTTGTGGTCGTGGTGGTCCAGGACGTCGCACAGGACGATGGCCGTGCCCTCCAGCCAGGGGGCGGGACGCAGGGTCGAGAGGTCGGGCTTCATCACGTAGTCGCCGTAGCCGCCCTGCCAGCTGGTCGCGGCATAGCCCTCGACCGTGTACATCTCGAGGTCGGTGGCCAGCAGGTAGTTGCAGCAGTGGCTCTCTTCCCAGGCGCTGTCGACGAAATGCGCCGCATGAAAGCGTTTGCCCATCAGGCGGCCCTGCATGTCGATGATGCAGGCCAGGACCGTGTCCACTTCGCCCGCGGCCACCTGTTCCTTGAGTTTGTCGAACGTGAGTGCTGCCATCTTTCATTCCTCCTGACCAGAGAGAGGCGGCCCCGGAAGGGCCGCCCCGTCATTTGCTGTTGCGACCCGGCGATCAGCCGAAGGTGTAGGGCGGGCCTGCCTTCGAGGTCACGTCCTTGTAGTCGCGGAAGATCTGCACCAGCTTGGCGGCCACTTCGCCCTGCTCGGCCATCTCGTCCCAGAAGGTGACGGCGGCGTCTTCGACGACCTTCCACTCGTCCTGCGGGATCGAGCGCAGCTGCAGCTTGTCGCCCTGGGCGCGCAGGCGCGCCTCGCCGCCCCAGTACCACTGGTTGCGGTAGGTGTGGCTGGCTTCGATGGCCGAGGACACGATGGTCTTCAGGTGCTCGGGCAGGTCGGCCCAGCGTTGCTGGTTGACGAAGAACGAGCCGATCCAGGCGCCCGAGATGTTGTTGGTCAGGAAGTAGTCGGTCACATCGGCCCAGCCGACGGTGTAGTCTTCCGTGATGCCCGACCAGGCCATGCCGTCCAGCTCGCCGGTCTGCACGGCGACCTGTGCATCCTCGTAGGGGATGTTCATCGGCACGACGCCGAACTGGCTGAGGAACTCGCCCGCGGTCGGGAAGGTATAGAGCCGCAGGCCTTCCAGGTCGGCCAGCGAGGTGATCTCTTTCTTGGTGTTGAAGTTGCACGGATCCTGCCCGGCAGCCGACAGCCACTTGACGCCGACCTTGGCGTATTCCTCGTCCCAGATCTCGGCCAGGCCGTACTGCTTGAACAGGACGGGCACGTCGAGGGCGTGCTTGGTGGCCAGCGGGAAGTAGCCGCCGAACTGGCGCAGCGGGGTCGGCGAGGCCATCGAGTCGTCGTCCGAGTGGACGCCGTCGATGGTGCCGCGCTGCAGGGCCTGGAACAGCTCGCCCGTGGGGACGATCTGGTCGGCGTAGTACAGCTCGATTTCAAGCTCGCCCTGGGCGGCGGCATTGATCGCGTCGATGGCGGGCTTGGTCACTTCCTGACCCAGGGCCGAACCGGCATAGGTCTGGAATCGCCACTTGATGGCTTCCTGGGCCTTGAGGACGGCCGGGGCCGCCAGAGCTGCGGGGGCCGCCATGGCGGCGCCGCGCAGGAAGGAACGTCTGTTGGTCATCTCGGGTACTCCCTTGGTTGGTGTCGGTCTTGGCCCCGCTTGGTCGCGGGATCTGGTTGATTATTATTGGTAGACGTAGTTCGGCAGCCAGGTGGCAATCTGCGGGAAGACCATGGTGATGGTCAGCGCGAGGATCATCACCGCCACGAAGGGCGCGATGGAGCCGTAGATATCTTTCAGGCTGATCTCGGGCGGGGCCATGGCCCGCATCAGGAACAGGTTGTAGCCGAAGGGCGGCGTCATGTAGGCGATCTGGCAGGTGATCGTGTAGAGCACACCATACCACACCAGGTCGAAGCCAAGCGCCCCCACGAGCGGCACGTAGAGCGGCGCGACGATCACCAGCATGGCGGTGTCGTCCAGGAAGCTGCCCATGACCAGGAAGCTCAGCTGCATCAGGATCAGGATGACCCAGGGGCTCAGGCCCAGCTGTTCGGTGAACAGGAAGCTGATCGCCTTGACCGCGCCCAGCCCGTCGAAGACCGCGCCGAAGGCCAGCGCCGCCAGGATGATCCACATGAACATGCACGAGATGCCCAGGGTGTTGCGGGTGGCGGTCAGGAAGACCGTCTTCGTCATCCGGCGCTTCAGCACGGCGGCCAGGAAGGCCGCGATGGCGCCGATGGCCGAGGCCTCGACCAGCGAGGTCCAGCCCTTGACGAAGGGCACCATCATCACCGCGAAGATGCCAAGCGGCAGCAGGCCGGCGCGCAGCAGGCGCATCTTCTCGGCGCGGCTCACCTGGGCGCGCTCTTCCGCCGGCAGGGCGGGGCCGAGCGCCGGGTTCAGGTGGCAGCGGATGACGATATAGGCGACGAACAGCCCGGCCATCATCAGCCCCGGCAGCACCCCGGCCAGCCAGAGCTGCCCGACCGGCTGGCGGGCGATCATCGCATAGAGCACCAGCACCACCGAGGGCGGCACCAGGATCCCCAGCGAAGAGCCCGCCTGGATCACCCCGGTGACCATCTTCTTGTCGTAGCCGCGCTTCAGCAGCTCCGGCAGCGCGATGGTCGAGCCGATGGCCATGCCGGCCACCGACAGGCCGTTCATCGCCGAGACCAGCACCATCACGCCGATGGTGCCGATCGCCAGGCCGCCCTTCACGCCGCCCATCCAGACGTGGAACATCTTGTAGAGGTCGTCGGCGATCTTCGATTCCGACAGCACGTAGCCCATGAAGACGAACATCGGCAGCGTCAGCATCGGATACCAGTTCATCAGCTTGATCAGCGCCGAATAGCCGATGTCGTAGCCGCCCCGGTCCCCCCAGAGCAGCAGCGAGGCCACCACGGCGACAAAGCCGATGGCGCCGAAGACCCGCTGGCCGGTCAGCAGCATCAGCATCATCGTGCTGAACATCAGCAGGGCGATCATTTCATAGGACATCAGATCTCTTCCCCGCGCAGACGCAGCAGGTCCTTGAAGAATTCGGAAAGCACCTGCAGCAGCATCAGGAACAGCCCGAGGCAGGTGATCAGCTTGATCGGCCACATGACCGGGCCCCAGGACGACCGCGAGGTCTCGATGTAGCCCATGACCTCACCCGCCGCCGCCGGGCCGCCGGTGAAGAAGGCACCGATCAGCTTGCCGAAGAAGGCCAGCGGAGAGCCCATGAAGTTGCCCAGAGAATAGGCCAGCGAGGCAAGGCCACCGTAGATCATCACGCCGAGGTAGAAGATCAGGAAGAAGACGGTGAAGGCATCCAGCCAGGCCTTCCGGCGGTCCGAGAGCTCGGCATAGATCAGGTCCATGCGCACGTTCGATCCCAGCTGGATCGAGTAGGGCCCGCCGAGGATGTAGTAGGCCACCATGACGAACTGGGCCATCTCGAGGGTCCAGAGCGAGGGCAGGAAGAAGGTCTTCGAGATCGAGGACCACAGCAGGATGCCCATCAGGATGAAGAGGCCGAACATGGTGATGCGGCCGATCAGGCGGTTCATGCCGTCGATCCAGGCGATATAGCCGCGCATCAGTTTCATACGTCGGCCCCCGGAGCGGGCGTGTCGGCCGCCTCTGTCGCCAGCTGCGCCAGCGAGCGGCTGAGCGCGGCGCAAAGCTGCTCGGCCATGGCGGCGACCTGGGCGGGCTCTGCCAGCAGGTCGTTGCGCACCTCGATCATCACGTTGAGCCGGCCCCGCGCCACGCCCTGCTCGTGCAGGGTATGGGTCACCCCGTCCGAGGCGGCATAGGGCGCGTTCAGCTCGGCTTGATTGGGGCCTGGCCAGTTTTCCAGCATCGCCACGGCAAGGCGGTCGTCGCTGTCATGCAGCAGGCCGACCTCGGTGGCACGCGGCGCGCCGTGGAAGACCGGGGTGAAGGAATGGACGGTGACCAGCGCGCCGCCGTGGCGGTCGAGCACGGCGCCGAGCGTCTCGGTGAAGGGCTGGTAGACCTCGCGCACACGCGCCGCGCGGTCGGCCTCGGACAGGTTGCGGTTGCCCGGCACCTCGATGACCTCGGACTTCGCCGACATCGCGCCGGGAGAGCTGGGCGGGCGGTTGCAGTCGTAGACCAGCCGCGACACCCGGGCGGCGACCAGCGGCGCGCCCATGCGTTCGGACAAGGCCAGCGAAAGCGCCAGCGCGCCCGGATCCCAGGCCGCATGGCTCAGCCTGTCTTCCGGAGCCAGCCCGAGACCGTCCAGAGAGGCCGGGATCGTCGCGCTGGCATGCTCGCAGCACAGCACGACCGGGCCGGTGCCCTCGGGGTTGAGAACATCTGCCGCAGGGCCATCGCCCGCCGTCAGGATAAGTGGTGCATTTCCCGTCATGGCCGCAGGGAAACCGCGACTGACCCGGAGTGTCAATTCATTTCTGTAGACATGACTACAGAGCGATCCTAGTTTGTAGCTATTGCTACAGGCGGAGGCGTGAGGCGTGGCAGGCGACAGGTCCGACGGCAGTTGCAAGGCATCCGACGAGGGCGGCGCCCTTTCGGTGCGGCAGCGGATTCGCCTGCGCGACCAGCAGCTCACCGCCGCCGAGCGCCGGGTCTGCGATGTCCTGCTGGACGACTATCCGATGGCGGGGATGCAGAGTGTCACCAAGCTTGCCGAACTGGCCTGCGTGTCGACGCCCACTGTCATCCGCATGGCGCGCAAGCTGGGCTTCGAGGGCTTTCCGGAGTTGCAGAACGCTCTGCGCGACGAGGTGGCCGACCGCATCAAGGCCCCGGCGCTTAAGCGCGATGCCCGGGGCGGGGATGGCCATGTGCTGCATCGCTTCGCCGATGCGCTGATCGGCAACCTGACCCGCTCTCTCGAACGGCTGGATACGGCGACCTTCGATGAGGTGGCCGAGCTGCTGGCCGATACCTCGCGACATGCCTACTTTCTGGGCGGCCGGATCACCGGCGCCACGGCAGCCTATTTCCACAATCACATGCAGATCATCCGCACCGGGGTGACGCTGCTCGATCAGGGGCCTTCGGTCTGGCCGCACTACCTGCTGGACATGGGCGAAAGCTCGGTCCTGGTGCTGTTCGACATCCGCCGGTACGAGAAGGACCTGCTGCGGCTGGCCGAACTGGCGCAGGGGCGCGGGGCGACCATCGTGCTGTTCACCGACCAGTGGGGATCGCCCATTGCACAGGTGGCGCGACATGTCTTCCACCTGCAGGTCGAGGCGCCCTCGAACTGGGACAGCACCACGGCGATTGTCGCCGTGGTCGAGGCATTGATCGCCGAGGTTCAGGCCAAGCGATGGGACGAGAGCCGGGAACGCCTCGACGAGCTCGAGGCGATGTTCTCGACCACGCGGGTCTTCCGCTCGGGCGGCTAGCTCAGGCGGTCAGCACGGCCATGCGGCGCAGCGCCAGCTGGTAGCCCTGCGTGCCGAAGCCCGCGATCACCCCGTCCGCGCGCAGCGAGACGTAGGAGTGATGCCGGAAGCTCTCGCGCTTGTGGACGTTCGAGATGTGGCATTCGATCACCTTGCCGTCGTAGGCGTTCAGCGCATCGAGTATGGCGACCGAGGTATGGGTGAAGGCGCCGGGATTGATCACGATGCCGGCGCAGGTCTCGCGCGCGGCGTGGATGCAGTCGATGATGCCGCCCTCGTGGTTGGACTGGTAGAAGGCCAGCTCAAGCCCCAGCTCCGCGGCCAGCGCCTCGCAGTCGCGGGCGATGTCGTCCAGGGTCTCGGCGCCGTAGATCTCGGGCTGGCGCTTGCCCAGCAGGTTCAGGTTCGGGCCATTGATGATCTGGATCCGGGGGGCCATGCGGCGTCCTTTCTGACTGTGGCGCGCCGGGGCGCTCTTGCCATGTCCTATGCTGCACACGGGGATGGGGCAAGCGCGACGCGCCCCGGAGGGCAGGCCCGCTGCAAGGAATTTGACTGCCTGCTCAACGATCTGCGGCAAGTTTGCGGCCCGGACCGCCCTGATTTCGCCGCAATCGAGCCATGTCTTGACCCGGGATCGCTCCAACTTTGGCCATTGCCCCATGGTCACTTTACCTTAACGGCACGCAGCAGACGGGCCGCGCAAAGGCGATGTGCCAGAGGGTAGAGATGATCCGGGACAGGGAGATGAGGGCCAATGTGGTTGGCGCCGGTGTGGTTGGTGCCAGGGCCCTAGGGGCAGGTGCGACGGGTTGCAATGTCATGGCAAGCGCCGCGACCGCCCCTGCGCGCCTGGCCATTGCAGAGCCACCACGCGGGCTCCGCGCAGCGCCGCTGTGCTGGTCCGACCTGACCCGGGCGCTGCGCATCCACCTTGGCGAGGGCGACGGCGGCGGTCTCGATGCACGGCTGGCGGCCGGGACGCGCGGCGTGCTCGAGGATGGATCGGCGGCCTTCCACGGCCAGCGGGTCGGCACCTACCGGCTGAATGGACGGCTGCGGATGATATCCGCCGACCATGCCACGCCCTTCCTCGCCGGCACCCTCGTGCGCACCCCCGGGGGGCTGCGGCGGGTCGAGAGCCTGCGGGCCGGGGATCTTGTGTCGACGCTGGACAACGGCGCGCAGCGGGTGCTCTGGACCGGGCGGCGCCGGGTTGCGGGGGATGGCCGCTTCGCCCCGATCGAGATCCGCCCGGGTACCCTGGGCAACGCCGTGCCGGTGCGACTGGCAGCGAGTCAGCATCTGGTGCTCAAGGATGCATCCATCGCCATGCTGTTCGGCCGGGACGAGGCGGTGGTGTCCCTGCGTCACCTTCTGGACGGCAGCCGGGTCCGGCGCGCGCCCTGTCGCCTGGCCGAACATGTGCTGCTGGCGACCGAGGGCTACCAGGTGCTGGATCAGGGTGACTTCGGGCTGGAATGCGCCGAGCCGCCGCTGCTGGCGGAAGCTGCCGAGACCATTCTGGAGGATGCCGGCCTGTGTCGTCATCCCCAGCACGTCGAGGCCCGGTTGCGCGTCGCCCGTGGCGGGCGCCCGGGACTGACCGGTTTCGAGGGGCGGCTGCTTGGTGCGATGATCGCCGCGAATGCCCCGTCTGCCGAGCCACGCCGCCCCGAGGCGCTGGCCGCAGCGCCGCGCTGAACGGCTGCGCGCGCGACGCTCAGGCCCGTGCCAATGCCGCCCTGGCCCTGTCTGCATCGAAGCGCAGCCCCATGGCGGCGCAGACCGGTTCCAGGGCCGCGACGTCTCCGGCCATCAGCCGGTCGGCCTGCACCTCGATGACCGTGACGCCGCTGGCGCGCAGCGCCGCGAGGCGGTCGTAGTAGCAGGCGCAGAAGGGCTTCCAGAACTCCTCCGAGGTGGAATGCCGCCGCATGAAGCTGGCCTTTGCGAGCGAGCGCAGCACCGCCTCGCGGTCTCGCGTGACCACCACCCAGGTGGCCTGCGGGAAGGCGCGGGCGAAGAGCGGCCAGAGCAGCGTCAGCTTGGGATCCTTGTAGCCCCAGGGCGCGCGCCCGTCGTAACCCTGGTCACGGATCGTCCGCAGCATCCCGGCCGCCAGCGCGGGGCAGGGCGGCAGGGCCTCGGTGCGGGGCAGGGGCGCCACGCCGCGCGGGTCGGCACCGAGACGCTCGAGCAGCGGTTTCAGCTGGGTCTCGCGCAGGGCACGGTTCTCGGCGTAGCCCTCGGGGTTGTCGGCATTGCCGGGGATCGTCTCTCCCAGCCACAGGCCCTGTCCCGCCAGCATGCGCATCACCAGCGAGGTGCCCGAGCGGGGCAGGCCGGTCACGAAGAGCGGGCGGGCCGCGGCGGGCAGATCGGGGGCGGCGACATGGGGCAGGGGCAGCGGCGCCACGGCGCGGGCCTGCCACGCGGCCCGGGTCTCGTCCATCCAGGCGGCGATGGCGGGGGCCGAGAGATCCTCCTTGCGCAGGGTGCGGGCCTGGGGAAAGACCGTGGCCGCGTCGCGCTCGGGCCCCCAGAACCAATGCGCCGTGCGGTTCATTACCGCCAGCAGCGGCACGCCCGAAAAGCCCGCCATGTGCCAGTTGGCACTGTCGACCGAGATCATGCCGGCAAGCGGGCGGATCATGTCGATGGTGCCGATGGGATCGGCGGTGATATCGGCCAGCGGCACCTCGCAGCGCGGGTCGGCCTGCAGGATCTTGCGCTCGTCCTCGGTCAGGTCGAACTGGAAGGCCAGGTAGCGCCCGTCCATGGGCAGCATGTCCAGCAGGAAGCGCAGAGGGATATGGCGTTCCTCGCGCCGGTTCTGTCCCGAGCCGCCGCGCCAGCAGATGCCGAAGACCGGCGTGTCGAAGGCATGGCGTGTCGGCCGGTCCAGCTGGATGCCGGGCGAGATCCGGCCAAGCCGCCGGTAGCCGCGTCCGACGAAATCGGCGGCTAGATGGGCGCGCGGCTTGCCGAGGGCGCCCGAGAGTTGCTGTATCGGGGTGAAGCTGGCCTGCGGGAAGTAGCGTCGCACCAGCCCGCCGTACTTGGCCAGCCCGGTGAAGGCCGATTTCTCATGCGCGCCTTCGGCCTTGATATGGGCAAGATGGAACAGCACGTCGCCAAGCCCCTGTTCCAGCACGATCAGCCCGGCGTCGCGCGACGGGTCCTCGGTGAGGGGCGCATGGGTGACGGCCTCGGGCAGCACCTTGGGAAAGTTGATCGCCCGCCCCCGCGCCGCATAGAGCGGGAAGCCGAGGCGGTAGCGGTGCGCCCAGATCTCGTGCAGCCCGGCAGAGGTGCGGAAGTCGGCCAGCTCACGCGGGCCATTGGCGGGATCCTTGCGCAGGCGCCGGGCCTGGCCGGGATCGCGCAGGCGCAGCGACAGGCGATAGCGCAGCGGGGTGAACAGTTGGCTCGGCAGCGCCCGGTTCAGCGCCCGCGCGGCATCCATGTCACCGACTTGGTAGAGCGCGCAGCCCAGCTGGAGATACTGCAGCGCCTGCCGGTGCGCCTCGGGCAGCGCTGCCGCGACGGGGCTGCGCAGCAGCGGTTCCAGCACCTGCCAGGCGCGCGAGATATTGCCATTGCGGAAGGCGGTCTGCGCCTCCTTCAGCAACCGGGCCGGAGAGACGCGGCGCGCCGTGGCGGCCGGTGTCGCTGTCATTTCTCGCGCGCTTTCAGCAGCTTCGCCGGGCGCACCCGTTCCGCCGCTTCGAACAGCGAGAAGGTCTGGTTGACGTAGTTCACCGCGCCGCCGATGTGATCCATGTAGGTCTTCAGCTCGTCCGTCATCTCGGCCTCGACCATCTGCACGGTCCGGTCCGGGCCGTCGGCCTCGAAGAGGCAATAGAACAGCGGTTCGCCGCGCCGGATCACGATGGGTTTTTCGATGTCATGCCATTCGAAGGCCCACATGAGGGGGCGCGGCCAGAGGGTGATCGGGAAGCGCCCGCCGAAGATCGTGCCCGGCAGGGGCGTCTTGCGGTAGTACATGTAGGCTTCAAGCTGGGTCAGGTAGACCGGCTCATCCGTGATGAAATAGTAGGGCAGCTTCAGCTGCAGGATCGGCCGGTCGGGGTAGCGCCACTCGGCCTCGGGCACCAGCGACAGCCGCTTGCCCAGGGTCGAGCCGCGCACGGCGGATTTCTCGCCCGAGAGGTTGCGCAGCTGCGGCTTGCCCTCCTTGTCGCGGGTGAAGCCGATGTTCAGGTCGAAGGGACAGGGGACTTCGAAATAGCGGCTTTCCAGGCCGACCACCGCGGGGCAGCGCGAAGCCGACTTGGCGTGCTCGCGGCGGGCGTCGCGGGAATGGACGCGGCGCGGCGGCTCGTAGATCACCGGGGCATCGACGGGGCCGAGCAGCCAGCCCACCTTCACCGGACCGGCGCCGGGATCGGTGGGGCCGCGCTGGTAGGTCACGTTGATCTCCATGGAAACACTCTCTCCTGCGTGCGCGGCTGCGGTCAGGAAAGGGGTAGCCCCTGCGGGACGGTCGCGCAAGCGGCCCTAGGGCAGCAGCGACAGCCAGAACCACGAGGTGAACAGGCAGACGCCCGTCGCGATCAGCAGCCCCGAGGCGGCCGAGCGCTTGGCCCGGTCATAGAGGTTGGCGAAGACATAGGTGTTCACCCCCGGTGCCACGGCGGCGGTCAGGATGGCCGAGCGGAAGCTTTCCGGCGAGAGGCCGTAGGCCTTGCCGAGGACCCATGTGATCGCCGGATGCACCATCAGCGACAGCAGGCAGATCAGCCCGATCAGGCGCCAGTCGCCTTCGATCCTGTATTGCACCAGTACCCCGCCGACCGCGAACAGCGCCGCCGGCAGCGCCGAGCGGGCGATGATCTGCAGGGCGTCCTCAAGCGGCACGGGCACCACGAAGCCGGTGAGGTTGACCACGAAGCCCAGCATCAGCGCGATCACCAGCGGGTTGGTGAAGATCTGGCGCAGAATCCGCCTGACCAGCGGGAACAGTGCCAACCCCTGTCCGCCGGCCATCGTCAGCTCCATCGCGACGATGCCGAGGGTGTAGCAGAAGGGCGCGTGGATCGAGATGATGGCGAAGTTGGCATCCAGCGCCGAGGTGCCGAAGGCGCGTTCGGTGATCGGCACGCCCAGCATCATCGAGTTGCCGAAGAGGCAGCAGAAACCGATGACCACCGCATCCTCGGGAGAACGCCCGATGGCCCGGGCCCCCAGCACTCCGAGGGAGAAGCAGGCCGTGGCGCCGACGTAGTAGCTGACCAGCAGCGGCGCGTGGAACTGTTCCCCGAGGTCGAAGCCCGAGATGGCGAGAAACAGCAGGCAGGGGAAGGCCGCGCTTTGCGTGTACGACATCAGCCCTTCGGCGACCGAGAGCTTCAGCAGCCCGGTGCGGGTGGTGACATAGCCCGCTCCGAGCACGAGGAAGACGGGCAGGATGATGTAGAGCAACGCGCTCATCACGGCGTCCTTTGCAGGGCCGGTCGCCGGCGGGTCAGATGCGGTAGGTGATCTGCATTCCGTCAAAGGCCGGGGTGATATGGTCCGGGGTCTCGGCCTGCAGCGTGTCGTAATCCAGGTCGATATGCATGTTGGTCAGCACCGCGCGATCGGGAGCGGCGCGGGCGATCCACTCCAGCGACTGGGCCAGGTGCGAATGGGTCGGATGCGGGTCGCGGCGCAGGGTGTCGAGGATCCAGCAGTCGAGGCCGGCGCAGGCCTCCCAGGCTTCCTCGGACATCTGGGCCACGTCGGGCAGGTAGGCCAGGTCGCGCACCCGGAAGCCGAGCGCGTCGATCGAGCCATGGTTCACCCGGAAGGGCAGCAGGGTGATGGTGCCGCCCGCGCCGGGGATGCTGACCGCGCCCTCGATCAGGTTCAGGTCGAGGATCGGCGGATAGGACGAGCCCTCGGGCTGGGTGAAGACATATCCGAAGCGGTCGGTCAGATCCTTCTGCGTCGGGATGTCGGCCCAGACCGGCAGGCGCTTGCGGGTGTTGAAGACCACCTGCCGCAGGTCGTCGATGCCGTGGACATGATCCGCATGGGCATGGGTGAAGACCACCGCGTCCAGCTTGCCGACCCCGGCCGAGATCAGCTGCTCGCGCATGTCGGGCGAGGTGTCGATCAGCACCGTGGTGCGGCCCTCGGGGCCCTCCTGCTCGATCAGCAGCGAGCAGCGGCGGCGGCGGTTCTTCGGATTGGCCGGATCGCAGTCGCCCCAGTGGCCGCCGATCCGGGGCACGCCGCCGGAAGAGCCGCAGCCGAGGATGGTGAAGGTCAGCGTTCCCATCAGGCGGCCTTGGCCTGCCATTGGCCGACCTTGGTGAAGAGGCGGTCGAAATTGGCCTGGGTCTGCGCCGCGAAGGCCAGGTAGTCGAGGCCGAAGACCTCGGCACCGACATGGGCGGTCAGGGCGGTAAAGGCGGGCTCGTTGCGCTTGCCGCGATGCGGCGGCGGGGCGAGGTAGGGGCTGTCGGTTTCCACCAGCACGCGCTCCAGCGGCACGGTGGCGAAGAAGTCGCGCAGCTCCTGGCTTTTCTTGAACGTCGTGACGCCGGACATCGACAGGTAGAAGCCCAGCTCCAGCGCCTTGCGACCCAGATCGGCACCGGACGAGAAGCAGTGCATCACGCAACTGTAGGGCGCGTTGCGGTATTCCTCTTCGAGGATGCGCGCCATGTCCTCGTCCGCGTCGCGGGCGTGGATGATCAGCGGCAGGCCGGTTTCGGCGGCGGCGGCGCAGTGGACGCGCAGGCTGGCCTTCTGGGCCTCGGCGCTTTCGGCGGTGTAGTGGTAATCCAGGCCCGTCTCGCCGATGCCGACCAGCTTGGGATGCTGCGCGATCTCGACCAGCTCGTCGAAGCTGACGGGCGGGTGATCGGCCACCGACATCGGGTGCAGTCCGAAGGTCCAGAAGACCGAAGGGTTGGCCTCGGCGATGGCGCGGACCCTGGGGACCGAGGGCATGCGCGTGCAGATCGAGACCATGCGTGACACCCCGGCCGCATGGGCGCGGGCAATCACCTGATCCAGTTCACCGTCGAAATCCGGGAAGTCGAGATGGCAATGGCTGTCGGTGATCTGGGGCGTATCGGTCATGTCTGTCCTGAAGGTCTTCGCGGCGGGTCAGCCCCCGCCCGCTGCGCGTTGCAGCCTGAAGACCGTATCAAGGATGAGCGCGGCAGGGTCAAGGTTGACCGCCGTGCCGTGGCGCAGCCGGGCGCCGATCTCCTGCGCTTCTGCCGCCCAAAGACGCGCATGGTGCGGGGTGGGGGCAAGGCGGGCAAAGACCTCGGCCTCTCCGGGGGCGGCCTCGGGGGAAGGGGGCTGGCCGGTGGCGCCGGCGCGCGACAGGCGGGCAAGGGCCTGATCCAGCAGCGACAGCAGCAGGGCGCGGCTTTCCTCGGCACCGCGCGCGGCGGCGGCATCGGCCAGCGCCTGTGCCCGGGCGCGGTCGAGACGCGGCAGAGAGCCGAGGATGGCGATCCATTCGCCGTAAAGCTTCAGACCGTCCAGCATCGCCAGCCGCACCGCCGCGCCGACAGAGCCTTCGGCCAGCGCCGCCAGACGTTCGGGCTGGGTGGCGGTGATACCGGCCTGATCCAGCGCGGCCTGCATCATGTCGGGGTTCAGCGGCTTCAGCCGCAGCAGGCGGCAGCGCGAGCGGATGGTGGGCAGCAGGCCCGAGGGCTGGTGCGTGACCAGCAGCAGGGTGGTGCGGGCCGGTGGCTCTTCCAGCAGCTTCAGCAGGGCATTGGCAGCCGAGGTGTTCAGCTCGTCCGTGGCGTCGACGATGACCACGCGGCGGCCGCCGTCGGCGGCGGACAGGGTGAAGAAGCCCTTCAGCCGGCGCGCCTCGTCGACGGTGATCTGCGCCTTGAGGCGGCCTGTCGTGTCGCTGACCCCGCGGCGCAGCACGAAGAGGCCCGGCTCGGCGCCGGCGGCCATGCGGCGGGTAACGGGGTGATCCACGGGGATGGCCAGGCTGTCGGCCTGCGCCGGGGCCAGGGCCGCGCCGAACATGCCCCCGTCGTCCTCGGCGGGGTCGGGGGTGGCCAGCAGGAAGCGGGCGATGGACCAGGCCAGCGTCGCCTTGCCGCTGCCGCGCGGGCCGGTGATCATCCAGCCATGGTGCAACCGGCCGCGGTTGAAGGCATCGAGAAACTCGGCCTCGGCCTCGGCCTGGCCGAAGAGGCGGAGGGTGTCGCGGGGATGCGGCGCGCCCTCGACGCGATCCGGTTCCGGCTGGCCGTCCTCGCCGCTCATGCACGGGGCTCCGAGAACTCGGGCAGGGCGGACAGCAGCCGGTCGAAGACCTCATCCGGGTCGCCGGTGCCGTCGACCACGCGGAAACGCTCGGCATGTTCGCGGGCGAGGTCGAGGTAGCCGCGTCGCATCGCCTGTTGCAGCTCGAGGCCGAAGGTCTCGAAGCGTTCCTCGGCGCCGGTGCGCGACAGGGCGCGCGACAGGCCCTCGGCGGGGTCCATGTCAATCAGCAGGGTGATGTCCGGCTCGCGCCCGATCATCAGGGCGTGCAGCTTGTCGACCTGGGCGCGCAGGTCGCCGCGCGACAGGCCCTGATACATGCGGGTGCTGTCGGCGAAACGGTCGCAGATCACCACCGCGTCGCGCTCCAGCGCGGGCTGGATGGTGCGTTCCAGGTGATCGCGGCGGGCGGCGGTGAACAGCAGGATCTCGGTCTCGGCGGACCAGCGGTCGGGGTCACCGTTCAGCACCAGCGCGCGGATCTCCTCGGCGCCCGGCGAACCGCCGGGTTCGCGGGTCAGCACCACTTCGCGCCCGAGGTCGCGCAGGTGCCCGGCCAGCCGGCGCGCCTGCGTCGACTTGCCGGACCCGTCGATGCCCTCGAACGACAGGAAGAGGCCGCTGCCCTGGCTCAAGAGGCGACGCCCTCGGGCGATGCCTCGTCCGGGCCCTCGTTCATCCGGCGCAGCAGGTAGCGCGCGGCGCTCTGCAGCTTGGCCTTGAAGCCGCCATGGGGCACCGCCTCGGCGGCGATCAGGGCGACGCGCTTCTCGGGCAGGCCCTCGGGGCGCAGGATCAGGTGACCCAGTTCCTGGCCGGCGATGACGGGCGCCTTGACGGGGCCGTCGAAGACCACCTCCGAGGCGATGCCCTCGGCCGAGAGCACCGGCACCAGGGTGGTGACATCCTCGGCCACGGTCAGGCCGACATCGGGGCGGTCGCCTTCGTGGACGGGCAGGCGGGTGGGCAGCACCTCTCCGGCTTCCAGCAGGGTGCTTTCCTTGAACTGGCGGAAGGCCCAGTTGACGATCGAGCGGCCCTCTTCGGCGCGGGTCTGCATGCTGTCGAGGCCGGAATAGACGAAGACGATGCGGCGCCCGGAGAGATCATCCACCGCCGAACCGACGAGGCCGTAGCCTGCTTCCTCGGTGTGGCCGGTCTTCAGCCCGTCGGCGCCGATGCCCATCGACAGCAGCGGGTTGCGGTTGTGCACATTGTCGGGCGCACGGCCATCGAAGGCGAATTCGCGCTCGTTGAAATAGGCGTAGAACTCGGGGAAGTCCTCGATGATCCGGGTGGCCAGCAAGGCAAGATCCCGCATCGACATGCGCTGCATCGGATCCGGCCAGCCATTGGAATTGGCGAAGGTCGAGTTGGTCATCCCCATCTGCTGGGCGCGCTGCGTCATGTAGCGGGCAAAGCCCGCCTCGGTGCCGTCCGGCGACAAGGCCTCGGCGATCACCGCGCAGGCGTCGTTGCCCGACAGGACGATGATGCCCTGGATCAGGTCCGAGACCTTCACCCGGTCGGTGGTGTCCAGGAACATGGTCGAGCCGCCATAGTTCATCGCGTGCTGCGAGACCGGCAGTTCCTCGTCCAGCCGCAGGCGGCCGTCGCGAATCGCCTCGAAGGCCACGTAGAGCGTCATCAGCTTCGACATCGAGGCCGGGGGCAGCGGCACGTCGGCCTCTTTCGCCAGAAGCGCCGTGTCGGTGGTAATATCGACCACGTAGGCGGCACGGGCCTTGGTGTCGAAGGCCTGCGCCGGAAGGGCGGCAAGCCCGAAGGCAGCGAGGGTCAGACCGGCGAGGAGGGCTCGCAGCGGGCGGGTTTGCATGGGTGGATCACTCCTGCTTCGCAGTGGCAAGAAGGTTGGCCGGCCCCGGCCGGAAAGGCGCCGGACCCGACGGATCGCACCTTTTCTAGCATGGGCCGGATCAGTTCGTAACCGCATAGGCGTCGGTAAATCCGGCGTCCTTGATGACCTGCAGCATGGTCGCCCGTTCGGTGGCGGAACGGGCCGGGCCGACGATCACCCGGTAGAAGGTCTTGCCCTGGCTCTCGTGGGTCAGAACCTCGGGCGAGAGCGACCGCTGGCGCATCGCGACGGCGGTGTTCTCGGCGTTCTGCAGGACGCTGAAGATGCCCAGCTGGATATAGGGCTTGTCGAGAGACGAGGTCACGGTGGCGGCGGGCTGGGCGGCGGGGGCGGCCCCCGCGAGCGGCGCCGCGGAGACGGCGGGCGCGGCCATGGCGGTCATTGCGGACTCGGGCGCGGGGTCATCCTTGCGGCGCAGCCAGCCGAAAAGCCCTTTCTTCGCAGGCTCTTGCGTGCTCGTCGCGGCTGGGGGCAGGGGCGTGGCCATGGCGGCAGGGGCCGGGTCGGCGGTGGCCTCGAGCATGGCGGTGGTGTCGGTGGCGACCGGGTCAAGCGCAGCGGTCTCGACCGCAGCGGCGGCGGGCATCGCGGCCGAGGCGGGCAGGGGCGCGGGGGCGACGGGCGCCGGGTCCACCGTCTCGCGGCGCAGGGCGGTGACGTTCAGCTGCTCGGGCGCGCCGGCCAGCATGCCGAGCGCGGCGGCGGCGTCCGAGGAGACCTGAAGCCGCGGCCCCGGGCCCATCGTCTCGCGGCGGAACAGGGCGCCGATGACGAAATTGTCATTGTCGGTATTGCGGATCAGCACCCGTTCGGGCTCGGTCACGTCGGGGTGGGCGACCCAGACGCCGCCCAGCGAGGGGCGCCCGTCCCAGAGACCGGACTCGGTCACCTGGAAGACCTCGGGCGCCTCGACATCCCGTTCGATCAGCTTGGTCGAGCGCGACTGGCCACGGCTGGCCTCGGGGCTTTCCTGGCTGGCCTTGAACAGCTGCATCTGCCCGCCTTCCTGGCAGGCCGACACCGCAAGCACGGCGCACAGCGCAACCGCCCCCCGCATGAGGGTAAGCCCTTTGGGTCGGGAAAGAATGCCCTGCATCATCTGTCCTGCTCTTGCCTCGGCGGGAGGTCCCGCACCCTGGCCCTTCGGGCCTGCTCGTTGACGGTCCGACTTGCGCGGGCCTTGTTGTGCAGGACTCTAGCGTGAAGCCCCCTGCAAGGAAAGCCCGGCGTCCGGTATCGGCGGGTTTTCCCGTGCGCCGCCAGAGCCGTCCCGGGGCCCGTCGCAGGGTCAGTTGTCGGGCCGGCTACCGGGCCAGATACTGCGCCAGATACCGGGCAAGTCATCGTCGCGGCATTGACCGCTTCCAGAATCGCGGCGCAGCCATTAGGTGCTGTCGGACCACGGGCGCGCGCCACCTGGCGCTGCGGTCCATGCCGGAAGGGTGGCAGAGTGGTCGATTGCTCCGGTCTTGAAAACCGGCGATGTGCAAGCATCCGTGGGTTCGAATCCCACCCCTTCCGCCATCTCCCTCAGCCCAAACCAGTCCAGGCCGACCCGAGGCCCCGTCGCTGACGCGGCTGTGCGCAGACAGCCCGCTGCCGTGGGCTGATGCCGTGTCGATCTGGGGGAGGGGTGGCCCGTGCCGGGCGCGGCACTGCGGGGCAGGGGGGAGGACCCGCGCGGGCGCGGATCCTCCGATATCGTTCAGGGCGGTGTCAGAAGTGCAGCGAACGGCTGTCCAGCGGCGCCTTCACCGGCGGGGCGAACTTGGTCAGGTCGATGCCCTTCACCGCGTCCTTGTACTCGGTCAGGGTCGGGGTGCGGCCGAGGATGGCCGAGAGCACGACGACCGGCGTCGAGGCCAGCAGGCTCTCGCCCTTCTTGGTCTCGCTGTCGGCCACCACGCGGCCCTGGAACAGGCGGGTCGAGGTCGCCAGGACGGTGTCGCCCTTCGCGGCCTTTTCCTGGTTGCCCATGCAGAGGTTGCAGCCGGGACGCTCGAGATAGAGGATGTTCTCGTACTCGGTGCGGGCGGTGGTCTTGAGGTTGAAGTCGTCGAACTCGAAGCCCGAGTACTTCTGCAGGATCTCCCAGTCGCCCTCTTCCTTCAGCTCGTCGACGATGTTGTAGGTCGGCGCGGCGACCACCAGCGGGGCCTTGAACTCGACCTTGCCGGTCTTCTCTTCGAGGTTCTTCAGCATCTGGGCGACGATCTTCATGTCACCCTTGTGCACCATGCAGGAGCCGACGAAGCCCAGGTCCACCTTCTTCTCGGCCTGGTAGAACGAGATCGGGCGGATGGTGTCGTGGGTGTAGCGCTTCGAGACATCGGCGTTGTTGACGTCGGGGTCGGCGATCATCGGTTCGTCGATCGCGTCGAGGTCGACGACAACCTCGGCGTAGTACTTGGCGTTGTCATCGGGCCGCAGCGCGGGCTTCTCGCCCGAGCGGATCTGCGCGATGCGCTGATCGGCGATCGAGATCAGCTTGGCCAGCATGCCGCTGTCCTGCTCCATCCCCTTGTCGATCATGATCTGGATGCGGCTCTTGGCGATCTCCAGCGAGGCGATCAGGGTCTCGTCCTCGGAGATGCAGATCGAGGCCTTGGCCTTCATCTCGGCGGTCCAGTCGGTGAAGGTGAAGGCCTGGTCGGCCAGCAGGGTGCCGATGTGCACCTCGATGACGCGGCCCTGGAAGACGTTGTCACCGCATTGCTTCAGCATCTGCGCCTGGGTGGCGTGCACCACGTCGCGGAAGTCCATGTGCGGGGCCATCTCGCCCTTGAAGGTGACCTTGACCGAATCCGGGATCGGCATCGAGGCCTCGCCGGTGGCCAGGGCCAGGGCGACGGTGCCCGAGTCGGCGCCGAAGGCCACGCCCTTGGACATCCGGGTGTGGCTGTCGCCGCCGATGATCACTGCCCAGTCGTCGACGGTGATGTCGTTCAGCACCTTGTGGATGACGTCGGTCATCGCGTGGTAGCGGCCCTTGGGATCGCGTGCGGTGACCAGGCCGAAGGCGTTCATGAAGGACATCAGCTTGGGGATGTTGGCCTCGGCCTTCTTGTCCCAGACGGATGCGGTGTGGCAGCCCGACTGGTAGGCGCCATCCACGGCGGGCGACAGGACGGTGGCCGCCATGGCCTCAAGCTCCTGCGCGGTCATCGGGCCGGTGGTGTCCTGGCTGCCGACGATGTTGACCTTGACCCGCACGTCCGAACCGGCGTGCAGCACCTTGCCGGGCGTGTTGCCGACGGCATTGGCGTTGAAGATCTTCTCGACCGCGGTCAGGCCCTGGCCCTCGTGGCTGATTTCCTTCGAGGGGGCGAAGACCAGCGGCGGCTCGACGCCCAGGATCTCGGCGGCGGTGGTCTGCAGCTTCTTGCCGAAGACCACGGCGTAGGAGCCGCCGGCCTTCATGAACTCGACCTTGGGCGAGGTGAAGCTGTCGGAGAGGTCGGCCAGCTCTTCGCCGTCCTCGCTGAACAGCTTCTTCTTCTTGGTGTCGATCTTCAGCACGGTGCCGGTCTCGACCGAGTACTTCTGTTCGATCAGCGGGTTGCCGTCATTGCCGTAGATCGGCTTGCCGTCCTCGCCGGTCTTCTTGACCCAGTTCTTCAGGTCGATACCGATGCCACCGGTCACGCCGACGGTGGTCAGGAAGATCGGGGAAATGCCGTTGGTGCCGGCGACCACGGGGGCGATGTTGACGAAGGGCACGTAGGGGCTGGCCTGCTTGCCGGTCCAGAGCGCCACGTTGTTGACACCCGACATGCGGGACGAGCCGACGCCCATGGTGCCCTTCTCGGCGATCATCATGATGCGCTTGCCCGGGTGCTGCAGCTTCAACTCCTGGATGTGCTTCTGGGCGGCCGCGTCGCACATGCACTTGCCGTGCAGCTCGCGGTCCGCGCGCGAGTGCGCCTGGTTGCCGGGCGAGAGCAGGTCGGTCGAGATGTCGCCCTCGGCGGCGACATAGGTCACCACCTCGATCTCGTCCTCGATGTCGGGCAGCGAGGTGAAGAACTCGGCATTGGCATAGCTGCGCAGCAGGTCGGTGACCACGGCATTCCCGGCTTCATGCGCGGCCTGCAGGCGATCGGTGTCGGCCTCGTAGAGGAAGACCTGGGTCTTCAGCACCTCGGCGGCCTGTTCCGCGATCGCCTTGTCATCGCCCAGCAGGAGGTCGATGAGCACCTTGACCGAGGGGCCACCCTTCATGTGCGACAGCAGCTCGAAGGCGAAGTCCGGGGTGACCTCGGCGACCGTTGCGGTGCCCAGGATGATCTCTTTCAGGAACTCGGCCTTCACGCCTGCGGCGCTCGTCGTGCCGGGCAGGGTGTTGTAGATGAAGTACTGCAGGGAATCGGCCCGGTGGGGATGCGCGGTGTCGCGGATCTGGGCGATGATTTCGGCGGTCAGGGCGCCGTCGTCGATCGGCTTGGGGTTCAGCCCTTCGGCTTTGCGGGCTTCGATCTCTTCAAGGTAGCTGGCATAGAGGCTCATGAGCGGTTCCGGTGGCTGAGGTACGTGGATCCGGGACAGCCTGCCGGGAATTGGAGAGCGGTCCCTATTGGTGTGCGGTAGTATACAGAGCTTTGGAAAACTACAAGATCGCGTGAGTGCCACGTCACTATAGCCGGGTGCCGTCCGAGGCACGCGCGGGATCCGGACAAGTCGTCTCGGATTTGGGGGAACGGGGGGGATCGCCCGCCGGGCGGGCAGATCCCGGGGGTTCAGCCGACGATGAGCTGCTTCATATGCAGGGCTTCCAGCTCCAGCTGGCGGAGTCGGAAATGCACCAGGTCGCCGATGGTCACCAGGCCGGTCAGGTGCTGCTCTTCCAATACCGGCATGTGGCGGAAGCGGCCGTCGGTCATCCGCTGCAGCACGTCGCGCAGCAGGTCGTCGGGGGCACAGGTCTCGACGGCGCGGGTCATCACCTCCTCGACCCGGTGGGGCAGGGTGCGGCCCGGGGCATCGGCCAGCTTGCGCACGATATCGCGCTCGGACAGGATCCCGACGAGCTTCGCATCGATGTCGGTTACCAGCAGCGCGCCGATCCGGTGGTCGCGCAGCATCTCGACCGCGCGGTGCAGCGTCTGCTCGGGAGAGATCGTGTAGAGCGTCACGTCCTTGCCCGCCAGCACCTCGCTGACCCGGGCCCGGCCGGGGGCGGTGTTGGAGACGACGGACTGGCTGGACGTGCGCTGCGGCGCGTCATCCTTGCGCAGGTGGGGGCGATAGGACTCGGGCATCGATTGGGCTCCCTGCTTGTGCTGACAGCTGTGGTCGTGCAGACAGCCTACACCAGATTGCCCGCTCCTCGTCCGGAAACTTGTCGATGTCCCTGCTTACGCCGCTCTCCGCCACCCTGATCTTCGTGCTGGCCTGCATCGCGGGCTACCGCTACCGGCGCGTCTGGAAGGCCGAGGGGCCGCGCTGGCAGCTCTGGCTGTTCGGCCTTATCGCGGCGACCGGCTTCCTGGTCTTGGGCTTCGTGCCCATGGCGACACCGGGCTGAGCGGGCGCCTGGCGCCTCCTTCGACGACCTGTCCGTGTCCGGCGCCAAAGAGAAAGGGCGGCCTCTCAGCCGCCCTGTTGCATCCGTTCGGTCATCTGACGCGCCCTCGGACAGGCCAAGCGCTCGCGCAGGGGGCTGTCGGGGTCGATCTCTTTCTTGCAGACGATGCAGTGATCGGCGCCCGCGATGGCGTTGAGGCCACCGCAGCTGCCCTTGATCCTGCGCCCCGAGAAGATCACCCCGACCGCCATGCCCAGCATGACGAGGGACAGCAGCGCGAAGGCAAGGATTGCGGTGGCCATGGGCCCCTCCGGTTCAGGCTTGCAGCGCGGTGTAGCGGCTGCTTTCGGTGGTCACGAAGCCGGCGTCGGGCTGGCGCTCGATGAACAGCACGGCGAGGTCCTGGGCTTCGGCGATCTGCAGGCCGCGCTCGCGGCCCAGGACCAGCATCGCGGTGGCCCAGGCGTCAGCCATCATGGCATTGTCGGTCATCACGGTGGCCGAGACGGTGCCATGGGTGATCGGACGGCCCGTGGTCGGGTCGATGATGTGCGAATAGCGGGTGTCGGCTTCGTCGAAGAAGTTCCGGTAATCGCCCGAGGTCGCCATGCCCAGACCCGAGACATCCGCCACGCCATAGAGCGAACGGTCGCCGGGAACCGGCTGCTCGATCCCGATGCGCCAGGGCTGGCCCTCGGGGTTGCGGCCCGAGGTATAGAGGTCGCCGCCGATCTCGACCATGAAGTCGGTCACGCCGAAGCTGCGGACGGCCTCGGCCACGCGGTCGACGCCATGGCCCTTGGCGATCGCCGACAGGTAGATCTCGGCACCGTCGACGGACTTGTGCAGCCGGTCGCCGGACAGGGTCAGCACGCGCTCCTGGCCGCTGGTCTGCAGGGCGGCCTCGATCAGGCGCGCCTCGGGCACATGCGGCAGGGTGTCGGCAGAGCCGAAGCCCCAGAGGTCGATCAGCGGGCCGACGGTGACGTCGAAGCGGCCGTCCGAGGCGCGGTGCACCTCGGTGGCGCCCTGCATCACGTGGGCCAGGGCCGGCGAGAGGGTCACGGTCTGGCCCGCCGCAGCGGCATTGACGCGCGAGATCTCGGAGCCGCGATCCCAGTTCGACATCTCGGTGTTCACATCGGCCAGCGCGGAGTGCACGGCGGCCTCGAGGGCAGCCTTCTCGACGCGGCGGCCATTCGGCAGGGCGACGATGTTGAAGGTCGTGCCCATGGTGGCGCCCGAGAGCTTGATCACCTCGTCTTCCGGCTTGCAGGCCGCAAGGGCCGCCGCCGACAGGATGAGGAACGTGCGGCGCGTGAATCTTTCGGTGGCGAACACTGGACGAGGCTCCTCGGAATTGTCTACGTGATGACGCTGCAGCCTTACTATGGCGAAGGATTTGCGGCTGCAACCTGCTCGGATTGGAAAAATTCGCAGGAATTTGCGCTGGGCAAGGTTTTTCTCGGCGGAAAAGCGATGCATAAGGGCGAAAAACCGAAGGCGATGCATGTGCAGAACTACAAACTGAACAAGGGCCTCGATCTGCCGATCACGGGGGCTGCGGCAAGCGGCGATGCGGAGTACGCTCCGGTCGCCACGGTTGGTCTGCTGGGCGCGGACTATATTGGCCTGAAGCCCCGACTGGCTGTGCAGGAAGGCGATGTGGTGGCTGCCGGAGCTCCGGTATTCGCCCACAAGGACAACCCGGAGGCGCTGGTGACGGCGCCCGTCTCGGGGCGAATCAAGGCGATTCACCGCGGCGCCCGGCGCAAGCTGGTCAGCGTCGAGATCGAGGCCGACGCGACGGCCGCCGAACCGCTCGATTTTTCGGCAGTCGGCGATGCCGTGACCGCCGAGGGGCTGGTCACGAAGTTGTGCGCCTCCGGCCTTTGGACCTCGTTCCGTACCCGGCCCTATTCCAAGGTGCCCGAGGCGACGACTCGCCCGGCGGCGATCTACGTCAACGCCATGGACACCGAGCCGCTCTCGCCCGATCCGGCACCGATCATCTCTGCCGAGGCCGAGGCCTTCACCACCGGCCTCGCCGCCGTGGCCCGCCTGTCCGAAGGCGCGACCTGGCTGTGCCACGAGACCGGCGCGGATGTGCCCGGTGCGGATGTCGAAGGTGTCAGCATCGCCACCTTCTCGGGGCCGCACCCGGCGGGCCTCTCCGGCACCCACATGCATTTCCTCGCGCCGCCACGGGCCGACAGGATCGTCTGGACCATCGGCTACCAGGACGTGATCGCCATCGGGCGCCTGCTGCTGACCGGCCGCCTGGACATGACCCGCGTCATCGCGCTCTGCGGTCCGCTGGCCGCCCGGCCGCGTCTGGTGAAGACCCTCGCCGGCGCCGCGCTGACCGAGCTCTGCGCGGGCGAGAACCCCCAGGGCCTGCCGATGCGGATGATCTCGGGCTCCGTCCTCAGCGGGCGGGCCGGCGAGGGGGCGGATGCCTTCCTCGGCCGCTACGCCCGGCAGGTCACACTGATGGAAGAGGATCACAAGCAGATCCCCCTTGGCTGGATCCGTCCCATGGGGTCGAAATACGCGGTGCAGCCGGTGCTCGGCTCGGCGCTGTCGCGCCGTCTCTACAGCCTGACCACCAACCTGAACGGCGGTCGCCGCGCCATGGTGCCGATCGGCACCTTCGAGACGCTGATGCCGCAGGACTTCCTGCCGACGCAGTTGCTGCGGGCCCTGCTGGTCATGGACACCGACCAGGCCCAGGCCCTCGGGGCGCTGGAGCTGGACGAGGAAGATCTCGGGCTGGTCGGTTTCGCCTGCCCTGCCAAGTATGAATACGGGCTCGCGCTGCGCGACTGCCTCAGCAAGATCGAAAGGGAGGGCTGACCCATGGGTTTGCGCCGCTTCTTTGACAGGATCGAACCCAGCTTCGAGAAGGGAGGCAAGTACGAGCGGTACTTCCCCCTCTACGAGATGGTCGAGAGCTTCCTGTTCACGCCCAAGACCGTGACCACTGCCGCGCCGCACGCGCGCAGCTACATCGACATGAAGCGCATCATGACCTACGTCGTGATCGCCACCATCCCCTGCATCCTCTTCGGTCTCTACAATACCGGCCTGCAGACCAACCTCGCCATCGCCGAGCACGGCGCCGAGGGCTGGCGCGCGGCCGTGATCGAGACCCTGGGCATCGGCTTCAACGCCGCCAACCCGCTGGCCAACATGGCGCACGGGCTGCTCTACTTCCTGCCGATCTACATCGTGACCCTGGTCGCGGGCGGCCTGTGGGAAGTGCTCTTCGCCACCATCCGCCGCCACGAGGTGAACGAGGGCTTCCTTGTCACCTCGATGCTCTACACGCTGATCCTGCCCGCCTCGACCCCGCTGTGGCAGGTCGCCTTGGGCATCTCCTTCGGCGTGGTGATCGGCAAGGAGATCTTCGGCGGCACCGGCAAGAACTTCCTGAACCCGGCGCTGGTCGGACGGGCCTTCCTCTACTTCGCCTATCCCGCCTACATGTCGGGCGACACCATCTGGACTCCGGTCGACGGTTTCTCGGGCGCCACCACCCTGGCGATCACCGCCTCGGACGGCGTTCAGGCGCTGGCGGGCTACGGCATCACCTGGTGGGACTCCTTCGTCGGCACCATCCAGGGCTCGATGGGCGAGACCTCGACCATCGCCTGCCTGCTCGGCCTGTGCTTCCTGCTGCTGACCAGGATCGCCAACTACCGCATGGTGCTGGGCTGCCTGGGCGGGATGATCGTCTTCTCGTCGCTGCTGAACCTCATCGGCTCGGCCGACAACCCGGCCTTCGCGACGCCCTGGTACTGGCACCTGGTCATGGGCGGCTATGCCTTCGGACTGGTCTTCATGGTGACCGAACCCGTCTCGGGCTCGCACACCAACCTGGGCCGCTACATCTACGGCGCGCTGATCGGCTTCATGGTGGTCATGATCCGCGTCATCAATCCCGCATTCCCGGAGGGCATGATGCTGGCCATCCTGTTCGGTAACGTCTTCGCGCCGCTGATCGACTACTTCGTCGTTCAGGCCAATATCCGCCGGAGGGCCCGCCGCAATGCCTGACAAGGATATCGACACCAACGCCCCGGGCACGCCCGCCAAGGCGCCCGGGCTGATCCGCCGTTTCCTCGACACGCCGCCGGACAACGTCGGCAAGACCGTCGCCGTGGCGCTCGGCCTCTGCCTCGTCGCCTCGATGGTGGTTTCGGCCGCCGCCGTGTCGCTGCGGCCGCTGCAGGAAAAGAACGCCGCGCTGGACAAGCAGGTCAACATCCTGCAGGTCGCTGGCCTCTACGAGGAAGGCGTCGACGTAGCCCAGGCCTTCGCCGCCTTCGAGCCCCACGTGCTGGAGCTGGAGACCGGCGAATTCGCCGAGCAGTTCGACGCGACCAGCTTCGATGACCGCGCTGCTGCCAGCGACCCCGAGCTGTCGCACACCCTCGACGAGGATCCCGCGGGCATCGGGCGCCAGTCCGACTATGTCACCGTCTACCTGCTGCGTGACGATGCCGGTGCGCTCGACAAGGTGATCCTGCCGATCTACGGCTACGGCCTCTGGTCGACCCTCTACGGCTTCATCGCCCTGGAAGAGGATGCCAACACCATCTACGGCCTGCAGTTCTACGAGCACGCCGAGACCCCGGGCCTTGGCGCCGAGGTCGACAATCCGCGCTGGAAGGCGCTCTGGCGTGACAAGGAACTGCGCACCGAAGGCGGCGAGGGCGAGCTGGCGATCACCGTCGGCAAGACCGTCCCGCCGGAAGGCCGCGACTACTACGTCGACGCGCTGTCCGGGGCGACCCTGACCTCGCGCGGGGTCAACAACCTCGTCCGCTTCTGGATGAGCGACCGTGGCTTCGAGCCCTTCCTTGAACGCCTGCGGGCAGGAGAGATCTGATGGCACAGACCTATCGCAGCATGCTGGTCGACCCGATGGTCGACAACAACCCCATCACCCTGCAGGTGCTGGGTGTCTGTTCGGCGCTGGCCGTCACCTCTTCGCTTCAGGTCGCCGCCGTGATGGCGCTGGCCGTGACGCTGGTGACCGCCTTCTCGTCGATGTTCATCTCGGCCCTGCGCAGCCAGATCCCCAGCTCGATCCGGATCATCGTGCAGATGATCATCATCGCCTCGCTGGTGATCGTGGTGGACCAGGCGCTGAAGGCCTACGCCTACGAGATCTCGAAGACCCTGTCGGTCTTCGTCGGCCTGATCATCACCAACTGCATCGTCATGGGCCGCGCCGAGGCCTTCGCGATGAAGAACCCGCCGGTGGCCTCGTTCATCGACGGCATCGGCAACGGCATGGGCTACGGCCTGATCCTGCTGCTGGTCGGCTTCATCCGCGAGCTGTTCGGTTCGGGCAGCCTGTTCGGCATCACCATCCTGCCGACCGTGAACAACGGTGGCTGGTACGTGCCCAATGGCCTGCTGCTGCTGCCGCCCTCGGCCTTCTTCGTCATCGGCCTGCTGATCTGGGGCTTCCGCAGCTGGAAGCCGGAACAGGTCGAAGACCGCGAATACCGCATCCAGGTCGTGGAGGCCCACTGATGGAACAACTCGTCTCCCTCGCGGTAAAGGCCATCTTCGTCGAGAACATGGCCCTCGCCTTCTTTCTCGGCATGTGTACCTTCCTGGCCGTGTCGAAGAAGATCGGCACCGCCATCGGCCTCGGCATCTCGGTGACGCTGGTGCAGGCGATCACCGTGCCGGCGAACAACCTGATCCTGACCTACCTGCTGGCGCCCGGCGCGCTGGCCTGGGCGGGCTTCCCGGACGTCGACCTGACCTTCCTCGGCCTGATCTCCTACATCGGGGTGATCGCCGCCATGGTGCAGATCCTCGAGATGATCCTCGATAAGTACTTCCCGCCGCTCTACAACGCCCTCGGTGTCTTCCTGCCGCTGATCACCGTGAACTGCGCCATCCTCGGTGGCTCGCTGTTCATGGTCGAGCGGGATTACAACCTCGCCGAGGCCAGCGTCTACGGCGTCTCTTCCGGCCTCGGCTGGGCGCTGGCGATCACCGCCATGGCCGGCGTGCGCGAGAAGCTGAAGTACTCCGACATTCCCGACGGCCTGCAGGGGCTCGGGATCACCTTCATTACCGCCGGACTGATGGCCATGGCCTTCATGTCCTTCTCCGGCGTGAACCTCTGAGGGAAGACAGATGCAGACTTTCTCTCTGGGCGTCCTGCTCTTTTCGCTGATCGTGCTGGGCCTCGTGGCCCTCATCATGGCCGCGCGCTCGCGGCTGGTCTCGTCGGGCAACGTCAACATCACCATCAACGGCGAGAAGACCATCTCGGTCCCCGCCGGCGGCAAGCTGCTGCAGACCCTGGCCGGACAGAAGCTGTTCGTGCCCTCGGCCTGTGGCGGCGGCGGCACCTGTGCCCAGTGCCGGGTGCGCATCCATTCCGGCGGCGGCTCGATCCTGCCGACCGAGGAAAGCCATATCACCAAGCGTGAAGCGGCCTGCGGTGACCGGCTGTCCTGCCAGGTCGCGGTCAAGCAGGACATGGAGATCGAGGTTCCCGAAGAGGTCTTCGGCGTCAAGAAGTGGGAGTGCACCGTGCGCTCGAACGAGAACGTCGCGACCTTCATCAAGGCGCTGGTCCTGGACCTGCCCGAGGGCGAGGACGTCAACTTCCGCGCCGGTGGCTACATCCAGATCGAGGCCCCCGCCCACCACGTCAAGTACACCGACTTCGATGTCGAGGAGGAGTACCGGGAGGACTGGGACAAGTTCAACATCTGGCAGTACGAGTCGAAAGTGGACGAGCCGATCGAGCGCGCCTACTCGATGGCGAACTACCCGGATGAGAAGGGCATGATCATGCTCAACGTCCGTATCGCCACCCCGCCGCCGCGCACCGAGGGCATCCCCCCGGGCCAGATGTCGTCCTACATCTTCAACCTGAAGCCCGGCGACAAGGTCACCATCTCGGGTCCGTTCGGCGAATTCTTCGCCCGCGACACCAAGAAGGAAATGGTCTTCGTCGGCGGCGGTGCCGGCATGGCGCCGATGCGCAGCCACATCTTCGACCAGCTCAAGCGGCTGGAGAACCGCGACCGGAAGATCAGCTTCTGGTACGGCGCCCGCTCGAAGCGCGAGATGTTCTTCGTCGAGGACTTCGACCAGCTTGCAGAAGAGTTCGACAACTTCGAATGGCACGTGGCGCTCTCGGATGCGCTGCCGGATGACAACTGGGGCGGCTACACCGGCTTCATCCACAACGTGCTCTTCGAGGAATACCTCAAGAACCACCCGAACCCGGAAGACTGCGAGTTCTACATGTGTGGTCCGCCGATCATGAACCAGTCGGTGATCAACATGCTGCTGGATTTGGGCGTGGACCGCGAGGACATCATGCTCGACGACTTCGGCGGGTAACGAAAGATCGGAAGGCCGCCCCCTCGGGCGGCCTTCCTGCTTTCGGTGCCGCGTCTGCGCCGGGACATGGCGGCAAAGGAAAGGGCCGGGGATCAGCGATCCCCGGCCCCTTGTCATTCTGCCGGTCCGATCAGGCCGCGGCGCGCCGGCGGCGGCGGCGCTGGCCGTTGCCCGGTTTGCCCTGGCTCTGACCTTGGCCCTGGCCCTGGCCGCGGCCCTGACCCTGGCCACCACCACCACGGCGACGGTTGCCCGACGAACGGCCCTTGGCGCCGCCGCCCTGGCCCATGGCGGGGGCCTCGCCGCTGGCGACGGGGATGTCGATCTTCATCAGCTTCTGAATCTGGCGCAGCAGGTCACCCTCGTCCGGGGCGCAGAAGGCGATGGCCTCGCCCTCGCGACCGGCGCGGGCGGTGCGGCCGATGCGGTGGACGTAGTTGTCGGGCACTTCCGGCAGGTCGTAGTTGATCACATAGGCGACGCCCGGAATGTCGATGCCGCGCGCGGCCACATCGGTGGCGACGAGCACGGTGATGGTGCCGTCACGGAACGCCTTGATGGCGCGGTCGCGCTGGCCCTGGCTCTTGTTGCCGTGGATCGAGGCGGCGTTGTAGCCGTCGGCCACGAGGCCCTTCATCAGCTTCTCGGCGCCATGCTTGGTGCGCGAGAAGACCAGCGTCAGCGCGTCGAGGTCCTGGGAAAGGATCTCGCGCAGTTTCTTCGGCTTCTCGGTCTTGGGCAGGAAGTGGATCGACTGGGTGATCTTGTCGGCGGCCTTGCCCGGAGGCGAGACCTGCACCCGCTTGGGATGGTTCAGGTAGGCGCTGGACAGCTCCTCCATCTGCTTCGGCATGGTGGCCGAGAACAGCATGGTGCGGCGCGGCGTACCCAGCTTGGGGGCGATCTTGCGCAGGGCGTGGATGAAGCCGAGGTCCAGCATCTGGTCGGCCTCGTCCAGCACCAGCTGGCGGGTCTGGGACAGGTCGACGGCGCGGCGGTCCATCAGGTCGATCAGGCGGCCCGGCGTGGCGACGAGGATGTCGGTGCCGCGCGCCAGGGCGTTGATCTGGCGGTTGATCGACTGGCCGCCGACGACGGTGGTGACCTTCATGCGGGTTTCGCCGGTGAGGGCGCGCAGGTTGTCGGCGATCTGGTTGACCAGCTCGCGGGTCGGGGCCAGGACAAGGGCCTTGGCGGTGCGGTCCTGCGGCTTGCCCTTCATCTGGAACAGGTGCTCCATCAGCGGCAGGCCGAAGGCCAGGGTCTTGCCGGTGCCGGTCTGGGCGAGGCCCAGCACGTCATGGCCTTCCAGGGCCAGCGGAATGGCCTGTTCCTGGATCGGGGTGGGTTCGGTCAAACCGGCTTCGGTCAGGGCATCAGTGATCTTCGGCGACAGGCCGAGGTCATGGAAAGTGGTCAAGGGATATCCTTCAGCGGCCGCATGCACGGCCATGTACCGGCGGTTCTGCCGGCAAGGGTTCGCAGAGGCCTCGGGACAGGCGGGCGTGTCCCGCAGATCCGGCCGTTGCGTAAGAACCCTGCGTGATGGGGAACTGGAAAAGGGTGGCGCTGATGGCCCCTTCGGGCACGGCAAGCTCACGCGGCTGCGCAGCGCACCGCCGGTAGATGCCCGCTTTCGGCGCGAAAGTCAAGGTGCTGCGCCGCAGCAGCCCCTTGCGGTCTGCTCATGGACCTGCGCGGGGGCACCGTCGAGGCGGTTCTGTGGGACCAGGATCGCCTCCGGCAGCTTGAAGGTGTGGAAATTGTTTTCAGTATGGGCCGAGATGGCGCGAAAATCATTGCGATTCCCGTCATGCCACGCGACAAACGGGAAAACAAATTTCGTGGAGCTGCATCATGTCCATTCCCGGTCTCATCCGTCTCGACTCTGCCGACGCCCAGGCGGGCGGGCAGGAGCGTCCCTTCTCGAAGGCCGTCCGCGCCGGCGATTTCGTCTATGTCTCGGGCCAGGTCCCGACGCGTGACGGCGAAGTCGTGGTGGGCAATATCACCGTCCAGACCGAGGTGGTGATCGAGAACATCAAGGAGGTCCTCGCGCTGGCGGGCTGCGGCATGGAGCACGTGGTGAAGGTCGGTGTCTGGCTGGATGACGCGCGCGATTTCTCCTCCTTCAACGCGGTGTTCAAGAAGCACTTCAGCGCCCATCCCCCGGCGCGCTCGACCGTGCAGTCGCCGCTGATGGTGGATGCCAAGGTCGAGATGGACGTGGTGGCCTATTGCCCGCTGGAAAGCTGATCGGCGATGAAGATCCTGATCCTTGATGACGCCGGGGCGGCCTCGGCCCGGGCTGCGGGGCTGATCGCCTCGCAGGTCGCGGCGAAACCCACCTCGGTGCTGGGGCTGGCGACCGGCGGCACGATGGAAGCGGTCTATGCCCGGCTCATCGCGCTGCATCGCGCGGGCGAGGTCAGCTTTGCCGGGGCCTCCAGCTTCAACCTGGATGAATATGTCGGGCTGGTCGGGGATCACCCCTGTTCCTACCGCCACTACATGCGCGAACTGCTGTTCGATCATATCGACATGGCACCCGGCGCGGGCCATCTGCCCGCCGGCGAGGCCCCGGACCCCGAGGCCGAGGCCGCGCGTTATGAAGAGCAGATCGTGGCGGCGGGCGACATCGACCTGCAACTGCTGGGACTGGGCCTTAACGGCCACATCGGCTTCAACGAGCCGACCTCGTCGCTGACCTCGATCACCCGGCTGAAGACCCTGACGCGGCAGACCCGTGAGGCCAATGCGCGCTTCTTCCCGGCGGGCCAAACCCCGCCCCGCCTCGCCATCACCATGGGCATCGGCACCATCATGCGGGCGCGGCAGGTGGTTCTGGTGGCGACCGGCAAGGCCAAGGCCGAGGCGGTGCGGCAGGTCATCGAGGGGCCGGTTTCGGCGCGCTGGCCCGGCTCGGTGCTGCAGATGCACCGCAATGCGACGGTGATCCTCGACCGCGAAGCGGCCAGCGGGCTGGACCTGCTGGATTACTACCTCGACGTTCACCCTGAATAGGCCCTAGCCGAGCAGCGCCTTCAGCGTGGCCACCCGCGCGGCATCGGTCTGCCGCGCGGCCTCTGACTGGAAGCCGAAGCGGGTCAGCGGCTCCTGCAGATGCGCGGGCGAGGAGGCCGAGGCATGGACCTCTGCCGGGTCCAGCGCCGCAAGGATCGGCGGCAGGGTTTCCGCAGTCACCCCGGCGCCGGGCATGATGACCAGCCGCCCTGCCGCCGCCTCCTGCATCGCCTTCAGCTGCTCCAGCCCCTCGACCGCGCGCAGGGCGCTGCCCGAGGTGAGGATGCGGTGGATGCCAAGCTCGGCGGCTTCCCCAACGGCGGCCACAGGGTCTGCCAGCAGGTCGACGCAGCGGTGCAGGGTCACCTGCATCCCCTCGGCGGCGCGGATCAGGCGGGCCAGCACGGCGAGGTCCAGCCTGCCGCTGCGGGTGGCGCCGATGACCACGCCGGCAAGGCCCGTGTCACGGGCGGCCAGCACCTCGACCTCCATCGCGGCGACCTCCTCGACGGACCAGTTGAAGCCACCAGCGCGGGGGCGGATCATGGCGAAGGCGGGCAGGGGGCCCTGCGCTGCCAGCCGCATCAGCCCGGCCGAGGGGGTCAGGCCGCCAAGGTCCAGCGCCGCGCACAGCTCGACCCGGTCCGCGCCGCCCTCGGCGGCGGCGTGCAGGCCCTCGGGGGTGTCGACACAGATTTCCAGAAGCTTGCTCATCTGCTCAGCCTGTCACGGGGCGGCCCGGAAACGCCAGCCCTCGAGCGCCAGAAGGCCCAATGCGCCAAGCGCGCCGGCGCCAGCGCCCAGAAGAGAGACAAGCGGGTAGTCCCCGATGGCCGTGCCGAAGGCGAAGAGCGCGGCGGCGATGGCGCCCGCAAGGAAGATGTTGACCGAGATTAGCGAGGCCGAGAGGCCGGGGCGATCCGCGATCAGCTCCTGCAGGTAGCCGAGCGGCAGGGTGATCAGCGCCGCGGCACCGATGCCGCCCACGACCGAGGCCGCGATGACCGAGGCCGGCGACAGGGCAAAGGCCAGCCAGACGAGGTAAATCATGTAGAGCGCCGTGCCGATGGCCAGCGCCGCCACGATTGAGATCGAGCGCACGATACGGGCCCAGACCAGGATGAAGGCCACTTCCAGCGCGGCGACGAGGCCGACGATGACGCCCACATCTCCGGGTTCGCCCCCGGCCTGGCCGGTGACGATCAGCGGCATCACGGCAGCGTTGACGTGGATCATCGCGGTGATGACCGCAGCGCCCAGCACGCGGGCGGCGACCGGCAGGCGGGTCAGCAGCCGGAAGGCGGCGGCGAGAGAGACCTTGGGTGGCCGCTGGCTGGGATCACCGCTGCCGCCGCGCGGCATCATGGCGTTGATCACCAACATGCAGACCAGCGCCGCACCCCCGGCGATGGCGAAGGCGGGCAGCAGGCTGTCTGCGCCCGAAAGGGCAAAGCCGACAATGCCGGGCACCAGGATCCAGGCCAGAGAGATCAGCCCGCGCAGCACCGAGCTGACCGCCGCCTGATCGCCCTTCGGCAGGTCCGAGCTGAACACCCGCCCGGCCCCGAACAGCAGCGAATTCAGCCCATGGTAGACCGAGATCGGCAGCAGGAGCGAGATCACGAAGATCCAGGCCGAGGGGAAGAGAAAGATCGCCATGTACCCTGCGACCCCGATGAAGGCGAGGCTCATCAGCAGCTTGCGGTAGCCGGTGTCGCGGTCCGCGAGGATGCCGAGGTAGATCGCCGCGGTGACATTTATCACCGCCGCTGCCAGCGTCAGCGCCGAGAAGGCGGCGTCCGACAGGCCCAGCTCTCGGATCGCCACGACGGACTTGTAGGGCGCAGTGGCCGCGCCGGAGAAGCCGAAGAAGAAGATGGCCAGTGCACAGGCGCGCAGGCCGGGGTTGTTCCACAGGATCGAAAGGGTCGAGAACATGGGGCCTCGGGGCTTGGCCGGGATGGAACCGGCGGGTCGTCAAACGCGTCAGCGGCAGACCCCGGGGAAGGGCCTGCCGTGTCAGGATACTTGTCTCGGGGGCCGGTTGGTCGGGGCCCCGTGGTCAGGGTCTTCTCAGCCCGGCGCGCGGGCCGAGCGAAGGGGGGCGGGCGTGAAGGTTGCCTCAGGCTCCCAGGGGAAGATGCCGGGGGAGCGGTTCAGGTTCTCCAGCTTCGGAATGTCTTGGTTCACCACGCCCTCGGTCAGCGCCATCAGGTTCGGATTGGCGATCGGCGCCAGTTCGGGCGAGAGATAGCCCGATTTCACCACCAGAAGCGAGACCGCTTTCGGATCGAGCCCCAGCAGGGTGAAGTCCTCGATATTGTGGTAGGGGCGGCGACGGGCGGCGAGCACCACGGTGATGCCGCCAGTCTTGACGACCGCCTGCCGGAAGGCGCCGCCCGCGCCCTCGACGAGGAGCAGCACTTTGAAGGGCGCGGTGACGCGAATGCTCTTCGGATCGAGCGCGCCGCCGATGGAAAGCTCCAGCTCGGCGCCCTCTCCGGCAGCGAAGGCGGCATCGACAGCGGGGGCATCGGTGATCCCGGCGATCAGCGCATCCTGCCAGTTCCGGGCGATCAGCGCCTCAAGCACGAGGCCATTGTCGCCAACGCCGCCGCCCGTGGGGTTGTCGCCGCTTTCGGCGAGGATCTGGGGCGCGGTCTCTGTCCTGGCGGCGATGTCCAGCATCTCGTCCAGCGGGCCGGTGACAGGGCCGAAGGCGAAGGCGTGCCGCGCGTCCCAGTAGGCCTGCGCCAGCTCGGTGGCGACGGCCTCGGCCTCTGTGGCCTCGGTGGCGGTGACGACCGCACAGGCGGTGCCGCGCGGCTCATCCGCCCAGACGTAACCGACCATCTGATCGGCGCTCCAGATTCCGGGGCGGGTGTCGTGGCCGGGCAGGGCGGCATACAGCGCGTCGGCGGGCGCGTCCTCGGTCGAGGAGCGTTCGCCGGGCATCAGCACGGGGATCTTCGCCCAGGTGACGAAGGGCCGCTCGCCGGTCCGCAGGCAGCGCAGCACCATGGCCCAGGCGCGCTCCATGGTCTCGCGCACGTCGATATGCGGGGCGGTGCGATAGGCGGCGAACATGTCGATCTGGTCGATGATGCGCTGGCTGACATTGCCGTGCAGGTCGTAGCTGACCGAGATCGGGATGTCGGGGCCGACGACCTCGCGCACGGCAGAGATCCAGTCGCCCTCGGCGTCCCACATGCCGTCAACGTGCATCGCGCCGTGCATGGCAAGGTAGACCCCATCCAGCGGCAGGGCGGCCTTCAGGCGCGCCAGCAGATCGGCCTTGAAACCCTCGTAGGCCGGGCGGTCGACGGGGCCGCCGGGGACGGCACGGGCGTGCAACAGGGGCAGGACCTGAACGTCATCCTTGGGGAGGAAAGAGAAGTAGTCATAGGCGGTCAGCGCGTCGCCGCGCACAACGTGGAAGTCCTCGGCGCGGATCAGGACCGGGTTGTAGGTCGAGCATTCGGTGTGGATGCCGCCAACGGCGATGCGTTTCATCTGGCTCATCTGATTGTCCTTTCCGGCCCCGGAGGAGGGGGCCCCTTCGGCGCCCGACGTGGACGGGGGCGCCGGCGGACCCGCGCGGGGTCCGCCCGTTGTGGTTGGCCGGGGACGCGGCCCCGGTGCCCCGGCTCAGAACGCCGGGTGCAGTTTCACGATCGCCGCGTAGCGGTGCAGGTCCTTGCGCTCTTTCGGCGTCCAGGCGGCCTCGGCCACGCCGCAGAGGCGCGGGAAGACCAGCCGGTTGAAATAGGCGCGCGAGGTGAAATGCTCGCACCAGATGCAGGCCTGGATGCCCTTGAGACGGGGGCGCAGCTCTTCCGGGAACGCGCCCTCGGCCTCGTAGGTGTAGGAATGCACCGGGGTAGAGGTGCCGGCCCAGGCCGCGCCCGGTTCCAGCCATTCCTCGGCCTGCGCCATGTCGAGGTAATAGGCCTGACCGGGGGTCATCACCACGTCATAGCCCTCGCGGGCCAGCTCGATGCCGACCTCGGGCTTTTCCCAGGCCATCAGCAACGTGCCCGCGGGATCGACGCCGCCGCCATGCGCGACCTCGTTCCAGCCGGCCAGCACGCGGCCGCGCTCGGCCAGCATGCCCGCGACACGGCGCATGAAGTAGCTTTGCAGCTCGAAGGTGCCCGAAAGCCCCTCCTTCTCCATCAGCTGGCGCGCGTAGTGGGAATTCAGCCAGGAGCCGTTCGCGACCTCGTCGCCGCCGATGTGCAGGTACTTGGCGGGGAAGAGTTCGACCATCTCGTCGAAGACCTTGGCGAGGAAGTCGTAGGTCTCTTCGCGGGCCGGGTTCAGGGCGTTGTTCGCAAAACCCTGCACCGAGTGGTAGCTTTCGGGCGCTTCCTGCGGGTCGGCCAGTTCGGGGATCACGGCCAGCGCGGCGGTGCAATGGCCGGGGATGTCGACCTCGGGGACCACGGTGATGCCGAGGGCGCTGGCATGGGCCACCACCGCGCGGATCTGGTCCTGGGTGTAATGGCCGTGGACCTCTTCCACGCCATTGCCAAGCTGCGGTGTCAGCAGGGCGTCTGGGCCACGGGTGGC
>NZ_AFPM01000039.1 GCF_000220565.1 Oceanicola sp. S124 | reverse complement strand
GCGGCATCTGCTGGCCCCGCAGCGAGAGGGTGCCGCTTGCAAGGTGGCTGCCGTCTTCCTGGCGCAGGATCTCGGCGTCGAAGGTGGCCGTGGGGTGATCCTCGGCCGAGAGGAAGTCCGTGCCGAGCGCCTGGCTGGTGACCGAGCCGAGGGTGAGGGACGGCACCGAGACCTGCACGGTCACATGGCCTGCCGGGCCTGCGGGGGCCTCGGGGTCGAAGGTGATCGCGGCGGTCCAGTCGGCGAAGCTGCCTTCCACGGTATTGCCGAACTGGGTGACGGTGATCCCGAGGCTGCCTTCGGTCACCTGCCAGTCGCCGGAGGGACTTTCGGCGAGCGCGGGGGCGGGCGACTGACCTGCCTCGACACCGGGCCGGGCCGGGGTCAGCGAGACGCCGAGGGCAGCGATCAGCGCAAGGAGCAGGGTGGCGGTGGCGACCGGGGCGGCGTGGCCGGGCTGGCGGGGCGAGGCGGCGGCGGCCTCTCCGCGCCACATCCGGCGCAGGGTGGCGTCACGGTCGATGACATGGTGCTTGAGGGCTCCGCCGATGTGCAGCGCCAGCACGCCGGCCAGCGACCAGGCGAAGATCCAGTGCAGCCCCGAGGCAAGGGCCGAGAGCGACTCGCTCTGCGGCACGAGGGGCAGGCCCTGACCGAGCGGCCAGAGGATCGGCGCGAAGCCGGCGCTGGCGGCATGGTGGATCCATCCCGAGACCGGGACCAGGATCAGCAGGGTATAGAGAAGGTAGTGCACGGTTTCCGCGGCCAGCGCCTCGGCGCGGTGTTCGCCGCGGATCAGGCCGGGGCGGCGCTGCGCGATGCCCCAGGCGATACGGAAGAGCGAGACGAAGACCACCGCCACGCCGAGGGTCTTGTGGACCGAGAACAGCGTGGCAGTGCGGGCGATCAGGCTTGCCTGGGCCTGGCCGGTGAGGTCGTCGATGGAGAGCGACATCTGATGGGCGACATAGCCCAGCGGGAAGGCGGCAAGGATCAGCAGGGCGGTCAGCCAGTGGATCACGCGGGTGACGCGGCCGTAGCGGTCATGGGTGTCTGAAAGGGACATGGGCGGTTCCGGATCTGATGAATGGGGTGGCGGCAGCTGCCGGGTTGGATCCAATCTAGCTGCGCTGCGGCATTCCTCATAGCCCGCGACAAGCGCAGGGGATGTGCGCGGATGCGCGCGAGGTAACGGGCGATGACGGCAGGGTGAGGCGGGCGGGGCGGGAAAGCTTGGCGTTGCCTTGCAGGGCGGCAGGTTGTATCCCCGCGCCCAATTCGCATGCGGTTGCGCGTGCCGACACCGACAGGTCGAACGACAGAAAGAAGGAGTGGTCCATGAGCCGTGCATTCGTCTTCCCCGGGCAGGGGGCACAGACCATCGGGATGGGCCGCGCCCTCGCAGAGGCCTATCCGGCGGCCAGGGCCGTCTTCGACGAGGTCAACGAGGCCCTGGGCCAGGACCTGAGCGCGCTGATCTGGGAAGGCACTGCCGAAGAGCTGACCCTGACCGAAAACGCCCAGCCGGCGCTGATGGCGACCTCCTTGGCCGCTTTCCGGGCGCTAGAGGCCGAGGGCGTGGCGATCACGGATGCGGCCTTCGTGGCCGGTCACTCGCTGGGTGAGTACTCGGCGCTGGCCGCCGCCAGCACCGTCAGTGTCGCCGATGCGGCGCGTCTGCTGCGCATCCGGGGCCGTGCCATGCAGCAGGCCGTGCCCGTGGGCGAGGGTGCCATGGCCGCCCTGCTCGGGCTCGATTTCGCCGCCGCCTCTGCCGTGGCCGAAGAAGCCGCCCAGGGCGATGTCTGCCAGGCCGCCAATGACAACGATCCCAGCCAGGTCGTGATCTCGGGCCACAAGGCCGCCGTGGAACGCGCGGTCGAGATCGCCAAGGCCGCCGGTGCCAAGCGGGCCATGCTGCTGCCGGTCTCGGCACCCTTCCATTGCGCGCTGATGCAGCCCGCTGCCGAGGCGATGCAGGCCGCGCTGGCCGAGGTCTCGTTTGCCGCGCCCGCCGTGCCGCTGGTCGCCAACGTCCGCGCCGAGGCCGTCACCGACGCCGAAGCGATCAAGGCGCTGCTGGTCGAGCAGGTCACCGGCTCGGTGCGTTGGCGCGAGAGTGTCGGCTACATGGCTGAACAGGGTGTGACCGAGATCTGGGAAATCGGTGCCGGCAAGGCGCTGTCCGGCATGATCCGGCGCATCGCGCGCGAAGTGGCCTGCAGCCAGGTGGGCACGCCGGAAGAGGTCGCCAAGGTCACCGCGGCTGCGGAATAAGAATTCGGGGTAGAGTATCCGCGGGGCCTCTGCGGGCCCCGTGGGAGATTTGAACCAAGATGATCGGGCCACGGCCGCGATTTGGGAGAAAGACATGTTTGATCTGACGGGCAAGGCGGCGCTGGTGACCGGCGCCAGCGGTGGCATCGGCGGCGCGATCGCCAAGGCGCTGCATGATGCGGGCGCGACGGTCGGCCTGAGCGGCACGCGCGAGGCGCCGCTGCAGGAACTGGCCGCGGAACTGGGCGAACGCGCCCACGTTCTGCCCTGCAACCTTTCCGACCCCGAGGCCGTCGAGGCCCTGCCCAAGGCGGCCATCGCGGCCATGGGCTCTCTCGATATCCTGGTGAACAATGCGGGCATCACCCGTGACCAGCTGTTCATGCGGATGAGCGACGAGGACTGGCAGTCGGTGATCGACGTCAACCTGACGGCCACCATGCGGCTCTGCCGGGGCGTGATGCGGCCGATGATGAAGGCCCGCTGGGGGCGGATCGTCAACATCTCGTCCATCGTCGGCGCCACCGGCAACCCCGGGCAGGTGAATTACGCGGCTTCGAAGGCGGGCATGGTCGGCATGACCAAGTCGATCGCCTATGAAGTGGCCAGCCGAGGCATCACCGCCAACTGCGTCGCGCCCGGTTTCATCGCCACCGCGATGACCGACAAGCTGAACGACGAGCAGAAGGCCGCCATCGACGCCAAGATCCCCGCAGCCCGCATGGGCTCGCCGGAAGAGATCGCTGCGGCAGTTCTTTACCTCGCCAGCCCCGAGGCTGGGTACGTCACCGGCGCCACGCTGCATGTGAACGGCGGCATGGCCATGCTGTAAGGCCCTGCGGGCCAATGTCCGGCACCGGACCGGAGAGGGGCTTGACGCGACTCGCGCGGCAGGCCAAGCCGGGCGGAGTGGAATTTCCGGGCGCCTGCGGCCTTGTGCCCGCGACCCCGGGAAACCACCTGTGGAAAGCGGCCCGAAAGCGTTTGCGTTGCCGGAGGCATGTGCTATAGGCGGCGCAGATTTTGCGGGACCTTTGCAGGAATTGCAGGGTCCCGCGCCTCGCATTGCGGGGCGAAAGAGCCCCTAGGGGCACTGGAAGCTGCCCGTTAGGGGCGAGGCAAGAAACGGGCCAGAGGCCCATGTGACGTGAGGGGAATACCTATGAGCGATGTCGCAGAGCGCGTGAAGAAAATCGTTGTCGAGCATCTCGGCGTGGAAGAAGACAAGGTGACCGAGAACGCTTCGTTCATCGACGACCTGGGCGCGGACAGCCTCGACACCGTCGAGCTGGTCATGGCCTTCGAAGAAGAATTCGGCATCGAGATCCCCGATGACGCCGCCGAGAACATCCAGACCTTCGGCGACGCGGTCAAGTTCATCTCGGACGCTGCCTGACAAGGCCGGCCGATCTCCGGGGTATCCGGGGTCGCGCTGAAGAGACCGGGGCTTTCGTCCAAGGACGGAAGCCCTTTTTCGTGGCAGAATGTCGCGAAGGGGCCGGCCCGTGCCGGAGCCCCGAACCGCTGGAGGCGAAGATGCGGCTGGATCTCTCCGATCCGATCTGGAACCGGCTCTATGGCCCCTACGGGGTGCGCGGCGTGCCGGACAGGCTGAGGCGCCTGGCCGCCCGCTGGGATGCGGAGGCCGCGCAGCACCTGTTCTGGGAAGAGCTGCACCACCAGGAAGATCTCTATCCGGTGACCTATGCCGCGCTGCCCTGGCTGCGCGAGATCGCCCCCGAGACCGAACCGGTGGCCGAGTTCCTCGCCCAGGTCCTGTTCAGCGCCCGCCGTCAGGGCGATGCGGCGGCGCCGTTCTTCGGCCTCTCGCTGCGGGTGCGGGACCATGCCCACCCCTGGCTGGCACCCGAGCAACGCCTGATAGAGGCCGACATGGCGGTACTGAGCGGGCTGGCCGACTGGTTGCAGGCCGAGGGCGACGGACTGGCCGCGCTCTGCCTTGCGGCGGTGCCTGCCGGACAGCCGGAGCTGGCCGCCCATCTGGCCGGGGGCCATGCCGGCTGGCATGGCGCCCGCGACCTTCCGATCGCCATGCGGATGTGGGCCGATGGCGAGGACCTGACGCGGATCCGTGCCGAGGGCGCGCCGAGATCCGCCGATCTGGCACAGGCCCGGGTGCTGGCCGAAGCCTTGCAGACGCGCGCGCCGGGCCTATCTGACTTTCTGCGCACTTACGCGACCTGCTGAGCCGGTCCCGAGGGGCGCGGCCCGCGGGAGGGTCGGGACGCGGGCTTTGCCTGCCGCGGCCCTGCCCGAGGAGCCATGGGTAAACGCGGAAGCCTTGCCCCCGGGCCTCAGCCTCGGGTAAGAGCGGGCAAAGAGAAAACTTGAGGGGCGGAAGCATATGCGTCGTGTCGTTGTCACTGGTCTGGGCCTTGTGACCCCGCTGGCCTGCGGGGTCGAGGAAAGCTGGTCCCGGATCCTTGAAGGGAAGTCGGGCGCAGGCCCCATCACGCAATTCGATCCCGAGGGGCTGGCCACCACATATGCCTGCGAAGTTCCGCGTGGCGATGGCACGGATGGCACCTTCAACGCGGACCAGTGGATGGAGCCGAAGGAGCAGCGCAAGGTCGATACCTTCATCCTCTTCGGTGTCGCCGCGGCCCAGCAGGCCGTCGAGGACGCGGGCTGGATGCCCGAGGACGAAGAGGCGCGCTGCCGCACCGGCGTGCTGATCGGTTCCGGCATCGGGGGCCTTAACTCGATCGCCAATACCGCCGTGATGATGGAAGAGAAGGGCCCGCGCCGCGTGTCTCCCTTCTTCGTTCCCGGCGCGCTGATCAACCTGATCTCGGGTCAGGTCAGCATCAAGTACGGTTTCAAGGGGCCGAACCATTCGGTCGTCACCGCCTGTTCCACCGGCGCCCATGCCATCGGCGATGCGGCGCGGATGATCCAGTGGGGCGACGCCGATGTCATGGTCGCAGGCGGCGCCGAGGCGGCGATCTGCAAGATCGGCATCGCGGGCTTCAACGCCTGCAAGGCGCTGTCCACAAAGGGCGCCGAGGATCCCCAGAAGGCCTCGCGCCCCTATGACGCCGACCGTGACGGTTTCGTCATGGGCGAGGGCGCTGGCATCGTGGTGCTGGAAGAATACGAACACGCCGTGGCGCGTGGCGCCAAGATCTACGGCGAGTACCTGGGCTATGGCCTGTCGGGCGACGCCTATCACATCACCGCCCCCTCCGAGGACGGCGACGGCGCGCGTCGCTGCATGGAGATGGCGCTGAAGCGGGCCGGGCTGACCCCGGCGGACATCGACTATGTCAACGCCCATGGCACCTCGACCATGGCCGACACCATCGAGCTGGGCGCGGTCGAGCGGCTGATGGGGGACCATGCCCCGCATGTCACCATGTCTTCGACCAAGTCCGCCACCGGGCACCTGCTGGGCGCGGCCGGCGCGATCGAGGCAATCTTCTCGATCCTCGCCATCCGCGACCAGGTCGCCCCGCCGACCATCAACCTGGACACCCCGGCGGTGGAAACCAGGATCGACCTGGCGCCCAATGCCAAGCGCGAGCGCAAGATCGACGTGGCCCTGTCGAACTCCTTCGGCTTCGGCGGCACAAATGCCTCGCTGATCTTCGGCAAGGTGCGCTGAGATGTGGCGGTCGGTGGCCTCGAACGCCCTCACGCTGCTGATCGTCATCGCCTTCCTGGCGGCGGGCGCGGTGATCTGGGGCAAGCGGCAGTATGCCGAGCCGGGGCCGCTGGCCGAGGCGATTTGCCTGCGGGTCGCGCCCGGTTCCAACATGCGCCGTCTCAGCAGCGACCTGGAAGAGCGCGGCGCGGTGACCAACGGCTCGATCTTCCGGGTCGGTGCGGAGTACAGCGAGAAGTCCGATGACCTGAAGGCAGGCGCCTTCCTGGTGCCGGCCTCGGCCTCGATGGAAGAGATCGTGGATATCGTCACCCGTGGTGGCGCCTCGACCTGCGGCACCGAGGTGGTCTACCGGGTCGGCGTGCGCCAGTCGGACGTATTGGTGCGGGAACTGGACCCGGCCACCACGCGCTTCGTCGAACGGGCCCGGTTCGTGCCCGGCGAAGGGGCCGAGGTGCCGGAAGCCTACGAAGAGATCCGCGCCCAGGATGACACCCGCTTCCGGTTGCAGATGGCCGAGGGTGTGACCTCGTGGCAGGTCGTGCAGCTGCTCAACCAGATCGACGAGCTGACCGGCGAGGTCACCGACCTGCCCGCCGAGGGCACGCTGTCGCCCGACAGCTACGAGTTCTCGAAGGGTGAGAGCCGGGCCGACCTGGTGGCCGAGATGCAGAGCCGTCAGAGTGCGATCCTGGCCGAGGCCTGGTCGAACCGGGTCGACGACCTGCCGCTGCTCAGCCCCGAAGAGGTGCTGATCATGGCCTCGATCATCGAGAAGGAGACCGCCGTGCCGGAAGAGCGCCGCACCGTGGCCTCTGTCTTCGAGAACCGGCTGAAGCGTGGCATGCGGCTGCAGACCGACCCGACGGTGATCTATGGCATCACCAAGGGGCAGGGCGTGCTTGACCGGGGCATTCGTCAGAGCGAGCTGCGCGGCGAGACCCCCTACAACACCTACCTGATCGACGGTCTGCCACCGACCCCAATCGCCAATCCCGGCCGCGCTTCGATCGAGGCGGCGGTCAACCCCGAACCGACGGACTATGTCTACTTCGTTGCCGACGGGACCGGGGGCCATGCCTTCGCGACCACGCTGGACGAGCACAACCGCAACGTTGCCCGCTGGCGCGAGATCGAAGCAGGACGTGCGAACCAGTAGCGTTCCGGAAATCTGTTTGATTTCGATGAGTTGAGATGGGCTTTCGGGCGAGGGTTAACAGAGTGTTACCTCGCCCGAACGCTGCCATCCGTTGACAGGGCGCGCGGTCTCCCGTATAGGTTGTGACACGCTGGAACAAATGGGCAAACGGCCCGGGGGCAACCCCGAGGCCGTTTTTTCGTGCGGCTCGTGTCGCGGTTCGTGTCGGGGGGACAACGACAATGCGCGAGGCAAATATCAGACGATGGACAATATCGCAGAAGAAGAAGCCCGGCTCCGCAAGGCAGTCGAGCGTGTCGAACGGCAGGTCCGCGATATCGCGGAAGACCTCGAAAGCGTGCAGGACAGGGTGCGCGCCGGAGAGCTCACGGCGGCGAAGGATGCCGTCAAACTGAGCGGAGAGATCCGGTACTGGATCCGCTTCGCCCTGGAGATGGAGGCCAAGCTTGATGAAGGACGGGAGCGGAATGCAACAGGACGGGTCGGGGACATCGACCTCGATGACGCGCGGGCTTCGATCGGGTGCCGCCTGGATCGCCTCCGCCGCTGCGGATGTGCAGAAGCGGTTTCTGGATGAACTGAATGAGGGAGAGCTTCGCGCTCTCCCTTTTTTGTTCGAGTTCTGGGCCATGGATCACCAGTTGCCCCCGGTGGGCGCCTGGAAGACCTGGGTGATCCTGGGGGGCCGGGGTGCGGGCAAGTCGCGCGCGGGGTCCGAGTGGGTGCGCAGCCAGGTCGAGGGACCGCGGGCGCTGGCGCCGGGGCGCTGCCGGCGCCTGGCGCTGATCGGAGAAACCTTCGACCAGGTCCGTGACGTGATGATTTTCGGCGAGAGCGGGATCATGGCCTGCTCTCCGCCTGACCGGCGACCCGAGTGGCAGGCCAGCCGCAGACGTCTCGTCTGGCCCAACGGGGCCGAGGCGCAGGCGTTTTCCGCCAGCGAGCCCGAGGCGCTGCGGGGACCGCAGTTCGACGGCGCCTGGCTGGACGAGATGGCGAAGTGGAAGAAGGCGGAAGCCACCTGGGACATGCTGCAGTTCGCGCTGCGCCTGGGGGAGGATCCGCGGGTCTGTGTGACGACGACGCCGCGCAATGTCGGTGTGCTGAAGCGGCTGCTGGAGGCGCCGTCGACGGTGACCACCCACGCGCCGACCGAAGCCAACCGCGCCAACCTGTCCGAGAGCTTCCTGGAGGAGGTGCGGGCGCGCTACGCGGGCACACGCCTTGGCCGGCAGGAACTGGATGGCATCCTGATGGGCGAGACTGAGGGCGCGCTCTGGACGTCGGAGATGCTGCATGCCGCCCAGGTCGAGGAGATCCCCGAATTGAGCCGGATCGTGGTCGCGGTGGATCCGCCGGTCACCGGGCACGAAGGGTCGGACGACTGCGGCATCGTGGTCGCAGGGGTGGTGGCCAAGGGGCCGCCGCAGCATTGGCGGGCCTATGTGCTTGAGGATGCCTCGGTCTCGGCGGCACGGCCACAGCAATGGGCCGAGGCGGCTGTGGCGGCACTGGAGCGCCACGGGGCGGATCGCATCGTCGCGGAGGTCAACCAAGGGGGGGACCTGGTCGAGGCGGTGCTGCGCCAGGTCGATCCGATGATCCCCCTGAAGAAGGTCCGCGCGTCGCGCGGCAAAGCCGCCCGTGCCGAGCCCGTCGCCGCGCCGTACGAACAGGGGCGGGTGCGGCATGTGAAGGGGCTGGGCGATCTTGAGGACCAGTTGGCGCAGATGACCCAGCAGGGCTGGGAAGGGACCGGAAGTCCTGATCGTCTGGATGCTCTGGTCTGGGCCCTGCACGACCTCATGCTGAGCGCCCAGCCGCAGAAGCGGCCGCAGATGCGGCGGCTGTAAAGCTGGTTTGCAAGATTTGCGTTTTGGAAATGCAAACTGCGAAGTGCATTTGCGAAGCGCAAATCGAAAAGTGCAAATTGCAAAGTCGAGAAAGTGTGGCAGGCGCCGGTCCGGGAGGGCCGGCGCCTTCTTGCGTTTGAATGGGCTTGGACACGGTCGCCCGGGATAATTTCGGGGTATGCGTCGGGTGGTGGCCCTGTCGTTACCCTGCCGTGGCCAAGTGGTTGCCTTGGCCGTGACCCGATCGCAGTGCCTGTCCTCGAAGCGGGGGAGCGCAAAGTTCTCGATTGGCCAGAGCGATGGCATCTTGTCGGGCCGGGTCGCAGCGGTCGTGCCAGGGGGTATTCTGGCATTGGTTTCAGCTGACCAGAGCGACGACCTCTCGCTAGGCGCGGTCGGAGAGGGAGGCCCAGAGGCGCATGCGGGCACAGGTTTCGGCAATGCGAGGTCGTTCAGGGGGCGATCGTTTCGTCTTGGGCCAGGGGGACGAGCGGAAAACCTGTTCTGGTCGCAATCGGGATTTGTCGCTGATGTCTTCGTAGGGATCTGATATAAAATGATTTTTCATGACGTCTCGTGGCCCGCGCGGTGCTCTCGGCGCTTCTTAAGAAAATCAACAGACATTCCTTCGCAACAGGTCGCCAACCCGCGACCGGAACCGAGCGAAGGAGAGACGCATGGGGGTCATCGACTATTTCCGCCGCGACACGGCCCAGGCCGCGAAGGTGCCGGAGCGGAAGGCCTCTGCCACGGGTCGTGTGGTCGCCTATCACTCGGCTGGCCGCGTTGCCTGGAGCCCGCGGGACACGGCCTCGCTGACCCGCACCGGCTTTGCCGGCAATCCGGTTGGCTTCCGTGCGGTGAAGATGATCGCCGAGGCCGCCGCTGCCCTGCCGCTGGTGCTGCAGGATGCAGAACGTCGCTACAGCGAACACCCTGTCATCAGTTTGCTGCGCAGCCCCAACCCCGCGCAGGGGCGTGCCGAGCTGCTCGAGAGCCTCTACGGTCAGCTTCTGTTGACCGGCAATGGCTACCTTGAGGCCGTTGCGGCCGACGCAGGCGCCCCGGTGGAGCTGCATGTCCTGCGGTCTGACCGCATGAGCCTGCTGCCCGGCACCAATGGGTGGCCGGTGGCTTTCGAATATGTCGTCGGCGGTCAGAAGCACCGCTTCGATGTTACCGGAGAACGCCCCGCGGTCTGTCATTTCAAGAGCTTCCACCCCCAGGACGACCACTACGGCCTCTCGCCCATGCAGGCTGCCGCTCAGGCGCTGGACGTGCACAACTCGGCGTCCCGCTGGTCCAAGGCGTTGTTGGACAATGCGGCCCGGCCTTCGGGGGCGATCGTCTACAGCGGCCTTGATGGCGAAGGGGTGATGACCTCGGAACAGTACGACCGCCTCGTGGCGGAGATGGAGATGTACCATCAGGGCGCGGCCAATGCCGGGCGGCCGATGCTGCTGGAGGGCGGGCTGGACTGGAAACCCATGGGCTTCAGCCCCTCGGACATGGAATTCCAGAAGACCAAGGAGGCGGCGGCGCGCGAAATCGCCCTGGCCTTCGGGGTGCCCCCGATGCTGATGGGGATCCCTGGCGACGCGACCTATGCCAACTACCAGGAAGCACATCGGGCTTTCTTCCGCCTGACGGTGCTGCCCCTGGCGACCCGCGTCACCGCCGCGCTTGGCGAATGGCTGGAGCGTTTTACCGGCGAGGATCTGCGGCTGAGCCCGGATCTGGACAATGTGCCCGCACTGGCTGCCGAACGGGATGCCCAGTGGCAGCGCGTGGCGGGGGCCGACTTCCTCAGCCCGGCGGAGAAGCGGGTCCTGCTGGGGCTGCCTCCCCAGGAGGTCGACGCGACCGGACGGAGCCCGGGGGAATGAATGAGCTTCGCGAGATCAGGCGCAGCACCGGCTACGAGGAGTTCCAGTGCGGACCCTCGGTGCGGCTGGAGGCGCATGAGCGGCTCTCGAAGATGCAGATCGAGGCGCTGCATGACCGCATGGACCGCATCGAACTGGTGCTGGAACGGCTGGAGAAGCGCCTGTGGCTGATCGTCTTCGGCGTCGTCGGGGTGATCCTTGCCCAGGCCTTCCAGTCGGTCATCGACAAACTGCCCTGAGTGGAGAGAGAGATGGATTTTCAGAACCTTGGCGGGTTGGAGCGCAAGTTCCACCGCTTCGACGCAGAGCTTGTCGTCCAGCAGGACGGCCTGGTGATCGAGGGCTATGCCTCGCGGTTCGGGGCCTGCGATCAGGGCGGCGACGTGGTGCAGCAGGGGGCCTATGGCGCCTGCCTGACCCGGATCGCCGCCGAGGGACGGCGCGTGAAGATGCTGTGGCAGCATGACCCGGCCCAGCCCATCGGGGTCTGGGAGGAGATCCGCGAGGATGCCACGGGGCTCTGGGTCAAGGGGCAGTTGCTGGAGGCGGTCGAGAAGGGCCGCGAGGCGGCCGCGCTTATCCGGGCGGGGGCCATCGACGGGCTCTCCATCGGCTACCGCACCAGGCGGGCCACCAAGGATGACGGGGGCCGCAGGCTCCTGACCGAACTGGAGCTCTGGGAGGTGTCTCTGGTGACCTTCCCGATGCTGCCCAGTGCGCGGGTCGCGGCCAAGGGCGACAGCCCCGCCGAGGACGCCCTGCGTGAAATGGCGGCGGCCTTCCGGGCCGCGCGGGCCGAATTGGGCGACCTCTAGGGCGCTCTCTCACCTTCCATCCAAGGAGTTGATGATGGGTAAGACCGAGACCGATGCTCGGGTTGGGGAGAGCCTCTCTCCCGTCGCCGAGGTGAAATCCGCTGTTTCGGATTTCATGCTGGAGTTCAAAGGCTTCCGTGACGAACTTCAGGAAAGACTGCAGCAACAGGAAAGCCGCTTGACCATGCTTGACCGCAAATCCCTTACCGCCGCGCGCCCGGCGCTGGCCTCTGCCGCCGAGAGCGGCGCCCCGCATCGCAAGGCCGTCTCGGCCTACCTGCGTTCGGGCGACGACGACGGCCTGCGCGGCCTCGAACTGGAGAGCAAGGCGCTCTCCGTCACCGGCGATGGCGGCTACCTGCTGGACCCGGAAACCTCGGCCACGATCAGCTCGGTACTGAAAAGCTCGGCCTCGATCCGCCAGGTGGCGAACGTGGTGCATGTCAACGCCAGCTCCTACGACGTGTTGGTGGATACCACCGACATGGGGGCCGGCTGGAATGACGGCACCAGCGTGACCGAGACCACGACCTCGGCAGTGGACCGGATCTCGATCGAGCTGTTCGAGCTGTCGGCCCTGCCCAAGGCCAGCCAACGCCTGCTGGATGACAGCGCCTTCGACGTCGAGGGCTGGCTGGCCGAGCGCATCGCCGACAAGTTTGCCCGTGCCGAGGCCGACGCCTTCATCAATGGCGACGGCGACGACAAGCCGACCGGCTTCCTGACCCACACCAAGGTTGCCGAGGCTTCCTGGGCCTGGGACAGCCTGGGCTATATCGCCACCGGCACCGATGGGGATTTCGATCCCAACGATCCGGCCGATGCCATCGTCGACCTGGTCTATGCCCTCGGCGCCCGCTACCGCGCCAACGGCACCTTCGTGATGAACTCGAAGACGGCCGGGGCCGTGCGCAAGCTGAAGGACCTGGACGGCCGCTTCCTGTGGTCTGATGGCCTTGCGGCGGGCGAGCCGGCGCGCCTGATGGGCTATCCGGTGCTGATCGCCGAGGACATGCCCGACATCGCTTCCGGCACCCATGCCATCGCCTTCGGGGACTTCCATGCCGGCTACACCGTTGCCGAGCGCCCGGACCTGCGCGTGCTGCGCGATCCCTTCAGCGCCAAGCCGCATGTGCTGTTCTACGCCACCAAGCGCGTTGGCGGCGATGTCAGCGACTTTGCCGCGATCAAGCTGCTGAAGTTCGGCACGTCGTAAGACGCGTCGGATCGGCGGGGCCGTGCCTTTTCGGCCCCGTCGGGCGCGTGTCTCTCACAGGCGTTGTCCAGCAGCTCCCTCCGTCCGAGCAACGTTGGGAGGCACGCGTCGGAGGCTGGGGCCTCGATGCGCCGCGGGCCGGAAACGCCGGTCCCGAATATCGGAGTACGGTGATGATTTTGATCGAAGTGAACCAGGTCGATGCGGCTGTCTTGCCGCTCAGTCAGTTCAAGCAGCATCTGCGCCTGGGAACCGGCTTTGCCGAGGACAGCGCGCAGGACGACGTGCTGGAGGGCTACATCCGCGCTGCCCTGGCGGCGATCGAGGGCCGCACCGGCCAGGCGATCTTCCAGCGCGATTTCATCTGGACCGTGCAGAGCTGGGCCAATCCCGAGGGGCAGGCCTTTCCGCTGGCTCCGGTCCGGTCGATCCAGCAGGTCACGCTGGTCGACAAGGCTGGCGCGCGGCTCAGTGAGGACGCCGGTGGCTTCACGTTCGTCGAGGATTCCTTCGAACCGAAGTTCCGCGCCCTGCAGGGCACGCTGCCGGAGCCGCCCAAGGACGGCAAGGTCGAGGTGCTGCTGACAGCGGGCGCCGCGCTGGACTGGAGCCAGGTGCCGCCGGATCTGGCGCAGGCGATCCTGCTGATGGCCTCGCACTACTACGAGTATCGCAATGACGTGGCGCTCGGGAAGGGCTGCACCCCATTCGGCGTCACGGCCCTTCTGGAGCGTTACCGGCCGATGCGTATCGGGTTCGGGGGCCGCTCATGAGCCCGCGCCTGAACAGGGAACTGATCCTGGAGCGCCCGGTACGTGTGGCCGACGGTTCCGGCGGTTTCGAGAGCAGCTGGGATGCGCTCGGGATCCTGTGGGCCGAGGTGACACCGGGAAACGCCGGGTTGCGCGACAGGGCTGATCTGGGGGCGCATCGGCAGATCCTGAAGATCATCGTGCGGGGCGCTCCTCCGGGGGCGTCCAACCGCCCTCAGCCGGGCCAGAGGTTCCGGGACGGAGAGCGGATTTACCTGATCGACGCGGTTCAGGAGGATGACGCCTCGGGGCGGTTCCTGCGCTGCCGCGCACGAGAGGAGGTCATGGCATGAGCTACGCGATCTCGGCGGCGCTTCAGACCGCGATCTACGCACAGCTGTCGACCAATGCCGTGCTGGTGGCGCTGGTCGGTTCCGACATCTTCGACGCGCCCCCGCTGGGCACGCCGCCCGCGACCTATGTCAGCCTCGGCCCCGAGCAGGTCCGCGACTGGTCCACCTCCTGTGGGGGCGGGGCGGAGCATGACCTGACGATCTCGGTGGTGACGACCGAGGCCGGGTTCCAGACCGCGAAGGAGGTCGCCGCGGCGGTCTCGGACGCGCTGGAGCTGCCATTGCCCGCGCTGTCCCGGGGGCACCTGGTCAGCCTGAATTTCCTCAAGGCCCGGGCGCGCCGGGACGAGGCGGGGCAGCTGCGCCGCATCGACCTGAGCTTTCGTGCCCGCGTGCAAGACACCTGAACCCTTTCGACGGAGTGACGACAATGGTGGCCCAGAACGGCAAGGATCTTCTGATCAAGGTGGACATGACCGGTGCCGGTCTGTTCGAGACGCTGGCAGGCCTGCGGGCCTCGCGGCTGAGCTTCAACGCCGAGGCGGTCGATGTGACCAGCCTTGAAAGCCAGGGCGGCTGGCGCGAGTTGCTGGCCGGGGCGGGGGTGCGCTCGGCGGCCATCGGGGGCTCTGGCGTGTTCAAGGACGCGGGCAGCGACGAGCGGGCCCGCCAGATCTTCTTCGACGGTGAAACACCTGCCTTCCAGGTCATCATCCCCGACTTCGGCGTGGTCGAAGGGCCGTTCCAGGTGACCTCGATCGAATATGCCGGCGCCCACAACGGCGAGGCGACCTACGAGTTGTCGATGGCCTCGGCCGGGGCGCTCAGCTTCACGGCGCTCTGATCATGGCCAATCCCCATGCAGGCGAGGTGGCGCTGGTTCTGGATGGCCGGCGGCACGTGATGAAGCTGACGCTCGGCGCGCTTGCCGAACTGGAGGCGATGCTGGAGAGCGGCTCGCTTCTGGAACTGGTCGAGCGGTTCGAGGGCGGCGGCTACAGCACCCGCGACGTGGTGGCGCTGATCGTTGCCGGCCTGCGCGGGGGCGGCTGGCAGGGCCGCGCCGAAGATCTGCTGAACGTCGAGATCGAGGGGGGGCCGATGCTGGCCGCCCGTAAGGCCGCAGAGCTGCTGGCGCGGGCCTTCACGGTGCCCCAGGGACCGGCATGAGCGGTCTGGACTGGCCCGCGCTGATGCAGGTCGGGATGCGGATCCTGGGCCTGCGTCCGGCGGAATTCTGGGCCCTCACCCCGGCCGAGCTGCGGCTGATGCTGGGGGAGGGCGCCCAGGCGGCCTCGGTCCTGAACCGGGCGCGGCTGGATGAATTGCTGGCGGCCTATCCCGACGGGGCGGCCGCGACGAGAGGAGGCGAGAATGAGTGATCTGAATGGTCTCGAGGCGCTGCAGGCGCAGGTGGACAGCCTGGATGTGACCCTTGGTGGTGCTGCCGACATGGCCGCCGGTTTCGACAGCGAGCTGCGCCGCATGCGCACGGCCCTGGCCGAGACGGGCAAGGATGTGCAGACGCTGGAGCGCGGTCTCAGCCGGGGGTTGCGGCGCGCGCTGGACGGGGTGCTGTTCGACGGGATGCGGGCCTCGGATGCGCTGCGCACCGTCGCCAATTCCATGGTGAATGCCGCCTATTCCGCCGCCGTGAAGCCGGTGACCGACCATTTCGGCGGGCTGATCGCGCAGGGCATTGGTGGGCTCGTGCAGAACGTCATGCCCTTCGCCAAGGGCGGTGTCGTCTCGTCGCCTACCTACTTTCCGATGACCGGCGGTACGGGCCTGATGGGCGAAGCGGGTCCGGAGGCGATCATGCCGCTGTCGCGTGGGGCCGACGGCCGGCTGGGCGTGCGGATGCAGGGGCAGGGACCGTCCAGCGTGGTGATCAACATCACGACGCCGGATGTCGAGGGCTTCCGCCGCTCGCAGAGCCAGATCGCCGCCCAGATGAGCCGCGCGCTGACGCGCGGCCAGCGCAACCGCTGAGGAGATCGCCATGTCCTTCCACGAGGTCCGCTTTCCCGCAAATCTCTCTTTCGGCTCGACCGGCGGGCCCGAGCGGCGCACCGAGGTGGTGACGCTGGCCAATGGCTTCGAAGAGCGCAACACCCCCTGGCAGCACTCGCGCCGGCGCTTCGATGCGGGGGTGTCCATGCGCTCGCTCGACGATGTCGAGACGCTGATCGCCTTCTTCGAGGCGCGGCAGGGGCAGTTGCATGCCTTCCGCTGGAAGGACTGGTCAGACTACAAGTCCTGCCGTCCCAGTGCCGAGGTCGACTACCGAGACCAGGTGATCGCCCGGGGCGACGGGGTGACGCAGAGCTACCAGCTGTTGAAGACCTATACCTCGGGCCAGCAGAGCTACGCGCGACCGATCACCAAGCCGGTGCAGGGCACTGTCCGTGCGGGGGTCGAGGACGACGAGTTGCAGGACGGCCTCCACTACTCGGTCGATGTGACCACCGGGTTGATCACCTTCGTCACTGCGCCCAACGAGGGCATGGACGTAACCGCAGGCTTCGAATTCGATGTGCCGGTGCGCTTCGATACCGACCGCATCCAGACCTCGGTCGCCTCCTTCCGGGCGGGCGACGTGCCCAGCGTACCGGTGGTGGAGGTGCGGGTCTGATGGCGTTCAATTCCGCTCTTGCGGCCCACCTTGCGACGGGGGCCACCACGACCTGCCATGCCTGGAGGATCACCCGCCGCGACGGGCTGACGCTGGGCTTTACCGACCACGATTGCGATCTTGTCTTCGAGGGCGTGACCTTCCGCGCCGATACCGGCCTGACAGCGGCGGCGTTGCAGCAGGGCACGGGGCTGTCTGTCGACAACTCGGAGGCGCTGGGTGCGCTGAGCGATGCGGCGATCCGCGAGGAGGACATCGAGGCCGGGCGCTATGACGGTGCCGAGGTCACGGCCTGGCTGCTGGACTGGTCCGCGCCCGAGGTGCGCCAGGTGGTCTTTCGCGGCAGCATCGGAGAGCTGACCCGCGCCGGGGGTGCCTTCCGTGCCGAATTGCGGGGGCTGTCGGAGGTTCTCAACCAGCCCATGGGACGGATCTACCAGAAGCCCTGTGCGGCCGTTCTGGGCGGGAAGGGGTGCGGCGTCGATCTCAGCCAGCCCGGTTACCGGGCCGAAAGCATGGCAAGCGCGATCGAGAGCCTGTCGGTCGTCACCTTCCCGGCGCTTGGCGGTTTCGCCGAGGGCTGGTTCACCCATGGCCGGCTTGAGGTTCTGGACGGTCCCGCCGCGGGTCTGTCCTCGCCGGTCAAGCTGGACCGCGGCGAGGGCGGCGGACGGCGGATCGAGCTGTGGACTCCGTTGCCGGTGGATCCCGGCATGGGGGCGACCTTCCGGCTTGAGGTGGGCTGCGACAAGCGCTTCTCTACCTGCCGGGCGCGGTTCGGCAATGCTCTGAACTACCAGGGCTTCCCCGACATCCCGGGCGAGGACTGGATCATGGTGCATCCCGCCCAGAGTGGCGAAACCTCGGGCGGGTCGCGCCGATGAGCCGTGACGCGCAGATCGTTGATGCCGCGCGGGGCTGGATCGGGACGCCCTACCTGCACCAGGCTTCGCTGAAAGGCGCGGGGACAGACTGCCTTGGCCTGCTGCGCGGGGTCTGGCGCGAGGTGCTGGGGCAGGAGCCCGAGCCGGTGCCGGCCTATACCCCTGACTGGTCCGAACCGCAGCGCGAGGAACGCCTCTGGGCGGCTGCGTGCCGCCACCTGGTGCCGCGCGCGGGCGCGGCGCAGCCCGGTGACGTGCTGCTGTTCCGCATGCGCTCGGGCGCCGTGGCCAAGCATCTTGGCATCCTCGCGCGCATCGGACCTGAGGGCAGTTTCATCCACGCCTATTGCGGCCACGGGGTTCTGGAAAGCCCGCTCAGCCAACCCTGGCGACGCCGCATCGTGGCCAGTTTCGCTTTTCCCGACGAGGTGTAACCCATGGCAACCGTTCTTCTTTCCGCCGCTGGTGCCGCGCTTGGCGGTTCCATCGGGGGCTCTGTCCTTGGTCTCTCGGCCGTCGCCGCTGGCCGCTTCGTCGGGGCGACCCTTGGCCGGGTGATAGATCAGCGCCTGCTGGGTCAGGGCTCGGCCGCGGTCGAGACCGGCCGGGTCGAGCGCTTTCGCCTGACCGGCGCCGGCGAGGGCGATCCGGTGGCGCGCGTCTACGGTCGGATGCGGGTTGCGGGGCAGGTGATATGGGCCTCGGAGTTCCGTGAGACCACCCGCACGACGGGCGGTGGCAAGGGCGCGCCGAGCAAGCCGAAGGTGACCGAGCATTCCTATTCCGTCAGCCTCGCCGTCGCGCTCTGCGAGGGTGAGATTTCCGGCATCGGGCGGATCTGGGCAGACGGTGCCGAGATCGCGCCGGCGGACCTCGACATGCGGGTCTATCGCGGTTCGGACGATCAGTTGCCGGACCCCAAGATGGAGGCGGTCGAGGGCGCGGGGCATGTGCCGGCCTATCGCGGTACGGCCTATCTGATGCTGGAAGACCTTGCGCTGGAGGCTTTCGGCAACCGCATTCCCCAGTTCTCCTTCGAGGTGCTGCGCCCGGCGCCGCTGGCGCTTGAGGGCGCCGCCGACGAGCCGGCCCATGCCATCCGGGGCGTGGCCCTGATGCCGGGCAGTGGGGAATTTGCCTTGGCGACCAGTCAGGTCAGCTACGACTACGGCGCAGGCCATGTCGGGCTGGCCAATGTCAATTCGCCCTCGGGCAAGAGTGATCTCGAAACCTCTCTCGATCAGCTTGACGCCAGCTTCACCGACTGCGGGGCGGTGTCGCTGATCGTGTCTTGGTTCGGCGACGACCTGCGCTGCGGCTCTTGCGAGATCCGCCCGAAGGTCGAGCAATCGCAATATGATGGCAAGCAGATGCCCTGGCGCGTCTCGGGGCTGACGCGCGGGACGGCACAGCTGGTGGCGCAGGACGGGGAGGGGCGGGCGCTTTATGGCGGGACCCCGGCGGATGCGTCGGTGATCGAGGCGATCTCGGCGCTGAATGCGCGCGGCAAGGCGGTTATGTTCTACCCCTTCCTGCTGATGGACCAGATCCTCGGCAACACGCTGCCCGACCCCTACAGCGACGCCGACAGCCAGCCGCATCTGCCCTGGCGCGGTCGGATCACCACCTCCGAGGCGCCGAACCGGCCGGGCTCTCCCGACGGCACCGGCGTCGCCGAGGCCGAGGTGGCGGCCTTCATGGGCAGTGCCGAGGCCGCGGACTTCGCCGTGACGCCGGGCGCGGTCAGCTACGTCGGGCCTGCCGAGTGGCGCTATCGCCGCTTCATCCTGCATTGTGCGGCTCTTTGTGCGGCGGCGGGCGGCGTGGACAGTTTCTGCATCGGCTCCGAGATGGTGGCGCTGACCCGGATCCGGGGCGCGGGCGGCAGCTTCCCGGCAGTCGCGGCGCTGCAGGACCTGGCGGCCGAGGTGCGCGCGTTCCTCGGGCCGGACGTAAAGCTGGGCTATGCTGCCGACTGGACCGAGTATTTCGGCTACCAACCCCAGGACGGCAGCGGAGACCGGTATTTCCACCTCGATCCGCTGTGGGCCGATCCGCAGATCGACTTCATCGGGATCGACAACTACATGCCTCTGTCGGACTGGCGCGAGGGCGAGGATCACCTGGATGCCCAGTCTTGGCCGACGATATACGACCCGGGCTACCTGGCCGAGAACATCGAGGGCGGAGAGCTTTATGACTGGTACTATCATTCCTCCGAGGCCCGCGCCGCGCAGATCCGCACACCGATCACCGATGGCGCCCATGACGAGCCCTGGATCTGGCGCATCAAGGATCTGCGCAACTGGTGGCTGAACCCGCATCACGAGCGGATCGGCGGCGTGCGCCAGGCCGCTCCGACCGGCTGGCAGCCACGCTCGAAGCCGATCTGGTTCACCGAGCTTGGGTGCGCTGCCGTCGACAAGGGCACCAACGAGCCGAACAAGTTCCCCGATCCCAAAAGCTCGGAATCCGCCCTGCCGAGGTATTCGACCGGCGCCCGGGACGAGGTGATCCAGCAGCAGTACCTGCGGGTGATGCATGGCTACTGGAACGACCCGGCGCACAATCCGGTGTCGGATGTCTACGGCGCGCCGATGCTGGACATGTCCCGTGCTTTCGTCTGGGCCTGGGATGCGCGGCCCTTCCCGCATTTTCCCAACGACCTCGAGACCTGGAGCGATGGCGAGAACTACCGCGCCGGGCACTGGATTACCGGTCGCGCGTCGTCGCGCTCGCTGGCGCTGACGGTGGCCGAGATCTGCACCTCTGCGGGCTTGCGGCACGTCGATGTCAGTGGGCTGTTCGGGGTGGTCAGTGGCTACTGCGACGATGACGTTCGCGAGGCGCGGGCGGCCTTGCAGCCGCTGATGCTGCGCTACGGTTTCGACGCGGTCGAGCGGGACGGGGTGCTGCGCTTCATCATGCGCGGCGGACCGCTGGACGCGGAACTGCTGCGCGACGCATTGGCGCTGAGCGGCGAGATGGAGGGCGCCGTTGAGCGCCAGCGCGCGCCCGAGGCCGAGATGGCCGGTCGCATGCGGCTGCGTTTCGTCGAGGCCAATGCAGATTTCGAACGGGTTGCCGAAGAGGCGATCCTGCCCGACGAAGAGAGCCGTGCCGTGGCGGGCAGCGAGATCGCCCTGGCGATGACCCGGGGCGAGGGGCGGCAGGTGGTCGAGCGCTGGCTGGCTGAGTCGCGGATCGCCCGCGACAGCTTGCGCCTGGCCCTGCCACCCTCGCGTCGCGCCCTTGGTGCGGGAGACGTGATCGCGCTGGACGAGGACGCGGGCGCGGCGCTCTACCGGCTCGACCGGGCCGAACACGGGCTGTCGACACTCGTCGAGGCGGTGCGGATCGACCCGAAGGTCTACCGCCCCGGCGCGCTGAGCGAGCCCCTGCCTTCGGTCGCCAGCTTCTCGGCGCCGCTGCCGGTCTTGCCGCTCTGGCTGGACCTGCCGCTGATGCGCGGTGACGAGGTGCCCCATGCCCCCCATGTCGCGGTGACCGGTGATCCCTGGCCCGGGGCTGTCGCGGTCTATACGGCGGCCAGCGACGCGGGCTACCAGCTGGACCAGGCACTGAACGCGCGGGCGACCATCGGCGTGACGACGACGCCGCTGGCGCGGGCTCCCCTGGGCCGCTACGACCGTGGCGCGCCGCTCGGGGTGGCACTGACCTCGGGCACGCTGGCCTCGACCGACGGGGCGGGGCTGATGGCGGGAGCCAACCTGATGGCCATCGGCGACGGCGATCCCGCCAACTGGGAGATCTTCCAGTTCCGCGATGCCACCCTGACCGGAGAGCGATCCTACCTGCTGTCACACCGCCTGCGCGGTCAGCTCGGGTCCGAGGCGCTGATGCCGGATGTCTGGCCCGAGGGCTCCTGGGTGGTGCTGCTGGACGGGGTGCCGGGGCAGATCACCCTTGCGCCCAGTCAGCGCAGGCTGGCCCGGCACTATCGCATCGGCCCCGCGGCGCGCGGCCCCGACGATCCGTCCTACCAGCACGAGGTCTGGGCCTTCGACGGGATCGGGCTGAAGCCATACGCCCCCTGCCACCTGCGCGCCGTGCCACAGCCGGGCGGGGAGATCGCCTTTGACTGGATCCGCCGGACCCGGATCGAGGGGGACAGCTGGGATCTTGCCGAGGTGCCCCTTGGCGAAGACAGCCTGGCCTTCCTGCTGCGGATCCGGCAGGGCGGAGCGGTCCTGCGCGAGGTCGAGGTCGCCGAGTCCCGCTGGACCTATGGCGCTGCCGAACAGGCGGGTGATGGCGCGACGGGGCTGATGCAGGTCGAGGTGGCGCAGGTCTCGGCCAGCTTCGGACCGGGGGCCTTTGCGACGCTGACCTTCCCCGTCTGACTGTTGGGTCTGACTGTCCGGCCTGGCGGTCGCCCGGGCGCGGCCTGACGACCGTCCAACGCCCCAGACGGAAGGACCGGAAATCACGAGGTATTTTTCCTCGTGATCTTCCGGTCCACGCCTTTGCATTTTCCCCGCAGTGCCTATCTGCTATGATCTACGGATCTGAGGGGCGCCCAACTGGCCCGAAACGGGAAAATGACCATGGCACATTCCAACCCGAAACTGGCAGAGCTCGATCCGGTCTGGGACCGCATCCTGCGCGAGGCAGAAGCCGCCGTCGCGGATGAGCCGCTTCTGGGCGGCCTCGTCCATTCGACGCTGCTGCACCATCCTTCCTTCGAGCGGGCGCTGGCCTATCGCGTCTCGATGAAGCTGGCCTCGGACGAGATGCCGGGCCAGCTGCTGCGCGAGATCTGCGACGAGGCCATCGGCAGCGACCCCGAGATCGCCGCCTCGGCCCGCGCCGATATCGTCGCCACCTACGAGCGCGACGCGGCCTGCCATCGCTTCATCCAGCCGCTGCTCTACTTCAAGGGCTACCAGGCGGTGCAGAGCTATCGCATCGCCCACTGGTTGTGGAGCGAGGGCCGCCGCGACCTGGCCTATTTCTTCCAGATGCGCTGCTCCGAGGTCTTCGGTGTCGACATCCATCCCGCTGCCGTGATCGGCAAGGGGATCATGATCGACCATGCCCATTCCATCGTCGTGGGCGAGACGGCTGTGGTCGGTGACAATGTCTCGATGCTGCATTCGGTGACGCTTGGCGGCACCGGCAAGGAAGAAGAGGACCGCCACCCGAAGATCGGCAACGGCGTGCTGATCGGTGCCGGCGCCAAGGTGCTGGGCAATATCAAGGTCGGCAATTGCTCTCGGGTTGCCGCGGGTTCCGTGGTGCTGCATGAAGTGCCGCCCTGCACCACGGTGGCGGGCGTGCCGGCGAAGATCGTCGGCGAGGCGGGCTGCGATCAGCCGGCGCTTCGCATGGACCAACTTCTGGGCAAATGAGCCCTCTCGGACCAACAGCCTGCGGGGCGCCTTCGGGCGCCCTTTCGCATGTCTAGCGCCGGAAGGTCAGCACCTTGCCCTCGGGCCGGGCTTCGGCGGCGGTATAGCTGACCCCGTCGACCTTCAGCCCCTGCGGATCGAGCAGGGTGATGGTGCCGCCCCGGTTCGACAGGGCGACGCCGGTCATCGGCACCGCCAGCACCGCGCCGGGGGTCAGCCAGGCATCGCCTGCCAGCCCACGGGCCTCGCCCAGGGTGTTCACGATTTGCCAGCCCGCCAGCGACAGACCTTCGCCCGAGCGGTTCATCAGGTAGACCGTTTCCGGCTGGCCGCGCGAGGTGGGGCGGTTCTCGACCCCCACCGGATTGACCAGCGCGCCCGAGATCACCACGCGACGGTCCGGGTCCAGCAGCACGGGCGGCGGGGCTGCACGGGGTGACGGGGCGCGGTGGCCGAGATGGCGGGCAAAGGTCGCGGCGCCGGGCAGGGGGTGCCCTTGCAGCCCGTCTGTGTGCATGGCCTGCGAGGCAAAGGCGGTGAACAGCCCTTCGAAGCGGTCGTCGGCCTCGTAGTGCAGGATCACCGCACCGTCCTGCCAGGGCCCGTTGAACTGGGCGAACCGCGCGGTGCTGCCCTGGTTCATGTGGATGTCATGCAGGCCCTGGCGATCGGCGAAGGGCTCTCCCAGCAGGTAGACCGTGGCGCGGCGCGCGATGGCGGCCTGCAGCTCGGGCAGGACGAAGTCGATGATGTCGTTGGGCGCACGGCCCGGCAGGTCATGGGGCAGGATGCGACCGGCGTCGAAATCCAGGATGTTCGAGCGGATGTAGTCCAGCGCCGCCCCGCCTGGCCGGCTTTCCAGCGGCGTGAAGCCAGGTGGCAGCCTGCGCAGCGCATCGGTGATCGGATGGCGCAGGTCGGGGATATGCCAGTAGACCAGCTCGGACACCTCCGAGAGCGACTTGACGTTGATCGAGGCCCGTTTGCTGCCGGCAAAGCTGCCGCCCGCGCCGTCATCGAAATAGAGGTGGATATGCGGACTGGTGGCGTCCTGCTCCTGCCGCTCTGCCGAGACGCGCACAGGGGTGGCCTTCCAGACACCGTAGTTGATGATCGGCATGGCGCGCGTGCCCCCGGGGTCGTTCCCGCCCAGCTTCGCGCCCCGGGGCGGCAGAGTCGAGGGCCCTCGAACACCCTGACGCAAAAGAGAAAGGGCCTGCCGGATCGCTCCGACAGGCCCTTCCATTCGATAGCTGAAAAAACTCTCACCGAAGGCACGGCCCCGCGAGGGGCCGAAACTGTCGCGCCAGAAATCAGGCCAGCATCAGCATCGGGTTTTCCAGGTTCTCGACGATGGCCTTCAGCAGTTCTGCCCCAAGCGCCCCGTCAATGACCCGGTGGTCGACCGAGAGGGTCACGGACATTACCGTGGCGACCTCGATCTCGCCTTCCGCGTTCACCACCGGCTTCTTCACGCCCGCACCGACGGCCAGGATGGCGCCATGGGGCGGGTTGATCACGGCGTCGAAGTTGTCGATGCCGAACATGCCGAGGTTGGAGACCGCGAAGGACCCGCCCTGGTATTCATGCGGGGCCAGCTTGCGGTCGCGGGCGCGCCCCGCAAGGTCCTTCATCTCGGCCGAAAGCGCGGACAGCGACTTGCTGTCGGCATCCTTCAGCACCGGGGTGAAGAGACCGCCTTCGATGGCGACCGCGACGGCCACGTCCGAGGGCTTCAGCTTCAGCACACGGTCCCCGGCCCAGACGGCGTTGGCGTCGGGCACGGACTGCAGCGCCAGGGCGCAGGCCTTGATGATGAAGTCATTGACCGACAGCTTCACGCCGCGCGCTTCCAGCTGCTTGTTCAGCTGGCTGCGGAACTTCATCAGCGCATCGAGCTTGATGTCGCGGCGCAGGTAGAAGTGCGGGATGGTCTGCTTGGCCTCGGTCAGACGGGCGGCAATGGTCTTGCGCATGCCGTCCAGCTTGACCTCTTCGAACTCGCGGCCCTCGTACATCTTGAGGACGGCATCGGTCGAGGGGCCAGCGGGCGCAGCGGCAGCGGCAGCAGCGGCCTTGGGCGCGGCGGCCTCGGACTTTGCTGCGGCAGGCTTGGCCTCGGCGGCTTCGACATCGGCCTTGACGATGCGACCCTTGGGGCCAGAGCCCTTCAGGGACGCCAGGTCCAGACCCTTCTGGGCCGCGATGCGGCGCGCGAGCGGCGAGGCGAAGATACGCTGGCCGTCCGCGCCCTTGGGGGCGGCGGGGGCGGGCGTGTCGACGGGTTTGCCGGTCTGGGCGGTGGCACCGCCCTGGGTTGCGGTGGCCGCGGCCTGGGCAGGGGCGGCCTTTTCTTCGGACTTCGCCGCGGGCGCCGAGGCCCCGCTGTCGATGTCGTCCGCGCTCTCACCCTCTTCCAGCAACACGGCGATCGGGGTGTTGACCTTCACGCCTTCGCTGCCCTCGGCGATCAGCAGCTTGCCGATGACGCCTTCGTCGACGGCTTCGAATTCCATCGTCGCCTTGTCGGTCTCGATCTCGGCCAGCAGGTCGCCGGAGGAGACGGTGTCGCCCTCCTTGACCAGCCACTTGGCCAGGGTGCCTTCCTCCATCGTCGGAGAGAGGGCGGGCATCAGAATTTCTGTGGGCATCTCTCTCTCCTCAGCGGTAGGTGACTTTCTTCACCGCGGCGATCACCTCGTCGGTGGTCACCAGGGCGTGCTTTTCGAGGTTCGCGGCATAGGGCATCGGAACGTCCTTGCCGGTGCAGTTGATCACCGGCGCATCGAGGTAGTCGAAGGCGCGTTCCATGATCGTGGCCGACAGGTGGTTGCCGATGGAGCCGACAGGGAAGCCTTCCTCGACGGTGACGCAGCGGTTGGTCTTCATCACGGAGGCCAGCACGGTGTCGTAGTCGATGGGGCGCAGGGTGCGCAGGTCGATGACCTCGGCGCTGATGCCCTCGTCGGCCAGTTTGTCGGCGGCTTCCAGGGCATACTGCATGCCGATGCCGAAGGAGACGATGGTCACGTCCGTGCCTTCACGCCAGATGCGGGCCTTGCCGAAGGGAATGGTGAAATCTTCCAGCACCGGCACCTCGAAGGAGCGGCCGTAGAGGATCTCGTTTTCCAGGAAGATCACCGGGTTCGGATCGCGGATGGCCTGCTTCAGCAGACCCTTGGCGTCTGCGGCAGAGTAGGGCATCACGACCTTGAGGCCGGGGATATGCGCATACCAGGCGGCATAGTCCTGGGAGTGCTGGGCGCCGACGCGGGCGGCGGCACCGTTGGGGCCACGGAAGACCATGGGCGCACCCATCTGGCCGCCGGACATGTAGAGCGTCTTGGCAGCCGAGTTGATGATCTGGTCAATCGCCTGCATGGCGAAGTTGAAGGTCATGAACTCGACGATGGGCTTCAGGCCACCGAAGGCGGCACCGACGGCGAGACCGGCGAAGCCGTGCTCGGTGATCGGGGTGTCGACGACGCGCTTGGGGCCGAATTCGTCCAGCAGGCCCTGGGTCACCTTGTAGGCACCCTGGTACTCGGCGACCTCCTCACCCATGACGTAGACATTGGTGTCGGCGCGCATCTCTTCGGCCATGGCGTCGCGCAGGGCTTCGCGCACGGTCTGCTCGCGCATCTCGGTGCCCTCGGGCCAATCGGGGCTGGCCTTCGACTTGACCTCTGCCGGGGCGGAGGCTGCGGGCGCCTCGGCGGCCGCGGGGGCCTCCTCGGCGTCCGCCTCGGCCTTGTCGGCCTCGGGCGCGGCGGAAACCGCGCCGATGTCGTCGGCGCTTTCGCCTTCTTCCAGCAGCACGGCGATCGGGGTGTTCACTTTCACACCCTCGGTGCCTTCCTCGATGAGGATCTTGCCGATGGTGCCTTCGTCGACGGCCTCGAACTCCATCGTCGCCTTGTCGGTCTCGATCTCTGCCAGGATGTCACCGGACGAGACGGTGTCGCCCTCCTTGACCATCCACTTGGCAAGCGTGCCTTCCTCCATGGTCGGAGAGAGGGCGGGCATCAGAATTTCGGTAGGCATTCCTCGGGTCCTCCCTCAGGCGTTGTGCTGCGGAATTTCATCCGCGTAGATGTCGGTCCAGAGCTCTTCGAGCGCGGGCTCGGGGCTTTCCTTGGCAAAGTCGGCCGACTTGTTGACGATATCCTTGATCGTCTTGTCGATCTCTTTCAGGTCGTCCTCGGTGGCGTGCTTGCCCTCGATCAGCATCTGGCGGATGTGCTCGATGGGATCGTGCTTCTCGCGCATGTTCTGCACTTCCTCGCGGGTCCGGTACTTGGCCGGGTCCGACATGGAGTGGCCGCGGTAGCGGTAGGTCTTCACCTCGAGGATGTAGGGGCCTTCGCCCGAGCGGCAGTGCGCCACGGCCTTCTCGCCGGCTTCCTTGACCGCCAGCACGTCCATGCCGTCGACCAGCTGGCCGGGGATGCCGAAGGGCTCGCCGCGCTTGTAGATCTCGGCCGAGGAGGTCGAGCGCTTCTGCGCGGTGCCCATGGCGTACTGGTTGTTCTCGATCACGAAGATCACCGGCAGCTTCCAGATCGCCGCCATGTTGAAGCTCTCGTAGACCTGGCCCTGGTTCGCCGCGCCGTCGCCGAAGTAGGCGAAGGAGACGCGGTCATTGCCAAGGTACTTGTCGGCGAAGGCGAGGCCGGTGCCGATCGGCACCTGGGCGCCGACGATGCCGTGGCCGCCATAGAAATGCTTCTCTTTCGAGAACATGTGCATCGAGCCGCCCTTGCCCTTGGAATAACCGCCTTCGCGGCCCGTGAGCTCGGCCATGACGCCGTTCGGATCCATGCCGCAGGCCAGCATGTGACCGTGGTCGCGGTAGGAGGTGACGCGCTTGTCGCCTTCCTCCGCCGCGGCCTCAAGGCCCACCACAACGGCTTCCTGGCCGATGTAGAGGTGGCAGAAGCCACCGATGAGCCCCATGCCGTAAAGCTGGCCGGCCTTCTCTTCGAAGCGCCGGATCAGCAGCATGTCGTGATAATAAGTCTTCAGCTCATCTGCCGAAACATTCGGCTTGGCTGCGGATTTGCGGGTCGCCATGCGGTGTCCTCCCCGTGAGTCGAAGTGCAAATCTTGGATAGTTTAACGCTAAACTATCTCCTACAGCATATCCCGGCCCGATGCGAGGGCCAAAATCGCCGTGGGTGGCTGGCTTGTCCATGGTGCAAGACTAAGAGGCGTAACGCCTTTGTCCATGGGGCATTTGGTGCAAGTTTGATTTGGGCGGGGATCCGGTGGTGCTGCGTCGGCGGGGGGGGCTGCCGCCGCCGTTTCCGTGCCGGAGGCTCCCCCGCGAGTATTTTCAGCCATCAGGAGGGGAGAAGGCACGGCACCCCGTGGTGCGCGGGTCCCGCTTGCAGCTTGCCGGAAATATGCCGGCGGAGGCGCCCCTCAGGAGCGGCGGGTCAGAGCCCGGTGCGAGGATGATGGGGAAGGGTCAGCGCAGGACGAATTCGTCGACACGGACAAGGCCCAGCACGTCGCGGGCCTGCTGGTCCAGCAGGTCGAGGTCGAGGTAATCGTCGGACAGGCGGCGCGTCTTGTTCTGCATGTCGGCAATGCGACTGTCGAGCCGCGCCAGGTCGCGGGCCAGTACCTCGTTCGCGGCGACCACCTCGGCCCTGCGGAAAATACCGTACTCCCCCTGCACGGCGGCAAAGGTGAAGTACATCCCCAGCAGGAGGATGGCTCCGAAATAGAGGAAGAGCCCGACACCCGGGCGCGACTCGATGCTCATGACTGCCTCAATTTACCCGCCTCTTCGTGCGGTGTAGGCGAATCATGCCACAGGTGATTCGCGATGTGAATCCCCTAAGTGAACTTTCGGCGAAATAACGCGGAAAAGTGAATGGGCAGAGGGGGCTGGACGGTTCCGCGTCCAGTTGCCCGGCCCGGCACCGGGCAGCAAAAAGGGCGCCCCGTGGGGCGCCCTACCTGCGGGCGGTTTGGCCGCCGGGGCGACATGGCTCAGCCGGCGACGGAGGCCGCGTAGATGCCCTCGATGGTCTCGGCCAGGGTGGCGTCGAATTCGGCGTCGGACTGCTGGGCCGACAGCCCCTCGGTCAGGGCGCGCGAGAAGGAGGCGATCATGCCGGTCTGGCGCGACAGGCGGTCGTTGGCCTCGTCGCGCGCATAGCCGCCCGATAGCGCCACGACACGCATCACCGCCGGGTGATCAACCAGCGCCTTGTACTGGTTGTCGACCTCGGGGAGGGTCAGCTT
>NZ_AFPM01000040.1 GCF_000220565.1 Oceanicola sp. S124 | reverse complement strand
GGCCATGCTCGCCAGCCTGCCGCCCGGACTGCTCTGCGCCTATGCCCTGGCTCGCTGGCGGTTCCCGGGGCGGCAGGTGCTGAACCTTCTCGTGCACCTGCCCCTCGTGCTGCCGCCGGTTGTCACGGGCTACCTGCTGCTGATCACCCTCGGGCGGCGGGCGCCGCTCGGCGCCTTCCTCGACCGCTTGGGCGTGACCTTCGCCTTCCACTGGACCGGCGCCGCCCTGGCCGCCGCGATCATGGGCTTCCCGTTGCTGGTCCGCGCCATCCGCCTGTCGCTCGAGGCCGTGGACCCCAAGCTGGAAGAGGCCGCTGCCACCCTCGGCGCGCCGCCCCTCTGGCGCTTCCTGACGGTGACCCTGCCGCTGATCCTGCCCGGCCTGCTGGCCGGCGCAGTGCTGTCCTTCGCCAAGGCCATGGGCGAATTCGGCGCCACGATCACCTTCGTGTCGAACATCCCCGGCGAGACCCGCACGTTGCCCTCGGCGATCTACGCCTTCCTGCAGGTCCCGGGCGGCGAGGCCCCGGCGCTGCGCCTCGTCGCGCTTTCGGTCGGGATCGCCCTCGCGGCGCTGGTGCTCTCCGAGGTGATGGCGCAACGCATCGCCCGCCGGGTGGGCGGCGCATGAGCCTTTCGGTCCGACTCTGCCACAGCTTCGGCTCTGCCGCGCTGAACCTTGCCTTCGAGGCGCCGCCGGGGCTGACCGCGCTCTTCGGTGCCTCCGGTGCGGGCAAGACCAGCGTCGTGCGCACGGTCGCCGGGCTGCTCAGCCCCGATGCGGGCCGGATCACGCTGGAGGACCGGGTGCTGTTTGACAGCGCCGCCCGCCGCAACCTGCCGCCGCACCGCCGCCGCATCGGCTATGTCTTTCAGGAGCCTCGGCTTTTCCCGCATCTCTCGGTCCGCGGTAACCTCACCTACGGGCGCCGTTTCGCGCCGCGGGGCGGCGATGAGTTCGAGCGGATCACCGAGATGCTGGGCCTCTCGACACTGCTGTCGCGCCGCCCCGGCGCGCTGTCGGGGGGCGAGCAGCAAAGGGTCGCCATCGGTCGGGCGCTGCTGACCCGTCCGCGCCTCCTGCTGGCGGATGAGCCGCTCTCGGCGCTGGACACCGCCCGCAAGGACGAGATCCTGCCCTGGCTGGAACGGCTGCGCGACGAGGCCGGGGTGCCGATCCTCTATGTCAGCCATTCGGTGCAGGAGGTCGCGCGCCTCGCGACAACGGTGATCGAACTGGAGGCCGGGCGCATCGCCCGCATGGGGCCGGCGGTCGAGATCTTCGCCGACCCCGCCTTCACCCCCTCGGGCACCCGCGAGGCCGGGGCGCTGATCCTGGCCCGCATCCAGCGCCACCATGCCGATGGGCTGACCGAGCTGGAAGCCCGCGGTGCGCCGCTGTTCCTGCCGGAGTTGGCGCAGCCGGTCGGAACAGAGCTGCGCCTGCGTCTGCCGGCCAGCGACGTGATCCTGTCGCGCCACAGGCCCGAGGGGCTCTCGGCGCTGAACATCGTTGCGGGCAAGGTGGTCTCGATCCGCGAGGGTCATGGGCCGGGGGCATTGGTGGCCGTGGAGACCCGGGCCGGTCAGATCCTGGCCCGTCTGACCCGGCGCTCGGTCGCCGCGCTGGAGCTGGCCGAGGGCACGGACTGCCATGCCATCCTCAAGACCCTGTCCATCGCGCCCGGCAACGTCGGCAGCGGGTAGGGGGCTCTGCCCCCGTCCGCCACGGCGGACTCCCCCGCAGCATTTTCAGCCATCGGATAGAAGCAGGACGCCTCTTGTCCCATTCCGAGGCCACAAATACTCCCGCCGGAGGCGGATCCGCCAGCGCCCCGGGCGCAACACGGCAGGTTGAGCCCCCCCAAAACCCTCTATCCGACGGCTGAAAATACTGCCGCCGGAGGCATCCGACCCCACGAAAGGAAAAGGCCCCCGACATCTCTGTCGGAGGCCCTCGAAAAGCGGATCAGCGCGGGATCAGGCGTTCCAGGCCTTGTCCTCTCCGTTGAACTCGACGCGGGTCGGCAGGCCGATTGCGTCGAGGATGGTGAAGAAGGGCTTGGGGTCCAGCTCTTCGACGTTCCTCATGGTCTTCGCATCCCAGTCGCCCTTGGCCACCAGCATCGCCGCGGCCACCGGCGGCACGCCCGCGGTGTAGGAGATGCCCTGGCTGCCGACTTCCTCGTAGGCCTCCTTGTGGTCGGCGACATTGTAGACGAAGACCTCGACGTCCTGTCCGTCCTTCGTGCCCTTCACCAGGTCGCCGATGCAGGTCTTGCCGGTGTAGTCGGGCGCCAGCGACGAGGGATCGGGCAGGCAGGCCTTGACGACTTTCAGCGGGATCACCTCTTGCCCCTCGGCGGTGGTGACGGGCTGTTCCGAGAGCAGGCCGATGTTCTTCAACACGGTGAAGACATTGATGTAATGCTCGCCGAAGCCCATCCAGAAACGGACGTCCGCCTGGGGATAGTTGGCCGCCAGCGAATGCACCTCGTCATGGCCCGACTGGTAGGCGCGCTGCGTGCCCACGACCGGCAGGTCCCAGTCGCGGCCCGAGGCGAACATCGTGGTCTCTTTCCACTGCTGGTCTTCCCAGTAGTAGACCACCCCGGTGAACTCGCGGAAGTTGATCTCGGGGTCGAAGTTGGTGGCGAAATACTTGCCGTGGCTGCCCGCATTGATGTCGACGATGTCGATGGAATTCACCTCGTCCATGTAGGTGTCGATGGCGTAGCGGGCGAAGGCATTGACCACGCCCGGGTCGAAGCCGGCGCCGAGGATCGCGGTGACACCCTTTTCGGCGCAGAGATCGCGCTTCTTCCACTCGTAGTTGGCATACCAGGGCGGGGTTTCGCAGATCTTCGCCGGATCCTCGTGGATCGCGGTGTCGATATAGGCCGCACCCGTTTCGATGCAGGCATCCAGCACCGACATGTTGACGAAGGCGGTGCCGACGTTGATGACGATCTGCACGTCCTTCTCGCGGATCAGCGCGGCGGTGGCGGCGACGTCCATCGCGTCCAGCGCATGGGCCTCGAAGACGCCCTCGACCTTCATCGCGCCCTTGTCGCGCACTGTCTCAAGGATCGCGTCGCATTTCGATTTCGTCCGGCTGGCGATATGAAGATCACCAAGAACATCGTTGTTCTGGGCGCATTTATGCGCCACGACCTGGGCGACGCCGCCGGCGCCGATGATGAGGACATTGCGTTTCATCAGTTCGGGAAACCCCCTTTTGTTCAGGTTGGTCTCCGCCTCTGCCGCGGGCTTAGCCCAGGGCCGAGACGAAATCGTCGTAGTCGAAATCGCGCACGAGGCGCTCTGAGCCATCCAGTTCGCGGATGGCGATCGCGGGCATCTTCACGCCGTTGAACCAGTTTTTCTTGACCATCGTGTAACCGGCCGCGTCCTGGATCGACAGGCGCTCTCCCGCTTGCAGGGCGTGGTCGAAGCGGAATTCGCCGAAAATGTCCCCGGCGAGGCAGGATTTTCCGCAAACCATCCATTCCTGGTCGCCCGCTTCGGCCATCTTGGCGCTTTCGCGGTAGATCAGCAGGTCCAGCATATGGGCCTCGATCGAGCTGTCGACGATGGCCAGGTGCTTGCCGTTGTAGAGCGTGTCCAGCACGGTAACCTCCAGCGTGGTCGACCTGGTGATCGCCGCCTCGCCCGGTTCCAGGTAGACCTGCACCTCGTTCTCGCCGGCAAAACGCTTCAGCCGTTCGGCCAGGCGGTCCAGCGGGTAGCCCTCGCCGGTGAAGTGGATGCCGCCACCGAGGGAGATCCACTCCATCCGGCGGATCAGGTGGCCGAAACGTTGTTCGATCGAGCCCAGCATGGCGTCGAAACGGTCGAAATCGGCGTTCTCGCAGTTGTTGTGGAACATGAAGCCGCTGATCATCTCGGCCACGGGTTCGATATCCTCGGGCGCATGTTCGCCGAGGCGCGAGAACGGTCGGGCCGGGTCGGCCAGGTCGAAGCCGCTGGTCGAGACGCCGGGGTTCACCCGCAGGCCCCGGGTATGGCCGGCGGACTGGGTCTCGAAGCGCCGCAGCTGTTGCGCGGTGTTGAAGATCACCTTGTCGGAATTGGCCAGCACCTCGTCGATCTCGTGATCGGCCCAGGCGACGGAATAGGCATGGGTTTCGCCGAGGAACTTCTGCCGCCCCAGCTTGACCTCGTAGAGCGAGGACGAGGTGGTGCCGTCCATGTAATCCGACATGAAGTCGAAGACCCCCCAGGAGGCGAAGCATTTCAGCGCCAGCAGGGCCTTGGCGCCGGAGGTCTCGCGCAGATGGGCGATCTTCTCCATGTTCGGCAGCAGGCGGGCCTTGTCGATCAGGTAGTAGGGGGTCTGCATGGGCTCTCTCCGGCGGGGCTGCGGGAAGGGGACAGGTAGGGCCTTGGCGGCGGCGGGACAAGTGCGCTCTCGCGCCCGCCCTTTGGAGATTTTGCCCCGCAGGCGCAAGAGGTTTTGCGGCACGTGGCAGGGTTAACGGTGGCGTAACGCCTTTCAGGATACACCCCTTGTCATGCTGGGCAAACCGGGGGGCGGGATGGGCCGCGTTCTCTTCTTCGTGCATGTGCCGAAATGTGCCGGCATGTCGCTGACCAATGCGTTGCAGCGCGCCCTGCCGGCCGAGGCGGTCTACCAGAGCACCTCGCTGATCGCCAACCTGCGCGACGGGCGGCCGGATTTCCTCGAGATCGCGGAGCCGGGGGCGCTGCGGGCCGTGATCGGCCATTGGCTGCACGAGGCGATGCTGCCCTATCTGCGGGGCGAGGTGCTGTTTGCCACCTCGCTGCGCGAACCTGCCGCGCGGATCCGCAGCCAGTACCGGTTCGACATGTCGCTGCGTGCGCCGGGCTGGCAGCCGGACAGCCGCGCCGCCTTCCTGGCGCGCAATCGCAACGTGATCTGCTCGTTCCTGCTGGCCCCTTTCCCGTCGATCCGCCGCGCTCATGGCTCTGCGCTGGA
>NZ_AFPM01000041.1 GCF_000220565.1 Oceanicola sp. S124 | reverse complement strand
CGTCACCGGGCTGATCGCCACGACGCCCTGGCTGGGCTGGGCCGTCTCGGCGCTGCTGGCGGCCTTCGTGCTGGTGCTGCTGGCCATCCTGCTGAAGGAAATCACCGCATTCGCCCGCCTGTCGCGGATCGAGCACCTGCACCACGCCCTCGCTTCGGCCCGCGCGGCCGGGGATCTCTCGGCCGCCCGCGCCGCGACGAAACAGCTGACCGGGCTCTACCGCCACCGCGCCGACATGCGCTGGCCGCTGGAACGGTTCGCCGAGCGCACCCCCGACCAGTTCGACGCCGAGGCGCTGATCGACCTGGCGGAGCAGGAGCTGCTCTCTCCTCTCGACCGCGCTGCCCGGGCCGAGGTCGAGGCCGCCGCGCGCCAGGTGGCCACGGTCACGGCGCTGGTGCCGCTGGCCTTCGCCGACGTGCTGACTGCGCTCACCTCGAACATCCGCATGATCCGCCGCATTGCCGACATCTACGGCGGTCGCTCGGGCACCCTTGGCTCGCTGCGGCTGCTGCGGGCGGTGATGACCCACCTTGTCGCCACCGGCGCGGTGGCCATGGGCGACGACATGCTGGGCTCGATCCTGGGGGGCAACCTGCTGGCCCGCCTGTCGCGCCGCTTTGGTGAAGGGGTGGTCAATGGCGCGCTGACCGCGCGTGTCGGCGTCGCCGCAATGGAGGTCTGCCGCCCCATGCCCTTCTCGGACCGTCGCCGCCCCCGGGTCACGGCGATCATCCAGAGCGCGCTGACTGGACTCTTCGCCAGGGCCGAGAAGACCGAGAGCTGAGGGAGGGGGCTCTGCCCCCCGTCGCTGCGCGCCTCCCCCCGGAGTACTTCCAGCCTGGTGATGCGACGAGACGGAGCCGGCATGGCGGCCTCGTTTCGCAATGGAGGGCGTGCACGCTCTCGGTGGAAAAGGAGGCCGCCTTTCCGGCACTGTCCCGCATCATCACCAGGCTGAAAATACTCCCGCCGGAGGCCTCCGACGGCCCCTTGAGCGCGACGCGCGATCCTCTGGACGCCCTGCCCTGTCCCATGTACATAACCCCCATGATGACCCGAGCCTTCGCCATCATCATTCGAATTACATGCCCGGCGCTCTGAACGCGAGCCGCCGGGACAAGGCGTCTGGGATACCGCGCCGACCTTTCACAGACATTGCGACTTCCTGAAACGGATCACGACCATGTGCGCCGAGACGCCTGACTACAAAGACACCCTGAACCTGCCGAAAACCGACTTTCCCATGCGCGCCGGCCTGCCCAAGCGCGAGCCCGCCTGGCTGGAGCGTTGGGAAAAGATCGGCGTCTATGACCGCCTGCGCGAAAAGGAAGGCCGCACGCCCTTCACGCTGCATGACGGCCCGCCCTACGCCAACGGGCACCTGCATATCGGTCACGCGCTGAACAAGACGATCAAGGACATGATCGTCCGCTCGCACCAGATGATGGGCCATGATGCGCGCTATGTCCCCGGCTGGGACTGCCACGGCCTGCCGATCGAGTGGAAGATCGAAGAGCAGTACCGCAAGAAGGGCAAGAACAAGGACGAGGTCGACGTGGTCGACTTCCGCCAGGAATGCCGCAAGTTCGCCGAGGGCTGGGTCGACATCCAGCGCGAGGAGTTCAAGCGTCTCGGGATCACCGGCAACTGGGCCGATCCCTACCTGACGATGAACTTCCACGCCGAGCGCGTCATCGCCGAGGAATTCATGAAGTTCTTGATGAACGGCACGCTCTACCAGGGGTCGAAGCCGGTGATGTGGTCTCCGGTCGAGAAGACCGCCCTGGCCGAGGCCGAGGTGGAGTACCACGACAAGGAGAGCTTCACCATTTGGGTGAAGTTCAAGGTCACCGACTTCGGCACCGGCGAGGCCGACCGGGCCGGCGAGGAGGAATCCGACGAGGCCGCCCAGGCGGTGATCGAGGCCGCCCAGGCAGCGCGCGAGACGTTCCTCGGCGCCCATGTGGTGATCTGGACCACCACTCCTTGGACCATCCCCTCGAACAAGGCGGTCGTCTATGGCGCCGACTATGACTACGGCCTCTACGAGGTCACCGGCACCCCCGAGGACTGCTGGCTGAAGGTCGGCGAAAAGTACCTGCTGGCGGACAAGCTGGCCGCGCAGACCTTCGCCAAGGCCCGCCTGGGCGATGACCAGTGGCGCCGCGTCAGCGACGTGACCTCGGACCAGCTGGCCGCCATGACCCTGTCGCATCCGCTGGCGGGCGCCGAAGGGTCCAACGGCGAATGGGACGCCCCGCGCGACTTCCGCGCCGCGCCCTTCGTCACCGACGAGGAAGGCACCGGCTTTGTCCATTGCGCCCCCTCGCACGGGATGGAGGAATACGAGCTTTACCGCGACCTCGGGATGCTTGAGCAGGTCATCACCTACAACGTGATGGACGACGGCGGCTTCCGCGCCGACCTGCCCTTCTTCGGCGGCAAGTACATCCTCAACCGCAAGGGTGGCGAAGGCGATGCCAACAAGGCCGTGATCGACAAGCTGGTCGAGGTCGGCGGGCTGATGGCGCGCGGCAAGATCAAGCACAGCTATCCGCACAGCTGGCGCTCCAAGGCGCCGGTGATCTTCCGCAACACGCCGCAGTGGTTCGCCGCCATCGACCGCAAGGTCGGCGACGGCCGCGACGAGCACGGCGAGACGATCCGCCAGCGCGCCCTGAAGTCGATCGAGGAGCTGGTGAAGTTCACCCCCGTCTCAGGCCGCAACCGCTTGCATGCGATGATGCAGACGCGCCCCGACTGGGTGCTGTCGCGCCAGCGCGCCTGGGGTGTGCCGCTGACCTGCTTCACCCGCGTGGGGGCCCTGCCCACCGATGCGGACTTCCTGCTGCGTGATGAAAAGGTCAACGCCCGCATCGCCGAGGCCTTCGAGGCCGAGGGCGCGGACGCCTGGTACAAGCCCGGCGCCAAGGAACGCTTCCTGGGCGAGGACTATGACCCAGCCGAATGGCAGAAGGTCGATGACATCCTCGACGTCTGGTTCGATAGTGGATCGACCCATGCCTTCGTGCTGCGCGACCGCGAAGACGGCACCGCGGACGGCATTGCGGACGTTTACATGGAAGGCACCGATCAGCACCGCGGCTGGTTCCACTCTTCCCTGCTGGAAGCCTGCGGCACCCTTGGCCGCGCGCCCTATCGCAACGTCGTCACCCATGGTTTCACGCTGGACGAGAAGGGCAACAAGATGTCCAAGTCGCTCGGCAATACCGTGGCCCCGGAGGACGTGGTGAAGCAATACGGCGCGGATATCCTGCGCCTCTGGGTGGCCCAGGCCGATTACACCGCCGACCAGCGGATCGGCGACACGATCCTGAAGGGGACCGCCGACAGCTACCGCCGGTTGCGCAACACCCTGCGCTTCATCCTTGGCAGCCTCGGTGATTTCACCGAGGACCAGCGCGTCGCCGCGCCCGACATGCCCGAGCTGGAGCAATGGGTGCTGCACCGCCTGGCCGAGCTGGACGAGGTCGTGCAACAGGGCTACCGCGCCTTCGACTTCCAGGGCGTCTTCCAGGCCGTGTTCAACTTTGCGACCGTGGAACTGTCGTCCTTCTACTTCGACATCCGCAAGGATGCGCTTTACTGCGATGGCGAGACCCCCCGCGCCCATGCCTGCCGCACCGTGCTGGACATCCTCTTCCATCGTCTGACCACCTGGCTGGCGCCGGTGCTGGTCTTCACCATGGAAGAAGTCTGGCTGGAGCGCTTCCCCGGCGAGGAGAGCTCGATCCACCTGCAGGACTTCCCGGCAACCCCGGCGGAGTGGAAGAACGAGGCCCTGGCCGCCAAGTGGGCCCGTGTCCGCCGCGCCCGCCGCGTGGTCACCGCCGCGCTGGAAGTGCAACGCGTCGAGAAGGTCATCGGGGCCTCGCTGGAAGCCGCCCCGGTGGTCCATGTCGAGGATGCCGAGACCCTGGCCGCACTGAAGTCCGTCAACTTCGACGACATCTGCATCACCTCCGGTCTCAGCCTGACCGCCGACCCGGCGCCGCAGGAAGCCTATCGCCTGCCCGAGGTCACCGATATCGCGGTGGTCTTCGAAAAGGCCGAGGGCGAGAAGTGCCAGCGCTGCTGGAAGATCCTGCCCGATGTCGGGACCCATGCCCACGCAGGGGTCTGCGGCCGCTGCAACGACGCCCTCGGCTGAGGCGCGATCCGCTGCCCGGAAATCAGGCCCTCCGCGCCCGGCGCGGGGGGCTTTTTGCCGATTGACCGGGCGCCATCGGCAATCCTCCGCCCTCCCTCGGAATCAACACTTTGAATTCGCCTCAAGTTCTCGCTAACTGCCGTGACCGGCGGGGGCCGGTCGACTGGGGCCGGAGGGCCCGGGCCAGCAGGTCCGGCGTCTGACAGGTGGGGACAGTCGCACGACACGACGACCGAGGGATGAACTTGCACTTCACGTTTATGAACACGTCGCTGCGCGCGGCGGCGCTTCTGGGCGCGCTCGCGCTGGCCGGCTGCGCTTCGGCGCCCGAGACCTTCGCGACCTACGACTCCGAACTCGACGCCGCGCGTCTTTCCTTCGCCATGTCCGAGGTCGAGGCCCTTCAGTCGAAGGGCGCCCGCGTCTGGTGCGTGCCCTTCGCCCGCAACCTTTCCGGCGTCGACATCCGCGGCAATGCCCGCACCTGGTGGAGCCAGGCCCAGGACAGCTTTGGTGTCAGCAAGACCCCCGCGGTCGGCGCCGTCATGGCCTTCG
>NZ_AFPM01000042.1 GCF_000220565.1 Oceanicola sp. S124 | reverse complement strand
GGCCCCGGCAGAGGCCCGGCTGGCGCAGCTGATCTGCGACGGGCACAGCCTGGCCGAGGCCGCCGCCACCCTGGGCTGGACCCTGGAAAGCACCCGCAGCGCCTCGAAACAGGTCTTCGCCCGGATGGAGGTGCGCGGCCAGGGCGGCGTGATCCGGCGGATGCAGTCGGGCGCGCTCTGGCTGACAGAGGGGCAGGAGCGCAGGCCGTCAGAGGGAACCCGGCCAGACAGCACAACCTGACTGCCACCCTGCCCGGATCGACCCATTCCTTGCCGCCGACCGAAACCGCACCCACCGACACACCCCCAAATGCACCGAGAAGCCGCTGTGCTCGCGCCTGAGTGGTCATCTCGGGTTTTCTGGTGTACCGGGTCATCTTGACCCCAAGATCGCGCTGTACGGGCCGTTTTTCGAGGTCAGGCCAAGGCGGACCTGCCGCGCCGTGCCGCCGCATAGACGCCCGGGGAGGTCCACCCATTCCCGCAAGCCCTTGTTTTGACCGGAGAAATCCAGAAAACCCTGCTATAGGTGGCCTCGATTTTGGTGCCCGGGAGGTCTGCATGTCCTCGAGGGAAAGCAAAGTCCGCGCACTCTCTATGTAATAGACCTATAAGATATATACTTAACAAATACAGATACAGAGAGCGAAAGGCTCCTCTATCCCTCGAGGGAAGCGTCCGGTCCGCATCCTCTGCTCCGGGCAAAAGAAGAGGCGATCCTCTGAGAGAACCGCCCCAAGGTGAGCAGCAGGGGCCCGGTGCTGCTAAAACACAAGAAAGGCTGGTCTCTCGACCAGCTGCACCTCCGGGCAGATGCGTGACAGCGTTTGAGCATCGCTGTTGAGATGAGTGTAGGTGCTGTCAGGTGACACGCGAACTTGATGACTCTGGGCCTGGTGCGCTGGTTGAGGGCTTGGGTGGGGGTTCGCGAGGGAGTGGGTTGGGGCAGGATCGGGAGAGGGAAGGACGCGGCGCCGGCCACCCAGCTCCTCTACCATGTTCCTCTCCGCCGCCTCCTTGCGCTTCTTGTACACGCCTCTGATCGCTCACCTGACACGCCATCTATCCTCTCTCATCCACAGAGCCCCTCATCTGCTCTCCTCTCCTACACGCCCTGCGCTCTCGCACCTCTATGCCGCCCTCTCTTGCCTGAGCGCGCGCTCTGCTCCCTCCGCCCACGCTGTGCCCTGTGTATGTGCACCCTCTGTCCAGTCCGGCGCCTGTTTCTTGCCGTGTTGAGCCCTTTGCTTGGTCTCTTGGTGGTTGGGGTGTTGTCGTTCCCTGGTCCGCGCTGCAGTGCCGTGTCTTGGTCGGTTTGCTTCCCGGTTGAGGTCTGTGGTTGGGGTGCGTCTGGTTCGCGCTGTGCCGGTCGTCAGGTGCGATCCTTGCTCTGTCTGGTGTCTCGGTGTGTGCAACTTTGCGGCGAGTGTCTGCCGGTCAATACACCCCGATCTCGGAAAAAGTCGGAATCGGGCCGCGCATGCAACCCCTCGTCTCATGAAAATAAGGGGTTTGAGAGCGGCTTGGGGGTTGCATTCGTGTAATGTGGATTACACGACTTCTCGCTTATGCAACCCTTTTTGGGCCGTTTTCGGGCCTCTGAGAGGGGGTACGCACCCCCTATGCAACCCCCTATGCAACCCCTACGCACCCCCCCTTGGTGCCCTGACGGGTCGCAGGGCCGCTCGGTATGTAGTGCAAAAGAGCGGGGGGGGGACTGGCACGACCGGGGGAAGGCCGACGATGTTTTCGGCGGTGGCTCGCTGAGCGAAGGGGCCCACAAACCGCGCCGCGATCCACTGCCCGAACCGGTTGGCAGCGCAAGGCTGACCATGGTTCGATCCGTTGGGTGCTGTGCGAAAGAGCCCCGTCCCAGGTCGGGAACGGGGCTCTCACGGGCCGGGGGTCGGCCTTGCGACGCCGGCGGCAGCGGATCAGGAGTTCGTCGCGCCAGCCCAGAGGTTGATATCGCCTTCCACGGCGTAGCGGTCGATCTCGGCCAGTTCCTCGGCCGTGAATTCGACGTTGCCGAGCGCACCGACGCAGTCGATGACCTGCTGCGGCTTCGATGCTCCGATCAGCGCCGAGGTGATGGCCCCGCCCCGCAGGCACCATGCAATCGCCATCTGCGCCAGAGACTGGCCCCGGCCTTCGGCGATCCGGTTGAGCTGGCGGATGTTCTCGATGTTCTCTTCGGACAGGAAGTCCTCGCTCAGGGTCGCGCCACGCGAACCGCGGCTGCCTTCGGGCATGCCCTTGAGGTACTTGTTGGTCAGCATTCCCTGCGCCAGCGGCGTGAAGACGATTGACCCCATGCCAAGCTCTGCGAGCGTTTCCTTCAGGCCGTCCCGCTCGAGCCAGCGGTTGAGCATGTTGTAGCTTGGCTGGTGGATGAGGCAGGGCGTACCGAGATCCTTGAGGATGGCCGCGGCCTTGCGGGTCATCTCCGAATTGTAGCTCGAGATCCCGACGTAGAGCGCCTTGCCCTGGCGCACGATGCTGTCGAGCGCCCCCATGGTCTCTTCCAGGGGCGTGTTCGGATCGAAGCGGTGCGAGTAGAAGATATCCACGTAGTCCACGCCCAGGCGTTTCAGGGACTGGTCGCAGGACGACATCAGGTACTTGCGCGAACCGCCGTCGCCGTAGGGGCCGGGCCACATGTCCCAGCCGGCCTTGGAGGAAATCAGCAGCTCGTCGCGATAGCCCCTGAAGTCGGTGCGCAGGATTTCCCCGAAGGCTTCCTCGGCCGAGCCGGCCGGCGGGCCGTAGTTGTTGGCTAGGTCGAAGTGGGTGATCCCGAGGTCGAAGGCGGTCTGGCAGATCGCGCGCTTCGTCTCATGGGCCGTATCATGGCCGAAGTTGTGCCAGAGGCCCAGCGAGATCGCTGGAAGTTTGAGGCCGCTCGTGCCGCAGGTGTTGTAGATCATGCTGTCGTAGCGGGTGTCGCTTGGGACGTAGGTCATGGGTATTCCTTCCCTCTCGGGTCTTGTGGTGGCATGCGGGGGCGGCCCCACATCGGGACCGGTCAGGCCGAGGCCTGCCGTGGCTCCCATGGGGCGAAGCGCCTAGTGGAACGGAAGCGGTTGTACTTGAAGGGGGTCGGATCGACCGTCGTATCTGTTCCCGTCACCAGCTCCGACATCAGCTGGCCTACCGCCGGGCCGGCGCCGAAGCCGTGGCCCGAAAGCCCCGCGGCGATATAGAGGCCCGGCACCTGCGCGACACCGTCGATTACCGGAACACCGTCGGCCGTGGCATCGATCGCGCCCCCCCAGGCGTGGGTGACCTTCGCGTCCCTGAACGCGGGGAGCGTTTCGCGCATGCCCTTCAGCGCACGTTCGAGCATCCAGTCGGAAGGATCGGGGTTGAGCACCCGCACCGCCTCGAAGGGGGTGACCTGATCGAGCGACCAGCGCTTGCGCGACATCAGCTCGTCAAAGAAATCCTTGCCGAACCGCAGCCGCAGTTCGCGCCAGCTTTTCAGGAAGACCGGCAGGTAGTCCGAGAACAGCCGGAAACTGTCGGGCGTGATCGGGGCGATGTTGATGTTGCGCGGACCCACGGTATAGCCGCCGTCAGAGCGTTTGCGCAGACCGAAGGCCGCGCCGCCCATGGGGAAATCGGGTCCGTTGTGCTGGTTGCCCGGGACCTCCACCCGCGCAGCGGCGGCAATGATGTTGAGCTGCGGCAGATGCACACCCATGTTGCGCAGGAACGGACGCGTCCAGACGCCGCCAGCGACCACCACCGAATTGCATCTGATCGTGCCCCTCTCGGTGACGACCGCGGAAATGGCGCCGCCCGATTTCTCGAAGCCACGCACCGCGCATCGGGTGACGATCTTTGCACCCAGGCGGATGGCCGCTTCGGCGAAGGCGGGAACGGCCAGCGCAGGTTCCGCACGTCCGTCTGTCGCGGTGTGCAGGCCGTAGGTCTGACTAGTGGCGATGCCCGGCACCATCTCGGCGATCTCGCGCGAGGTCAGCTCTCGCAGGGGCAGGCCGTGGTCTTTGCCGGTCCGGGCCCAGCCCTGCGCCTGCTCGATCTCCCAGTTCTTCTCGCAGACATAGACGATGCCGGTTTCCTTGTAGCCCGTCTCGATGCCGAAACGGTCCTTGAGCGTCCGCCAGAGGTTGAGGCTCTGGATGGTGAGCGGCATCTCAAGCGGGTCACGGCCCATCTGTCGTGTCCAGCCCCAGTTGCGCGACGACTGTTCGGCGGCAATCTCGCCCTTTTCGCACAGGGTCACGCGCACGCCCTTCTCGGCGAGGAAAAGCGCGGTCGACACGCCCGCCGTGCCGCCGCCGATGACGACGACATCAGTTTCCGCCGGAAGATCGGACTCGCTCGCGACCGTGTTAAGCGAGGGGACGAACCCTCTGGTTTCACTGTTAATCATGAGGCTTTCTTTGCTCAGGAGGAGATGGATCGGGCGGGGCGGGGCGCGTTCTGCGCGCCCCGCGACGGCAGGTCAGACCGTTCAGGCGTCCAGGCCGTAGGTCGCACGGGCGAGCTCGGCGCTGACACGACCTTCCGCGATGTCGCGCCGGATGGCCGCTTCGGGGCGCTTCGCGGGGTCGCCGTAGCCGCCGCCACCCGGCGTGGTGATCGAGACGATCTGCCCGGGCTTCAGGTCGACCATGCCCGCGAAGCTCGTGCGTTCGTCGCCGAAATCGAGCGTGGTGCCCCTGGCGCTCAGCCCGCCGTCCAGGCCCCAGGGCTGCGAGGCCACGCGGGAGCTTTCGACGGTGAAGCGGCAGGCTTTCTCGGCACGGTAGACGCGTCGCACCCCCATGCCGCCGCGGAACTCGCCGAGGCCCGCACTGTCGTCCACAAGTTCGTAGCGCAGCAGGGTGAGCGGATATTCCAGCTCCAGCGCTTCGACCGGCAGGTTCGAGGTATTGGTCAGGCCGACGTGGATGCCCGAAAGGCCGTCGGCGCCGGGACGCGCGCCACCGCCGCCGCCGATGGTCTCGAGGTAGACCCACATGTTGCCGTCCTCGTCCGCGCCGTTGAAGATCGCGCCGGTGCAGCACCCGTTGCCGGCCGCCATGACCTTGCCGGGCAGCGCCTTGGCGAGGGCCCCGTAGACCAGATCGGTCACGCGCTGCGAGGCGGCGATCCGCCCCTCGACCGCCGCCGGGTGGGCACAGTTCAGGATCGAGCCCTTGGGGGCGGTCACCGTCAGCGGACGTGCCAGGCCCGCGTTCGGCAGCACGGTCGGATCCAGCACGGATTTCACGGTGAAATAGGCCGCGGCCAGAAGCGAGGTATAGATCAGGTTCAACCCGCCACGGACCTGCGGCGGCCCGTCAAAGGCCAGCAGCATCTCGTCGCCCGTCACGGTGACATCCACCTTGAACGTCATCGCGCCGGACCACTGGTTGCTGTCGAACTGGTCCTCGAAGCTGTAGGTTCCGTCGGGGATCGCCTCGATCGCCGCCCGCATCTTGCGCTCGGCGTAGTCCTGCAGGGCGTCACCGGCGGCAAGGACCTTCGCGGCACCGTACTTGGTGCAGAGGTCGCGCAGCCGCTGCACGCAGAGCCGGTTGGCCGACATCTGGGCGCGCAGGTCCGAAATGCGTTCGCGCGGCACCTGGCAGTTGAGCAGGAACATCTCTTGCAGGTCCTGGTTCAGGACGCCCTCGCGGTAGAGGCGCACCGGCGGAATGCGGATGCCTTCCTGATAGATGTGCTCATGGCCGCGGTCGGCGAAATCCGAATGGTGCGCGGTGTTGACCGCCCAGGCCACAAGCCCGCCATCGACGAAGATCGGTTCGGCCAGGACGATGTCGGGCAGGTGCGTCGCACCGCCGGCATAGGCGTCGTTGGCCATGAACACGTCGCCCGGCCGGATGTCCGCCATCTCGAAGCGCGCGCGGATCGCGGGGATCACCCCCAGGAAAGAGCCAAGGTGCATCGGAATGTGTTCCGCCTGGCACAGGGTGTTGCCGCGATGATCGAAGAGCGCGGTAGAGCAGTCGCGCCGCTCCTTGATGTTGGTCGAATAGGACGCACGCACCAGCGCCTCGCCCATTTCCTCGACGATGGACTGCAGCGCAGAGCCGATCACCTCGACCGTGATCGGATCGATGGCCATTTTCTCGGGTGCGGTCATGCCTTCACCTCCAGGATCAGATTGAGATAGCTGTCCACCGAGCCCGTCATGTCGGGCAGGATGACCGTGGTCGTGTCCATCTGCTCGACGATGGCGGGGCCCTGGATCACGTTTCCAGGGCGCAGCTTGTCACGGGCGTAGACCGCGCAGGGCAGGAAGTCCGCCGCCTCTGCCATGTAGACATCGCGGGTGCCGATCTGCGCCGCCGAGGCATCGGGGCCCTCATCGGGCTGTGGCTTGAACTGGGCCTTGTTGACGACGCCGGCCGCCTCCAGGCGCAGGGTGACAAGCTGGATCTGCTCGCCTTCCGCGACGAAGCCGAAGCGTTGACGGTGGGCGGCCTCGAAACCTTCCTCGAGCGCCTTGAAGGTCTCGGAGGTGATCGGACCGGCAGGCACGGCAACCGAAAGCTCGTAGTTCTGGCCCATGTAGCGCATGTCCGCGGTGCGCGTCATCACGCGGCGGTCCCCGGCGATGTCCTCGGCATCGAACCAGGCGGCGGCCTGCCCCATGAGGTCGGCGAAGCCGGCGTCGATCGAGGTCAGCGCGCTGTCGTCGAGCGGCAGCAGGCGCGAGATGGCGAAATCCGCGCGCAGGTCGGTGAGCAGCAGGCCCAGAGCGCAAAGCGTTCCCGGCGTCAGCGGCACGATAACCTGCCCCATGTCGAGCTCTCGGGCGAGGCGCGCCGCGTGCAGCGGTCCTGCGCCGCCGAAGGCCATCAGCGCATAGTCCCGCGGGTCATGGCCGCGCTGCACGGAGATCACGCGGATCGCCTTCGCCATGTTGGCGGTCACGACCGAGATGATGCCCTGAGCGGTCTCCATGACGTCGAGGCCGAGCTTGTCGGCGAGGCGCTGCACGCTCTCGACGGCCAGATCGCGGCGCACCTTCATGCGGCCGCCGAGGATTTCGACGGGGTTGAGGGTCTGCAGCACGATATTGGCGTCGGTCACCGTGGGTTCGGTCGAGCCGAGGCCGTAGCAGACCGGCCCCGGATGGGCCCCGGCCGAACGCGGCCCGACCTTGAGCAGGCCACCGCTGTCGACATTGGCGATGGAGCCGCCGCCCGCGCCCACGGTGTGGATGTCGAGCATGGGGGCCTTGATCGGGTAGCCATGGACATCGGCCTCGCCGGTGAGCTGGCAAACGCCGTTCTGCAGCAGGGCCACGTCGGAAGAGGTGCCGCCGACATCGAAGGTGATGATATTGTCGAAGCCGGACATCTTCCCGATGGCCTGCGCCGCTACCACCCCGGTCGAAGGGCCGGAAAGCACGGTACGCACGGGAAGGTTCGCCGCGGTGTCGAACCCGATCACGCCGCCGTTGGACTGGGTGAGCTGTGGCGCGATCTCCAGGCCGATCTCTGCGAGGTTCTCCTTCAGGCGGCGGATGTAGCGCTGCATGACCGGACCGAGATAGGCGTTGACCACGGTGGTCGACAGCCGCTCGAATTCGCGGAACTCCGGCGCGACATCATGCGAGGTCGAGACGAAGACCTCGGGAAGCTCTTCAGCGATCACGCGCTTGGCCAGTTCCTCGTGCTCGGTGTTGAGGAAACCGTAGAGGAAGCAGACCGCGAGCGACTTGATGTCCTGCCCGGCCAGCGCGCGCAGCTCGGCGCGCAGCGCGGCCTCGTCGAGCGGCACATCGACCGTGCCATCGTATCTCATCCGCTCCGGCACTTCGCGGCGAAGGTCGCGGGACACGAGTTGCTCGGGCTTGTCCGCGTTCATGTCGTAGAGGTTCGGGCGCTTCTGCCGGCCGATCTCCAGCAGGTCGCGGAAACCGTCCGATACGATGAGGCCGGTCTTCACGCCCCGCAGCTCGATCAGCGCATTGGTGGCGACGGTGGTGCCGTGACCGAGGAACGACAGGTCCTTGGCGGTCTTGCCAACCTGGTCGAGGCCCTCGACCACGCCCGTGGTGATGCCGCGCGAGGGGTCATCCGGGGTCGAGGAGACTTTCCAGATCTCCACCTTGCCGCTGTCCTCGTCAAAGAGGCACACATCGGTGAACGTGCCTCCGGAATCTACGCCAATTCTCCAGGCCATTGCTGCCTTCCTACCTTTGGTTCAGGCCGCGCGGGCGGCCGTTTGCGGGATGTGCCGCGCCACCTGACAGGACGCGGGGATAAAAGAGAGGGTCGCACGGGCGCGCGCCTCGGGTGCCGGTGCCGGATCGGCGTCAGCTTGTCTTCGAAGATGCTCGACTTGCAAGTTCTGAGGTGGACCTTCCGCAAAGCACGCAGAAAACGTCACCTCAAGACCCGGACTCTGGCAGGGGAACCCGTCGCGGATCCCGTCTCGCCCAAGCTGGACGACACTGCGATGCCACGCGTTGAGCCCGCTCTTTGCACCTTCCGGGCGAAAGATCAGAAGAATCGGATGGGATCTCGTCTGTGACGGCATGAATTGCTGCCTGGTCCTGTCTCGTACGGGAGAATCGACACGTATCTCCACTGCGGTCCCAGACTTGCTCATTTGCGGGCAAGTGTGAATGAAAATCTCTCAATAACTTCCATGAGTGCGCATGATCGCCCAATAGGTGGGCGAATACGCGAAAATACCGCAAATACGCGCAGCCAGATCGCTGCACCCTGAAAGAAAATGAAACTTTCTTGACGCAAACCTATCATCTGTGCCTGCATGGCGACATCAATGGGCATGCCTCAATGATCGGTGCGGCAGAACGTACCCGCCCGTAACGATAGCAATCGCAGGGAGCTTAATCATGACTTTCACCCGTCGCGCGTTCATGCGCACCGCAACCGCGACCGGCGCACTCGTCGCGTTCTCCGGTCCCGTCCTCGCAAATGTCCGCTGGGACATGTCGGACGAGTACGGTGCGACGTCCCTCACCGGTCAGGCGTGCAGCTTCTTCATCGAAGAGATGAACAAGCGGGTCGGCGACCAGCTGACCATCAACTACCAGGGCGGTGGCGCGCTCGGCTACAAATCGATCGACCACTTCGATGCCGTGCAGGACGGTGGTGTTCAGGCGGCAGTCACCCTGATGACGCAGCTCGGTGGCATCGACCCGCTGTTCAACCTGTCCTCGCTTCCCTTCATCGCCGCCAACCTCGACGAGGCCTATCTGCTCTGGCAGGCCGCGCGCGAGGAATACGCGAAGGTGTTCGAGGAGAACGACATGGTGCTGCTCTGGGCCATGCCCAATGCGCCGTCGGGCATCCACGCCAAGATGCCCATCACCTCGACCGAGGCCCTCTCGGGCCTGCGCATCCGCACCTATGACGTGAACGGCACGCAGACCCTTAAGAACGCCGGCGCCGCACCGTTGCAGGTGGCATGGTCCGACCTGATCCCGCAGCTGTCTACCGGCGGTCTCGACGCCGTGCTGACCTCTGCGGATGGCGCGATCCAGCTCTCGATCTGGGACTACCTCAGCGATTTCACCGAGTTGAGCTATGCCATGGGCCTCTTCATGTGCCATGTGAACAAGGACGAGTTCGACGCCCTGCCCGAGGAGGTCCGCACTGCGATGCTTGAGAGCGTCGATGCCTGCGACGCCTTCAACTGGGAGACCATCCGTGCCTCCATCGATACCGCCTATACCAAGATGGCGGAGAACGGCATGACGGTCACCCGCAACGCCGATGTTCCGGCAGAGGTCTTCGAGCACCTGCGGGCCGCCGGTGAACAGGTGCGTGAGGGCTGGCTGGCCGAGACCGGCGAGCGCGGTGCGGCGATCCTCGCCCGCTTCGAGGAGCTGAAGTCCCAGCAGGGTTGAGCCGCTCCTGCCCCGCCGCGCCCCTTGCCGGGGCGCGGCTCTTGCCAATGTTGAACCATGGAGCACGCAGTGAGCCCTGAACTCCCCGAGATCGAAGAGCACCATCACCCCGACGTCAACGACGATCCGGTCTGGCTTGGCGCCATTGCCCGCGTTTCGACGATCCTCAACCGGACCGCAGCCGTTGTCTCGGCCACTCTTCTGGTGGCGATGACACTGCTCATCCTGCTCGAGATCTGCATGCGGATGTTCTCTACCTCGACCTACATGGCCGATGTCCTGGTCGGTTACGGCGTGGCGGCCATCACCTTTCTCGCGGCCCCCTGGGCCCTCGAGGAGGGCGCCATGATCCGGGTGACCGCGCTTACCGACCAGCTGTCGGGCGTGCCGCGCTGGATCGTCGAAGCCTTCGCCATATCGACCTCCGCCGGCATCATGGCCTTCCTCGCGATGCACCAATGGGCTGCGGTCACGAAGCTCTTCGCGCGCGGCTCGGTCAGCGAACACCTGATCCCGATCCCTCTCTGGATCCCCGAAAGCCTCTTCTTCACCGGCCTCGTCCTGCTTCTGCTGCAGATGGTCGTGCGCGCGATCCGTCTCGTCGTGGTCGGCCATGCCGACGAACGCGCCCTGACCCTCTGACCGGAGAGACCTCATGACCATCACGTTTTCCGCCACGGTCCTCCTTCTGCTTCTCGTCGTCTTCCTAGGCTCGGGCACGTGGATCTTTTCCGGCCTGATGCTGGTCGGCGCTTCGGCGATGTACTTCGTTCTCGATTTCAGCGACGCCCGCATCGGCACCATCGCCACCAAGGTGATCTCCTCCTCGGCCATCTCGTGGGAGCTGGCCGCCATCCCGATCTTCATGTGGATGGGGGACATCATCTTCCGTACCGATATCTCGCAACGCCTCTTCCGCGGTCTTGCGCCGCTGGTCGCACGCATCCCCGGAGGCCTGCTGCACACCAACGTCTTCGGCTGCACCGTTTTTGCGGCGATCTCGGGGTCATCCACCGCCACCACCGCGACGGTGGGCAAGATCACCATCCCCGAACTGCAGGCGCGCGGCTATGACCTGCGCCTCGCCGCGGGATCCCTCGCCGGGGCGGGCTCTTTCGGACTGCTGATCCCGCCCTCGATCGCGATGATCGTCTACGGCGTGCTGGCCGAGGTCTCCATCGCCAAGCTCTTCGCCGGCGGCGTCCTTCCGGGCCTGATGATGGCCAGCCTCTATGCGGGCTACATTGCGCTCATGGCGATCCTGCATCCCGAGCGCGCCCCGCGCTACGACGGCACCGTGACCGCGCGAGCCATCGGCCGTGGCCTGATTGAGCTGCTGCCGATCATGCTGCTGATGTTCGTCGTGCTCGGCTCGATCTATTCGGGTATCGCCACGCCCTCTGAAGCGGCCGCCGTAGGGGTTTTCGGGGCAATCGTGATCACCAGCGTCACGGGGCAGTTCTCGCTCAAGCTGATGCGCGACAGCCTGGCGGCGACCATACGCGTTTCGGCGATGATCCTCATGCTGATCGCGGCGTCTTCCTTCCTGTCGGCGGCGATCGCCTTCATGCAGTTGCCCAACCAGATCACGCAGACCATCTCGGCGCTGGACCTGTCGCCCTACGGTGTCCTTCTGATCCTCGCGGGGCTCTACATCGTGCTGGGCATGTTCCTCGACGGCACCTCCATGACCGTGATGACGGTCCCGATCGCCGTGCCGCTGATCGTGCAGGCGGGTTTCGACCCGTTGTGGTTCGGGATCTATCTGGTCATCATGATCGAGATGAGCGCCCTGACACCGCCCGTCGGCCTGAATCTCTTCGTCCTGCAAGGTCTTACGCAGCGTTCCATGGGGGAAACCGTCCGCGCGACGATGCCGTTCTTCCTGCTGCTCTGCCTTGGAACGGTCATTCTTGCCATATTCCCGCAGATTGTGCTGTGGCTTCCTAGCTACCTTTGACGCGGGGCGTTACCGATGACCCTGTCATGCGAACCAGACACGATTTGAGGAGGTCCCCTTGCGGAAGTCAGAGGACACAGTGAACGAAGAGATGTTGCCGGCAGAACGTCGGCAGCATCTCATCGAATGGTTCAAGCAGAACCAAGCCGGCTCGGGCCAGGATCTTGCACGGATGCTCGGGATCTCGGTCTCGACCATCCGCCGCGATCTGGATGTGCTGGCGGGCGAGGGGCTCGTGCGGCGGACCCATGGCGGCGCGGTGGCGATCCGCTCGCGCTCGAGCTACGAACCCTCCACCGATCTGTCGCAACGCACCGCCGTTGAGGAAAAGCAGGCCATCGTCCAAGAGGCGCTCAAGCTGATTGAGCCGAACCAGTCGCTGCTGATCGATACGGGCGCCGTCATCTGCCACCGCCTTGCCGATGAAATCTCCAAGATCGACTTTCCGCTCACCGTCATCACCAATGACCTCTACGTGGCAAAGCAGCTCACCTACAGGGACAACATCACCCTGATCGTGCCCGGCGGAGCCTGTCGCGTCGGCTCTTTCAGCCTGTTGGGAGAGCCCGGGCTTGGGTTTCTGAAGAATATCCACTGCGATATCTTCTTCACCTCGGCGACCGCGATTGACGAGACCGGAACCTCTGAGACGAACCTCGAACTGGGCCAGCTGAAGCGCGCGATGGCTGCCGCGGCTCGGGAGGTTGTGCTGATCGCCGACAGCAGCCGTTTCATGTCATGCGCCCTGCACCGCACGGTCCCCATTGCCTCGATCGACCTCATCATCACCGATGCCGGTCTGCTCGAGGAGGACCGGGCCAAGTTCCCGCCGCACAAGCCGCGGATCGAGACGGTCGATCATACCCAGATGGAAGGCGCGAAGGATGACGGCTCGGGCGCGTCGTCCTGACGGCGCGGGATCGGACTGCCGCGCCGTTCGGGGCACCGTCGAGGCCTCGGGGTGTTCCCAACCTGCTGCGCCGGCCCTGACCCGGCCGCCATGCCCACCTGAGCCGTCGTCAGGTCTGGCCAGTTGCCCGCCTCACATCCCGGCCCCTGCAGCGGCGTGACGGCGCAGCGTGGCCAGGATCACCGCATCAATCAGGAAGCACATCGGAGATGTTCCTCTTCAGCTAGAATTTTCTCAAGCGTTATCATGGCAATGCGTCGGATCTTGCGGTGCCGGGGCCCAGGCCAGCACATCCTGCAGCGGGGCGGATCTGTTGCCGGGTGTTTGACCCAGGGGGGTCCTAAGGTCTCAGGGGCAAACACACGAACTGCCTTCATACCGCAGAAACGATTGCCTCTCAGGGTAGCGCCCATGCCGTGTTGCATCAGAGCAGCCGCTCAACAGGGTATGGGAGCCTTAAGCCCCCAAACTGCTGCCGCGCCAAAAGGCATCCCCGGCCACTCTGCGCCTCCCCCTAGGACTTCACCTTGCGAAGACAGTAGCCATTCCTAGTCCCGGATGAGCTCAGTTCCTTCCTCCACACTCATAACTCGAGAGTGCGCGCTCCTACCCCGCTCATACAAGAAACGGCAAACGGACTGGTCAGGATCGATCTGTCTTCTCAGTTGAGTTGTCGCCCCAGACCCCAGGGGCCATTTGTAAATCCTCGGCAAATGGCGCGCGTCCCCCTTCCAACAGCGTCCCGGAGCCTAGGTGCAGAACGCCGAATGGCCCGCGCCGAGACGCGGGCCATTCTCATATCTCATGCACTGCCGGTTCGAGACGGATCAGTAGAGGCCCAGCAGGGTCTCGGTCAGCACATTGGCTTTCGGTGCGAAGACGCTCGAGGCAACACTATTGTACGGGACCGACGGGCCGGACGAAGTGCCCAGCGGAATGGTCACGCCGAACTTCCAGATGTCGAGACCTCCGTCGGAGCCGGAGACCTCAATCACATCCGAGGCGTATTCGATGCTGGCGATGACCGGTACCGACGACATGGTCGAGAAGTCGTAGCTGGCACCAATGCCAACGATGTTCACATCCATCATATTGTCGACCGAGCCAAACAGGCCGCCGCCGAAGACGGTGAACGCGTCATTGATGGAATAAGCGGCTGCCAGCTTGACAGTATCCAGGTCGGCGTCCGATCCGCCCATCTCGATACGAGTGCGGGACAGACCGCCACCAATCTTCAGATCGGCCGAGGCCATGTAGGTCGCACCGATGCCGAAGTCAGTAACATCGACGCCGCTCGGCAGGTCGGGATCGGTTTCGGAGCTGCCGTAGTAGGCAGTCACGGTCAGATCGCCCAGTTCGTAGCCGCCGATCAAGCCATAGGAAGTCAGCGAGACGTCCCCGCCACCCAAATCCAGACGACCGCGCTCGAGGTATAGACCGCCGAAGAAGCCGTTGCCGAACGCGTAAGTCGGTTTCACGGTAGCATAGCTCAGGTCCAGATCCATGGGCACGCCATCGATTTCCAGCCGGCTCAGGCCCAAACCGAGATCGAGCTTGAAGCCATTGCCGAAGTCCAGAGAACCGCCAGCATCAAAGCTGGTCGCCGAGATATCAGGGGCGCCGCTAAGATTGCCCTTGCCCTCCGCCGAAGCATAGCCAAGCGTCAGGCCGCCCGAATAGCTCACTTCTGCATGGGACATGCTGGCAAAACCTGCAAGCAACGAGCCGGCTGCAACACCTTTAAGAATGACGCGCATCTGTAACCTCTCCTCATAATTACATTTCGGTTGAAGAAATGAATCTTCGCTGGACGCTGCCGTACTTGTACGGACTACATTCCGCACGGGGAAACTCTTCGGTCACCCTCCTTACCGTTGAGCTGTGTTCTCACTGACACTTCGGCAGCTTCAGCTCCTGATCCGACAATTGCAGAGCGCAGGAAGCCAAAGCCTAGGGTCTGGCCCCACTGATTTCAGCAGAAAGGCGTGTTTCACCGTGTGAAAACTGAGCGGTGATGTGTCTGATCTCTTCTGGCTGAGCGATGCGCAGATGGCGCGCCTGAGCGGCCGGCAACCCTATGACCGGGAAGTGGGGACCTGCTCCCTGGCTGACGGACGGAACCTGGGCCGTGTGCTCATCGACGAGGGGCTTTGCGGGAGGTGGCGATGAGGCCGGGGTTTCGATCGACAACGAGAGGCTCGAGGCACTTGTAAGCTTCCCTGGGCGCATCTCGCCCGTCCGATGACATGGGCCGGAGGTGACAAGAATGGCCATCTGGTGCACGATGCGTAGAAACCATGAAGGGAGGATGAGACCGGTGGATCCTGCAATCGAATTTGGCCTCGCGGCACTGGCAATCGGAGGCATTGCCTTTGCCGTACTCCAGTTTCAGCACCACGGGTGGCAGATGAGCGGTGTGGGCCGGTGGTTAGGTCGCACTGAACGTGCACGCCTCGATGCAGGTCACACAGGCCGGACCGATCGAGACGTCCGGGTGTCCACGCTTGTCGAAGAAGACCCCACCACTTCCTCAACTGTTGGCAGAGGGACCGCGCTCAGCCGAGAACCGTTGACCTCTGCCCCACAGGGCGATCCAGAAGATCTGGCAAATGATGCTCCACTGACTATCGCAGAGGCGAAACGGCGCTTGGCCAAATCTCTCGGCACCGACCCAGAAAAGGTTCGAATCCTGATCGAAGCATGAGCATGTCACGGCACATCCATCAGGTTTTGGATCGCGAACAGCGACAGGGGCCAAGCTATCACAACCCAAACATGATGAGCGTCTCCAACCCATAGTCGCGATCTGCCCTGAGCACGGCCAGCGCATCATCGTCATCGACACGACCGGAAGCGTTTGAAGCTTGAAGCTCCGCTCAACCGAGCAGCTCCCCAAGCTTCAACCGCCACAGAAGACTGTCCTGATCTCAGAAGAGCCCAAAAAGAGCGTTGTCCTTGTAAATCTCCTCCGGGGTACCCTGCTCATCACAAGATTGGTCGAGTTGCGCATTCAATTGCTCTCGAGCTCTCCGGAGGAGGCGTCTTATCCGCACCTTGGTCCAGTCGTTGCCTTGCGCAGTCGCGTACCCCTTGCGGTTCAGTTCGTCCGCGACCTCCTGCGCGGTCGCTTCCACCCCAATATCTTCGAGCACCTTCCGCACCCACTCAACACGCTCATCGCGTTTTGCAATACGCGCGGCACGGCCCGCCTCCTGAAGCGCCTGAGGGTCCGGAGATCCGAACGTTTGACCGGCCCGCTTCTTCTTCTGTGTGCCCTCACGACTGCGCTGCGCTATCGCATCCCCCTCATGTGCAGCTCTGACCAGCTCAGGGTAGCTCTCATCAAGCGTCCGGTTGGAACGAGCGATAATGATCTGATCACCGGGCAGAATAGCAGTGATCTTCGCGTAATCCCGAACGTGACGCGTAACCCTAGAAGGTGTCGCCACGACAATGGGCACACGAAGACCCTGTGCAATACGCAAAATTTCTCTCAGCTTACGACGTTTCGCGAAATTTCGTTCTCCGCGTGCACTGGCTTGCTCACGCACGAACCGAATGATCTCTACGCCCTCCCGATCTGCCCACGCCTGGATTTCTATCTGTTGCGCTTCGAAGCCAAGTTCCGAAGCCGCTTGGTTGCTGGTCGAGACACGAAGATAGCCAATAGCACGACGCTTGCGCGTTTCTGGGCCCTTAGTAGCGATCCCACTCTGGCCTGTCTGAGCTTCTGCCGTAGTCATGAGGCTAGACACCCTCCTAAGAATAAGTAGACGCTTACCATATAGCGGTTTGGCGGCCTCATTGCGCTGAGCGACTCAAAAATGCTGTCGGAAGGCGACATCCTCACCGCGGCGGCCTCTTAGCGCTCTCAGGAGCTACCTAGCCATCTAGCCACACGACGGGACCTGCCGGGGCCGCGCGGCGCCTCCCCATTTTCCATACCTGCTTGGATCAAGGGGTACACACTCTAGTAGGATCACTGGGCAACTACCATTAGGGGTAAACACTCCAAGGCCACGCCCTTTTAAGATGTTCACCCCCACATCCAGTGAAGCCGCAGACAACATCTGCGCTGTCTCCGAGCCCATCAGAGCGGAACGGCCCTCTTTTCCTCTCAGCCGAGATCCTCCGCATATCTCGCGTGTGAAAAGCTGGCCGTCTCGCTCGAAAGTCGCAACCAGCCACGATCAAAATTGCCAGGCTACGCCCCCCAGCCGGAGAGCATCCCCTTCAATCAATGTGACACATGCCGGGAAGGACGCGCTATCCTGGGAGAGCCCGACGCGGCCATTCTAAAAATACCGCTGGAAGTTTCTCAACTTCGCGGGGTGCCCGAATAAGATAAAGAGGCGAAAGTGGTTGAGAAGAGAGCCGCCCAGGAGACATCTGCGCAGGTCCGCTCCTGTTTCGCGCATGCGACACCAGTCTTGCGACCGTTCTCCCCGGCCCCCATGCGCCTCTTTTCATGCGTTTCCTGCGCATCCCGCCCCCGTAATGCTTTTCCTCCCGGCCCAGTGCAGGCATAGAACACGGAATCGCAGGGCCGGGAGCGGCCCGCAGAGGGAGGAAGCATCATGAAGATCCTCGGGCGGCTCGCCGCCGTCATCTGCACGATCAACGCCGTGCTCGGGACAGTCCTGTCCTGGCTCTCGATCGGCATCGTGCTCGTCTGCTTCACCGTGGTGGTACAGCGCTATGTCTTCGCCGTCAGCCATGTCTGGATGCAGGATCTGTATATCTGGCTCAACGGGGCCATGTTCACCGGCGTCGCGGGCTTTGCCCTGCTGCGCGACAACCACGTCCGCGTCGACATCTTCTACCGCCCGGCCACGCCGCGGAAGAAGGCGGTGATCGACCTGGTGGGCGTGCTGCTGTTCCTGATGCCCTCGATGTACGTGGTCTGGGCCTATGCCCTGCCCTTCGTGCAGCGCTCCTGGCGCTACGGCGAGGGCTCGGCCAATGTCGGCGGCATGCCCGCCCTCTACGTGCTGAAGACCTTCATCCTGGCCTTCGCCCTGCTGATCGCCCTGCAGGGGCTGGCCATGGTGCTGCGCTCGGTCCTGATGCTGGCGGGGCGCGAAGACCTGGTGCCCGAGCGCCTGCGCTACAGCCGCGCCGAAGATCCCACCCATCCCACGGAGGCCGTCTGATGGATCCCGTCCTCATCGGAGAAATCCTCTCCGGCCTGATGTTCTTCGGCATCATCGGCTTCCTGCTGCTCGGCTTCCCGGTGGCCTTCACCCTGGCCGGCACCTCGCTGCTCTTCGGCGCGCTCGGCATGTACTTCGGCGTCTTCGATCCCTCGAACTTCGGGTCGCTGCCGAACCGCTACATCGGCTACATGACCAACGAGGTGCTGGTGGCCGTGCCGCTCTTCGTCTTCATGGGGGTGATGCTGGAACGCTCGCAGATCGCCGAGCAGCTGCTGCTGACCATGGGCAAGCTGTTTGGCAACATGCGCGGCGGCCTGGCGATCTCGGTCGTCATCGTGGGGGCCATGCTGGCGGCCTCGACCGGCGTCGTCGGCGCCACGGTGGTCACCATGGGGCTGATCTCGCTGCCGGCGATGATGCGGGCGGGCTACAAGCCGACCCTGGCCACCGGCGTGATCTGCGCCAGCGGAACGCTCGGCCAGATCATCCCGCCCTCGACGGTGCTGATCTTCATGGGCGACATGCTCTCGGGCATCAACGCCCAGGTGCAGATGGCCAAGGGCAACTTCGCCCCCACCCCGGTCTCGGTCGGCGACCTGTTTGCCGGTGCCATGCTGCCCGGCGTGCTGCTGGTGCTGCTCTATATCGGCTGGGTGATCTTCAAGGCGATCACCGATCCCGAGAGCTGCCCCGCCACCCCCGTCCCGCCCGAGGAAAAGGCCCATCTGAAGCGCGAGATCCTGACCGCGCTGCTGCCGCCGCTGCTGCTGATCCTGGCCGTGCTCGGCTCGATCTTGGGCGGCATCGCCACCCCCACCGAGGCCGCCTCGGTGGGCGCCGTCGGTGCCACCCTGCTGGCCGCCTTCCGCTGGAAGCTGTCGGGCCGGATCCTGCATGAGACGGCGGTGCAGACCGCCACCATCACCAGCATGGTCTTCATCATCCTGTTCGGCGCCGCGGTCTTCTCGGTGGTGTTCCGCATGATGGGCGGCGACGCCCTTGTGCATGAGTTCCTGACCGGCCTGCCCGGCGGCCCGCTGATGGCGGTCGCGGTGGTCATGGCGATCATGTTCGTGCTGGGCTTCATCCTGGACACCTTCGAGATCATCTTCATCGTGATCCCGATCACCGCGCCGATCCTGCTGGCCATGGACATCAGCCCGGTCTGGCTGGGGGTCATGGTGGGGGTCAACCTGCAGACCTCCTTCCTGACGCCGCCCTTCGGCTTCGCGCTGTTCTACCTGCGCGGCGTGGCGCCGGACAGCCTGCCGACCTCGGCGATCTACCGCGGCATCCTGCCCTTCGTGCTGCTGCAGATCCTCGCCATCGCGCTGCTGTTTGCCTTCCCGCAGCTGGTCACCTGGCTGCCCTCGGTGATCGCCGGCTGAGGCGCACTGCCCCTGTCGGGGGCTCCGGCCTGAACCGGTCGGGCTCCGCCCCTTCGCACCTCAAAAGGCCCCCCGGACCTTTTGTCGGGCTTCGCCCGAACCGGTGCTCAGTGTTTCGCGCGCGAAACAAAAAAGGCCCGGACTTGCGTCCGGGCCTTTTGATTTTCAGAAAAGAAAATCAAAGCGTGAAATACTTGGCCCGCGCTTCGATGAAGTTCATGTCGTTGCCCTCGGTGCGCGAGCGCATCAGGTTCAGCGACTCGATGAAGTGCTCGGTGACCTTGCGGGTCATCTCGTCGCTGCTGTCACGCAGCTCGGCGATGATCTCCATCGAGGCCTTGGCACCGGCTTCCAGGATCTCTTCCGGGAACTGGCGCACCTGCACGCCATGCTCTTCGACCAGGGTCTTGAGCGCGCGCGGGTCGTTGGCGACGAAATCCGCCGAGACGGTGTCGTACTCGGCCTGGCAGACATCGCGCACGATCGCCTGCAGGTCGTCGGGCAGGGCCTGGTACTTGGCCTTGTCGACCACCAGTTCGGTCGCCAGGCCGGGTTCCACGAAGGAGGGGAAGTAGTAATTCTTCGCCACCTGGTAGAAGCCGAGCGCCAGGTCGTTGTAGGGGCCGACGAATTCGGCCGCGTCCAGCGCGCCCGACTGCAGCGCCTGGAAGATCTCGCCTGCCGCCATGTTGGTCACGGTGGCGCCCAGCTTCTCCCACACGCGGCCGCCCAGGCCGGGGGTGCGGAAGCGCAGGCCCTTCAGGCTGTCCAGCCCGGTCAGCTCGTCGCGGAACCAGCCGCCCGCCTGGGTGCCGGTGTTGCCCGACAGGAAGCCCTGCACGCCGAACTGGTCATAGACCTCGTCCCAGAGCTGCTGGCCGCCCAGGTGCTGCACCCAGGCCGCCAGTTCGCCGGCGGTCATGCCGTAGGGCACGCCGGTGAAATAGGACAGGGCGGTGGACTTGTTCTGCCAGTAGTAGGCGGCGCCATGGCTCATCTCGGCGGTGCCGTCGATCACGGCGTCCAGCGACTGCAGCGGCGGCACCATCTCGCCGGCGGCATAGACCTGCACGGTCAGCCGGCCGCCCGAGGCGGCGGTGATCCGGTCAGCCAGGCGCTGCGCGCCGACACCGAGGCCGGGGAAATTCTTCGGCCAGGTGGTGACCATGCGCCAGGTGATGCGGTCCTGGGCGACGGCGGGGCTGGCCAGGGCGGCTGCACCGGCGCCGGCACCGGCCAGGGCGCCACGGCGAATGAAAGAACGACGATCCATGTTTCCTCCCACGGGGTAGTGATCTCTGTGCCTTGGCCAGACCTCCCGACCCAAGCGTCGGCATCAGTACATTCCCTGTACCCATAGTCCAGTCGGAATGGCGTCAGCCGGTGCCCCGGGACAGGCCGCACGCAAGGGCGGGACGGCGTTCCTCCTCAGAGGCAGCAACCCGGACGAGGCCATGGACAGCGCTGTCGAATGACGAATTGCAAGTCGGGTTTGAGCGCTTCAGTAGGGGCTACTGTGACATGGAGGCAGCCGACGACCCTGCTATCCGCCACATCCTGTAGCGTCCCTGGCCTGTGACCTCATGAATCAGGCCTCGATCCTGCATCCACAGCAGGTTGCGCTGGACTGCGGCGCGGCTGGCGCCCGTCAGGGCCTCGGCCATGGGGGCCGAGATCAGGGGCCATTCGGTCAGCACCCGGCGCAATGCTGCGGGAGTGCGGCCGGACAGTCGGGCCATCTGGTCGATGGCACGGTGCTCCCAGGTTTCGACTTCGTCGAGGTGGCGTGTCGCGGTCATGATGGCGCTGGTCATCCCGTCCAGCCAACGACCAAGACGCTCCGAGGGCGTACCGGCGACGCGCATCCCCCCGGCCCCGCCCATGGCCAGCGGCGCGAAGACCATACCACACGCCTCGCCGGTGGCGACCCGTGCCGCCGTGACTGCCGCGTCGATCTGCCCGCCGCCTGGTTCGCCCAGCCCAGCCATCGCCCACAGATGATATCCCATGCAGGCGCAGGTGATCGGATGCAGGTCAGCGCCCGCCTGGATCATCGCCAGCCAGCTTGCAGAACGATCCTCGAACCGTTCGGCATCTGGCGCGATGCGGTCCGGGTCGCGCCGGTCAAGGAAGGCAGGTAGATCTGCCCTCGGCCCAGGACCACCAGACAGCCGCCGGAAGGCCCAGCCGACACGTATCAGCGCCGCCTGATCCATCTGAACCCCCGATAGCCGCATGGCCAGCCAGAGCGCCAGCCGATCCGGACCAACACGGTCCCCAGCGAACCAGCTGAGGTCGGCGGCCTCGATCAGCGCGAGCCGGTGTCGCCAGCCGGCGGGGCCACGCCAAAGCCTGTCGTCAAGCGCCCCTAGGCGTCCGGCCACTCGCGCAAGACGCGCGGCATGATCGCGCTCGGCCTCGACCCAATCGCTGACCCGGTTGCGAACCACCTCGGTTTCGGAGGGCTCCGCATGCGGACCGGGGACTAGAAAGTCCGGCTCTGCCTCGGCAGGTCCAGGTAGGAACCAAAGCTCCTCTTCTGCGATAGCCTCCGCCCCTTCCATGCCGAAGGTCGGGTGATCGAAATCATCTTCAGAAACAGTACGTTTACCACTCATCTGTGCATAATAGGCAAGTTATGCACACAACTGAAGGAGATCTATCCCGTCACTCTTCAAAAGTCGCACAGAAAGCAGCAGGGGACGCAGCACAGCAACTCTGTGACCGTGCTCAGCCCCTTGCGAGGTTGATTATTGCTGCTCAGCGCGACAGCGGAAGCCGGCTTGCAATCGTTTTCAAACGATCATTTATTTACGGTAAATTAAATTGAAAATCCTAGGTCCCATGCGCCTCATCGGCTATGCCCGCGTCTCCACGGAGGAACAGACCCCCCTGCCCCAGTCCGAGGCCCTGCGCACGGCGGGATGCACCGAGATATTCGAAGAACACGCCTCGGGCGGTGACCGCGCGCGGCCCAAGCTCACCCTTGTGTTGGAGCGCGTGCAGAGAGGGGACACATTGGTTGTGGTGCGGATCGACCGGCTGGCGCGATCCCTGTCGCACCTGCTGGACGTGATAGAACAGCTCGAGGCCAAGGGGGCCTTCTTCCGCTCTCTTCAGGATCCCATCGACACCGCCTCTCCGCAGGGCAAGTTCACCCTTCAGGTCCTGGGCGCGGCGGCGGAATTCGAGCGTGCGCTGATCCGCGAGCGCACGAAGGCCGGGCTGGCCAGCGCGCGCGACAAGGGGCGGATCGGCGGCAACCCCGGCCTCAGGGCCCGCGATCCGGCTGCACTGCGCAAGCTACGGCTGGCGCAGCAGGACGGCTACATGGAGCGGCTGAACAGGATGGCACCGGACTGGGTGCCCCATGTCCGCCGCCTGCGCCCCGACATGGCCTGGGAAGACGTGCTGCGGATCATCAACGCCCCCCTGCCCCGCGACCGTCACTGGACGCAAAGCCGCCTGCTGCGCGCGGTGAAAGCCTATGTCCGCGACGGGTTCCTGCCGGACGAGGTGCTGGGCCGGGCGGCGCGGCGCGAAACAGATGACCGCCTGCCGGCCATCGTGGCCGCACTCAGGGGCGCGGATCCAGACATGACCCTGCAAGCGATCTGCGACCGGCTGGAAGCCATGCGCGAGCGCACCCCTCGCGGGCGCACGCGCTGGCAGCCCTCCTCGGTAAAGATGCTGCTGGAGAGGGCGGAGAAGCTGGGCCTCCTGTGAAGCTGCTCTCTCACGATACCCAGGTGAGCGGACAAGAGGCAAATACGCGAATTCCACTTCTCTTCTGAGGTCTTGAACTACACTCTCGGCCTCTTGACGCCTCGCGCCATCCAAGAGCATGCGACATCCCCACGGACAACACGCAAGCACGGAGTGGGAAGGGGCTGAACGCCACCTTCCCGAAAGGCACAGGCCTAGAGCTCATGCCACATGGCAATCGCTCACTTGCCGAAGATGGCCCGAAGCGCAGTCCGGCTGCGCCCCGTCAGCCTGGGATCGGTGTTCTCCGAGGCATCCCGGATCTCCTTGAGCCAGCCAAGCTCGTTGGCGGTGACCGGCGTGCCCATGATCTCCATCAGCGCGACCGCGGCGGTATTGCCTTCAGCCTGCTCCAGCGCCAGCAGCAGCAGGTAAGCCGGATCGCAGTCGAGGGCCTGAGCCAGGCTCGGCACCCGATCAAGCGCAAGCTTGGTCGCACCAGACTTGAGCATCGAGATCACGTTGGGGTTCGTGAAGCCAGCTTCCGCGGCGATTTCAGCCTGCGTCTTGCGGGTCCTCAACTCCAGGACCCGCGTAGTCACGAAGTCTGCAAGGCGGCTTTTCTGGAAGGGTTTCTTAGGCATGATTTCCTCTGAGTTACTGTGTGTCATCACAGTGTTCTCTATAGCGCTGAGCTCATTCCCAGCACCGAGGGAAGGTCCTAAAGCGCACGCTCAGAAGCCTTTGCAGCAAGGGTATCCGAGCCACCATGTCCGTCCAGATCTGCAGCAGACAAGGCAAAGCCGAGATGCATCCAGACGTTTCGCGCGCGAAACATTTGCTCGGATCAGTGCTTGCCCAGCCAGGCCACCAGGGCGCCGTAGAGATCGGCATCCACCCCGTTCAGCACCAGCCGTGCCCGGCCCGGGTCATAGCTGACCTCGACCCCCGCGCCACGGCGGGCAACGGGCTGTGCCGGCTCCGCAGCAGGGGCGCGACCGGCAGAGGAGGCCGCCGCCACGGGCGCCAGCACCTCCTGCTCTTCCTGAGCATTGGCCGGACCGGCCTCGGCCAGCCGCCCGCGCAGGCGGTCTTCCAGGCCCGGCTCCTCGTCCAGCCGCTTCGCCAGCTCAAGCCCCAGCCGTTCGCCGATCTGGGTCGGGAAGGAGAGCGCCCCGTCCAGCGCCTCGACCAGCCGGGTGAAGCTCTTGATCTTCGAACGTTTCGCGCGCGAAACATTTGCAAAGAGCGTGTTCAGCGCGGTCTTGAGGTCGGGGTAGACCCCCTCCTCCACCGCCTTCAGCGTAACCCGGGCGCGTTCGTAGTAGCTGAGCCCGACGCGGATCTCGTTCTCCTCGACCATGGCCACATAGGCCTCGGAGGAACTGGCAGGCTGACGCACCAGCGCCAGAACCCGGGCGAACTTCGGGTCCTCGGCGGCCAGGCGGCTCAGCGCCGCCAGCCGCCGCCAGCCCGAGATCAGACCATAGCGCGGCGCGGCACCCTGCCCCCGATCCACCACCTCAATCGGCGTCTGCTGGCCACGGCGGCGCAGGCTCTCGATCAGCGCGACCAGGTCTTCCTCTTCGGTGAACATGCGGTCGCGCACCAGGTGGCCGGTGTCGATCTCGACGAGCGCCAGCGACTGGATCAGCCGCCCCTCGTCGCGGGCCCGAGTCATCTCATCCGAGAGCTCCTTCAGCGCCGCCGCCGCCGAGGCCTCGCCCGCCACCTCGGCAATCGGGGCGCGGGGACGGCGCAGGGCCTCGGCCTCGTCCGGGCTCAGCCCGCCGGCCAGGCCGGTCTTCGGCAGGGACCTCTCCTCGGGGCCGCCGAGGAAGTCGGGATTGGCGGGGGTCAGACGTTTGCGCTTGGCCATGGTGCCTCCTTCACAGGACGGATGTCGCCGCAGCCTGGGCGGCAGAGGTTAAGGGGTTCGCGCCGGGGCGCCCGGCAAATGTTTCGCGCGCGAAACACTGAGCATTTGTTTCGCGTGCGAAACGGTCAGGCAGATATCGCCCTGCCGGGCGATGGCCTCCGGCGGCAGTATTTATGGCCATCGGATAGGAGCAAGAGGTCCTTGTTCCATCCGACGGCTGAAAATACTGCGGGGGACTCTCCGAAGGAGAGGGGGGCAGAGCCCCCCTGCAACCTGCGTTTCGCGCGCGAAACATCTGCGCCGGGCGGATCACTCCGCCGCCTCCTGGTCGGCCAGCTCGTCGCGGCGCCAGGTGGCCAGCAGCAGGCGTTTGAACCCGGCATAGGTCTCGTCGAAGGTGGCGCGGCCGCGGACATAGGTCTCGCGGTTGAAGTCGCGGTAGTCGGCCTCGTAGATGCCGTTCACCTGTTCGCCAGCCTGGCCGATGAGGGCGGTGAAATCCTGCCGTTCGGGCGACAGGACCGGGCCGAGGTAGGCCTGCATCAGCGAGGCCAGCTCGCCTTGCTGGGCGCCGTCGTAGCGGGTGATCACCGCGCGCACGGCGTCCCACTCAAAGGCCAGGCCTTCGCGGCCAAGGGCGCGGGCGGCCATGTTCTCTCCCTCTTCGATCGAGGCGAAGGTGGAATGCAGCATGTCGAAGAAGCGGCCCGTGGAGTCGAACTCGAGGAACGAGGCGCCGAGGGGGACCAGCAGGATGTCTGCCGCGGCCAGGCCGTTGATCGTCAGGTAGCCGAGGGCAGGGGGGGTATCGAGGAAGATCACGTCATACTGGTCCAGCACCCCGTCAGCCTCCAGGCTTTCGGTCAGCGCATCCCAGAGCTTCCAGCCCCTCGACTGGATCCGCCAGACCGGAACCTGGAACTCGGACCAGTAGAGGTTCAGCTGGGCGCCGATCAGGTCGATATTGGGCCAGTGGGTCTTCTGGACGAGGTCTCCGGCCTTGACCTCCAGCGCCTCCGAGAGCGTGTCGTCGAGGGGCAGGGGGGCCTCGCCGCGATCCAGCCGCAGCTGGTTGTCGGCGCGCAGGTGGCGGGCGTAGTGGCGGGCGAGCAGGGGGAAGACGGTCTGCCATTCATCCTCGACGCGGCCGCCGAAGATCGAGGTCATGGACCCCTGGGAATCCAGGTCCACCACCAGCACCTTGTAGCCATCCAGCGCCGCCGACATCGCCAGGTGCGCTGCGGTCGAGGTCTTGCCGACGCCGCCCTTGAAGTTGGCCACGGCGACCATCTTGGCGGGCTGGCCCTTGGGCCGGTAGGGCAGGTATTCCTTCGCCTTCGATCCTTCGGCGGCGAAATGGGCCCGCAGGCGCAGCACCTCGTCCAGGGTGAACCACTTGGCCCCGCCATCGCTTTCCGAGCGCCCCTGCGGCAGCTCTGGATTGGCCTTCAGCACGCGGCGGAAATGCGGGGTGGCCACCGGGATCAGGTAGCGCGTAATCTCCCAGGTGGAGAAGAGCCGCAGCGACTTGCGGCCCTCTGCGTCCATCCCGCGAGAGGCGAGATCGCTGCGCCCGCGGGCACAGGCCTCGGCTACCTCACGGAAGCGCGTAGTGGAAAAGGGCGCGCCGAGATCGCGCAGCGCCCGGTCCGGGTCGATGTTGAAATAGGGGGGCTGGTCGCTGGTCATGCTCGCCTCATGTGCCGCGTTTCCATCAAGATACCACGAAACTGCGCACATGTAAGGAAAACCGGTACCCGATTCTCCTTTTCTTTGAAAATACGGGACTTTTCCGTCTGGAAAACCGGCAGCCCGGAGGTCCTGCGAAAATCCGCCTCTTGTTAGATATGTGTTATTTATAGTGTTACGGGATCCGGAGCTGGGCGCTAAGCATCTGAAAAAAAATCAGAATCTTGCCACGGAAAAGGGCAGGGCGACTCTGAACCCCCGATAGGGCGATTCCGAACCCCCGTTGAAGCGACTCCGAACCCCCGAAGGAAGGGCTGGACCATGGGGGGGCACATCCCTAGGGTGAGCGTCAATGAAACCACGAAAGGCCGGGTTCCCGCGAATGGCTGCCGCCGGGGGCACCGACCAGGTTCGAACGAGCAGGCGCGGGATCTCCGTGCAGGGGCGAAACCGACCGGGGCCGCGTGGCGTTCTCGGCAGAGGAATGGGCAGCCATGGCCACGACAGCGATCCGCACCCAGGGGGGCGCCCTGCTGCCCGAGCGGCATCCGCAGATCGACTTCTTCATCTGCGACATCCTCGATGCCATCCCCAAGGATGACATGGCGACGATGGAGCACCCGGTCTTCACCCTCTCGACCCGGCCTGACCGGCGCATCCTGTCCTACGAACATCGTGGCGCGCAGATCGAGGTCATCCCCTCGGTGAAGGGGCTGGCGACGATCCACGATAAAGATATCCTGATCTTCTGCATCTCCCAGCTGATGGCGGCGATCAACGCCGGTCGCGCCGTCGGGCGCACGCTGACCCTGCGCGCCCATGACCTGCTGGTGGCGACCAACCGCGAGACCTCCGGCGATGCCTACCGCCGCCTGAAGGAGGCCTTCGAGCGGCTGGCCGGCACAAGGATCACCACCAATATAGTGACCGGCGAGGAAGAGGTGACCACCGGCTTCGGGCTGATCGAGAAATGGGAGATCGTGAAGAAGACCCGCGGCGGGCGCATGGTCAGCGTGACCGTGACGCTCAGCGATTGGCTGTTTCGCGCCGTGCTGTCGAAATCGGTGCTGACGCTCAGCCGCGATTACTTCCGCCTGCGCAAACCGCTGGAGCGGCGCATCTACGAATTGGCCCGCAAGCATTGCGGCAAGCAGCCCGAATGGCGGGTCTCGGTCGAGGTGCTGCTGAAGAAGTCCGGCAGCGCCAGCCCCCGCCGGGTCTTCCGCAAGATGATCCGCGACATGATCGAAAGCGACCACCTGCCCGATTACCACCTGGCCGAGGAAGAGGGCGACCTGATCCGCTTTTCCCGCCGCGCCCAGGTGATCGAGGAGGGCCCCGCCGCGCCGCCGCTCTCGGCAGAGGCGCTGGAGCAGGCCCGCGACATGCTGCCGGGCGCCGACGTCTACGCGCTGGAGGCCGAATGGCGCGCCTTCTGGGCCATCTCGGGCCGGCCGCGCCTGCGCTCGGCCGACCGCGCCTTTCTGGGCTTCGTTGCCCGCAAGGCCAAGCAAGGGTAGCAGGCGCGCCCGGGTCTGCCTGATAATGCTGCGTCGCGGCAGGCCGTCCCGTGACAGTTTGGCAAAGTCACGCGGAGTGGCGGGCATGGGGGTTGAGCCCCCCCGAAAGCCTGATAACAGTTGCGACAGACATTTCCAAAATTGGGTTTCCACAGGATGGCATTCACCTCCATTACCCCGGTCCTGCTCTGTGGCGGATCCGGGACGCGCCTCTGGCCCCTTTCCCGCAAGAGCTATCCCAAACAGTTCGTGCCGCTGGTCGGTGAAGAGACTCTGTTCCAGGCCTCGGCGAAGCGGTTGTCAGGCGAGACCGCCGCGCTGCGCTTCGCCGCCCCCATGGTGCTGACCAACTCCGATTTCCGCTTCATCGTCACCGAGCAGCTGCAGGGCGTGGGCATCGACCCGGGCGCCATTCTGATCGAACCTGAGGGGCGCAATACCGCCCCGGCGATCCTTGCCGCCGCCCTGGCGCTGGCCGACAATGACCCCGAGGCGGTGATGCTCGTCGCCCCCTCGGATCACGTGGTGCCCGATGCACAGGCCTTCCATGCCGCCGTCGAGAAGGGCCTTGCCGCCATCGAGGCCGGTGACCTGGTGACCTTCGGCATCACGCCGACCCATCCGGAAACCGGCTATGGCTACCTGGAACTCTCCGCCGCCACCTCCGGCGAGCCGGTGAAGCTGTCGCGCTTCGTCGAGAAGCCCGACGAGGCCAAGGCGACCGAGATGCTCGCCGCCGGCAACTTCCTGTGGAACGCCGGGATCTTCCTGTTCAAGGCCAAGGATATCCTTGCCGCCTTCGAAAGCTTCGCGCCGCAGCTGATGGCGCCGGTGAAGGCCGCGCTGTCAGACGCCAAGCCCGATCTCGGCTTCCTGCGCCTGGCGCCCGAGGCCTGGGCGGGGGCCGAGGATATCTCGATCGACTACGCGGTGATGGAGAAGGCGGCGAACCTTTCCGTGGTGCCCTTCACCGCCGGCTGGTCCGACCTTGGCGGCTGGGACGCCGTCTGGCGCGAGACTGGTCCCGACGCCAACGGCGTTGCCACCAGCGGCGCGGCCACGGCCATCGACTGCACCAACTCGCTTCTGCGCTCGGAGAGCGAGAACCTGGAAGTGGTGGGCATTGGCCTCGACAACATCATGGCGGTGGCGATGAACGACGCGGTGCTGGTCGCCGACATGTCGCGCGCCCAGGACGTCAAGAAGGCGGTCGAGGCGCTGAAGAAGAAGGGCGCCGCCCAGGCGACGCATTTCCCCAAGGATCACCGCCCCTGGGGCTGGTTCGAAAGCCTGGTGGTGGGCAACCGCTTCCAGGTGAAGCGGATCATGGTGCATCCGGGCGGCTCGCTTTCCTTGCAGAGCCACTTCCACCGCTCCGAGCACTGGATCGTGGTCGAGGGCACGGCGCGGGTCACCTGTGACGACGAGGTCCGCCTGGTCACCGAGAACCAGTCGATCTACCTGCCGCTCGGCTGCGTCCACCGGATGGAGAACCCGGGGAAAATCCCCATGGTGCTGATCGAGGTGCAGACCGGTGCCTATGTCGGCGAGGACGATATCGTGCGCTACGAAGACGTCTACGCCCGCAGCTGAGGGCCGGGTCCCGCGCCATCAGCTCCGGCCGGTGGCGCGCTTTCGGGAAGGGAAAGAGCATGTCCGGATCGACACATTCCAGGGGAGGCTACCGGCGCGACATCGACGGGCTGAGGGCCGTGGCTGTCGTCTCGGTCTTCCTTGCCCATGCCAAGATCGCGCTGTTCTCTGGCGGCTTCGTCGGGGTGGATGTCTTCTTCGTCATCTCCGGCTACTTGATCACCGGCATTCTGCTGCGCGAGGTCGAGGAGGGGCGGTTCTCGATCTTCGCCTTTTACGAGCGCCGGGTGCGGCGGATCTTCCCGGCGCTCTATGCCATGGCGCTGGTCGTCTCGGTGGCCTGCTGGCTGCTGTTCCTGCCGGTGGACTTCAAGGAATTCGGCGAAAGCCTGGCCGCGGTGGCGCTGTTCCTGTCGAACTTCTACTTCGACATGAAGAGCGGCTATTTCGACACCAGTTCGGAATTCCGCCCGCTGCTGCACACCTGGTCGCTTGGCGTCGAAGAGCAGTTCTACATTGTGTTCCCGCTGCTGCTGGTGCTGATGGCCCGGCTGCGCCTGATCCGCCACGCGTTGCCGGTCTTCGTCCTGCTCTGGCTGTTGTCCTTCGCCGGCGCGGTGCAGGGGGTGGCGACGGATATGCAAAGCGCCTTCTACATGCCCTGGCTGCGCGCTTGGGAGCTATTGAGCGGCAGTCTCATCGCCCTGTCCCTGCGGGGCGGCGCGACGGCTCTGGCCGCCCCGCTGCGCCAGGCGCTGTCGGTGCTCGGCCTGGGGCTGATCCTGCTGCCGGTGCTGCTCTACAGCGAAGACACGCCCTTCCCGGGGCTCGCCGCGCTGTTCCCGGTGCTGGGGGCGGCGCTGCTGATCAAGCTGGGCGAGGGCGGCGAAGAGACCCTGGCCGCCGGCCTGCTGGGACTGCGCCCGGTGGTCTACGTGGGCAGGATCTCCTACTCGCTCTACCTCTGGCACTGGCCGCCGCTGGTCTTCATGCGCTACCTCTCCGAGGGCGAACCTGCGCTCTGGCTGGAGATCACCGCCGTCGCAGGTGCGATCGGGATGGCCGTCCTCTCCTACCATTTCATCGAGCAGCCGTTCCGTCGCAAGGGCTTCCTGACGCAGCGCAGCGTGCTGGTGGGGGGCGTCGCGATCTGCTGCCTGGCCTTCCTCTTCGGCGCCTCCGGGCGGGTCTATGACGGCATTCCCTCGCGCCTGCCCGACCGGGTGGCCGAGCTGAGCAACGTGGCGCTGGACATCAACCCGCGCCGCCGGGCCTGCAACGGGCTCTCGCCCGAGCGCATCCGGGGCGGCGACTACTGCGTCGAGGGCGCCGAGGGCGTGCCCCCGGATTTCGCCATCATCGGCGACAGCTTCGGCGATGCCATGGCGCCGGGGATCACCGCCGCCGGTGCCGCGGCCGGAAGGGCGGGCTACGTGCTGACCTATGGCGGCTGCTATCCCCTCCTGGGGGTGACCCAGGGCGAACGGGTATGCGCCGATTTCTTCGCCGCCGCAGCCGAGCAGATCGCCTCCCGGGAGGAGGTGCGTGATGTCTTCCTCGTGGCCCGATGGAGCAGCGCCTTTGAGGCCTCCCGCTTCGGGCTCAACCGGGGCAGCATCTTCCTGACCGACGCCGACCATTCCGATCCGTCGGTCGAGACCAACCGCATCGTCGCCGAGGCTGGCCTGCGCCGTATGCTGGACAGTCTGCAGGACAAACGGATCCATGTCGTCGCCTATGTCCCCGAGCAGGAAACCAACATCCCCCGGGCCACCGGCGTGAACGCCCTGATGCACCGCGAGCGCGACTTCGGCGTGAGCCGGGCCCAGTTCGAGCAGCGCCAGGCCTATACCCGCGTCGTGCTGGACCGGCTAGCGGCCGAGTATCCAAGGCTGTCGGTGGTCGATGTCGGGGAACAGCTCTGCGGTCCCGACATCTGCCCGGCGACGCGGGACGGCGGGCTGTCGCTCTATGTCGACGACAATCATCTCAGCCGGACGACGGTCATGTCGATGCTGCCGTTCTGGCAGGGCAGTCTTTTCGAAGGTGGCGCCGCGGCGCCGCGGGGATGAGCCCCGTGGTCGCGCGCCACCACACCCACAATTTATTTCGCCAAGACCTTATTGCAGGGACCTGATCTCGATGTCGACAGAGGGAAAACACCACAGACTGCGAACCGATATCCAAGGGCTCCGCGCCCTAGCGGTCGGTTCCGTGGTCCTGTTTCACACCTTTCCCCATGCCTTGCCCGGAGGCTTCGTCGGCGTCGACATCTTCTTCGTCATCTCCGGCTTCCTGATCACGGGGATCCTGTATCGCGACATGTCCCTGGGGCGGTTCTCGTTCGCCGATTTCTACCGCAAGCGGGTCCGGCGCATCTTCCCGGCCCTGATGGTCGTGCTGCTGGCGACCCTGGCCGTGGGAGTGGTTCTGCTCTCGCCCGCCGGTCTGGTCGAGGTGGCGCAGAACACGCTGTCTTCGGTCTTCTTTGTCTCGAACGTGAACTTCTACTTCAGCAGCGGCTATTTCGACCAAGCCGCCACCCTCAGGCCGCTACTGCATACCTGGTCGCTTTCGGTGGAAGAGCAGTTCTACATCGTGTTCCCGCTGTTCATGTTCTTGGTCATGCGCTTCCTGCCCGGCGCGTTGATCTGGCTTCTCGCGATCACCTTCGCACTGAGCCTCGGCCTGTCGGAATGGGCCATCACCAAGAGCCCCCTGGGGGCCTACTTCCTGTCGCCCTTCCGGGCCTTTGAGCTCCTCCTGGGCAGTCTCTGCGCCCTGCTGCCCTTCAGGCTGCGGAGCATGACCGCGCGCAATCTCCTGGTCGTTTGCGGGCTGGTGCTGATCATCGGATCCTTCGCCTTGCTGCAGGAAACCCACCGCTTTCCGGGACTGATGGCGCTCTGGCCGACGCTCGGGGCCGGCCTGATCCTCTATGCGGGTCGCGAGGGACCCGTGCCTGCGGCGCGGGTACTCGATCTCGGGCCGCTCCGCTTTATTGGCGATATCTCCTATTCGCTCTACCTCTGGCACTGGCCTGTCCTGGCCTACCTGCGCATCTGGCAGCAGCCGGAGGTTGGGGTGGGCCTCTACCTTGCATCCATGGCGGTGTCGGTCCTGCTGGCGATCGCCAGCTACCACCTCGTCGAACGCCGCTTCATGACCCTGGACCCCGGACGGGTCCCTCTCCTGAGGATGGGGGCCGGGGGGATGGCTATCGTCAGCCTCGCCGCACTCCTGATCTGGAATGCCGGTGGGATGCCGCAGAGGTTTTCGCCGCCGGCGCTGGAAGCCTTCGCGGCAGCGGAGGCCTACAGCCCCGTGCGCAGCCGCTGTCACCGGGATGCAGGACAGCAGCTGCCTTACGAGAAGACCTGCGTCCTGGGCGATGACAGCGCCCGCCCCGACCTGCTTGTCTGGGGCGACAGCCATGGCGCCGAACTTGCCTTCTCCCTCGGGCAGAGCCTGGCGGAACAGGGGCAGTCTCTGCGTGTGCTCACCGCCAGTGCCTGCCCGCCGGTGCTGGACATCGAGATGCCGGGGCGCCGGAACTGCGCCACCATCAACGCACAGATGCTCGAGAAGGTGGTCCAAGATCCGGACATTGGGAGCGTCATCCTCTTGGTCAATGCCGAGCACTATCTGACCAGCCTGCCGTTCGAGCGCATGGTGGCGAGCTACGAGGCGCTGGTGACGCGGCTGGTCGGGGCGGGCAAGCGCGTCGTTCTGGTGAAGCAGATCCCCAACATCAACATGGATGCCCCGTCGATCGCTGGCTATGCCTTCGCCTCCAACGTGCCGCCAGGACAGATCGGGCGTGATGTGCAGGAGGTTCTCTCCGCCTCTGCGGCTTGGAATGGCGCCCTGGATCGCATCGCTGCGGAACAGGGAGTGGACCTGCTCGACCCTGTGCCCCTGCTCTGCAAGGAGCAGATTTGCCCCATCGTGAATGATGACGACAAGGTGCTGTATTTCAACATGTCTCATATCAGTACAACCGGGGCGCGCATCCTGGTGAACGGGTTCAATTTGAACCAGATGTTTTGAGTGCTCAAACAGAGTGTTTTCCAGCAATCCTTCCTGAAGAAACCCATGTTTAAGGCTTCAATGATGCGAAAGAAAATTGCCGTTGCCGGTATCGGTTACGTAGGCCTCAGCAATGCCGTGCTGCTGGCCCAGAACCATGATGTCGTGGCGCTGGACCTGGACGCGACCCGGGTGGCGCTGGTCAATGAGCGCCGCAGCCCCATCGTCGATGCCGAGATCGAGGCCTACCTGGCCGAAAAGCCGCTGAGCCTTTCCGCCACCACCGATCCCGAGGTCGCCTATGCGGGCGCCGAGTACGTCATCGTCTCGACGCCGACGAACTACGATCCGGTCACCAACCATTTCGACACCCGGAGCGTCGAGGCGGTGATCGCCGATGTGCTGCGCATCAATCCGGGCGCGACGATCGTCATCAAGTCGACCATCCCGGTCGGCTACACGGCGGATGTGAACCGCCGCTTCGGGGTCGCCAGCGTGATCTTCAGCCCCGAGTTCCTGCGCGAGGGGAAGGCGCTTTACGACAACCTGCATCCCTCGCGGATCGTGGTCGGCGAAGAGAGCGAGCGCGCCCGGGTCTTTGCCGGGCTGCTGGCCGAGGGGGCGATCAAGGACGACATCCCGGTCATCTTCTGCGGTTCCGACGAGGCCGAGGCGATCAAGCTCTTCGCCAATACCTACCTTGCCCTGAGGGTGGCCTATTTCAATGAACTCGACAGCTATGCCATGGCCTTCGGCATGGACACCCGCGCCATCGTCGAGGGCATCGGCCATGACCCCCGCATCGGCAGCCACTACAACAACCCCAGCTTCGGCTACGGCGGCTATTGCCTGCCCAAGGATACCAAGCAGCTCTTGGCGAACTATTCTGAGGTGCCGCAGAACCTGATCCGCGCCATCGTCGATGCCAATACCACCCGCAAGGATTTCATCGCCGAGCGCATCGTCGCCCTGCAGCCCAAGGTCGTCGGCATCCACCGGCTGGTGATGAAGGCGGGCAGCGACAATTTCCGCCAGTCCTCGATCCAGGGGATCATGAAGCGGATCAAGGCCAAGGGGATCGAGGTCGTGGTCTACGAGCCCGCCCTGGCCGAGGAGACCTTCTTCAACTCGCGCGTCATCCGCGACCTTGACGCCTTCAAGGCCGAGGCCGACGTGATCGTCGCCAACCGGCGCACGGCGGAGCTTGAGGACGTGGCGGAGAAGGTCTTTACCCGCGATCTCTTCGGGGCGGACTGAGGCATGGCCGATATCCCCTTCACCCTGAATGGGCGCTTCCTGGTGCAATCGGTGACCGGCGTGCAGCGGGTCGCCCGCGAGGCGCTGATGGTCTTCGATCAGATGGCCGCCGCCGGAGAGATCCCCACCCCCCGCTTGCTGCTGCCCGCGGGCGAGCTGGTCGCGCCGCCCGATCTGCAGGCGATCCGCCCCGAGGTCGTCGGCACGCGCACCGGTCACGCCTGGGAACAGCTGGAGCTGCCGGCCCATTGCGGCACCGAGCCGTTGCTCTGTCTTGGCAATACCGCGCCGCTCACGCGGCTGATGCAGCGCGGGCGTCCGGTCGTCACCATGGTGCATGACCTCTCCTACAAGTATTTCCCCGCCGCCTATGACTGGAAGTTCCGCGCCTTCTACGGCGCGCTGATGCCGCGCATCCTGAAACGCTCGGAACGGGTGGTGACGGTGTCGCATGCCGAAGAGCTGTCGATCGCCAAGCACTACCCCTTCCTTGAGGGCAGCGTGCGGCTCAGCTTCCTGCAGAACGGTGGCATCCCCGATGCGGCGGCCCAGGCCGCCTTCGCCGCCCCCTGTCCGGGGAAAGAGGCGCGGGGGTATGGCATCTACGTCGGCTCGCTGACCAAACGGAAGAACGCCGAAGGGGTGCTGAAGGGCGCCGTGGCCTTCCTCAAGGCCTATCCCAAGATGCGCTTCGTGGTCATCGGCTCTACGGGGGCCAGCTTCGGCGGGGTCGAGGTCGAGATCCCCGACGATGTGAAAGACCGGCTGGAGTTCCGCGGCCAGATCAACGAGGCGCAGAAGATTTACGAGGCCTTCGCGGGCGCGCGCTTCCTGCTGTTCCCGTCGTTCTACGAGGCCTCGCCGCTGCCGCCGATCGAGGCGATGACCTTCGGCTGCCCGGTGATCTCCTCGACCATCCCGTCGCTGAAGGAACGCTGCGGGGAGGCGGCGCTTTACTGCGAGGCGGGCGATCCCGAGAGCGTGCAGGCCGCGATCCGCCAGCTGATGGACGAGCCCGGCCTCTGGGAGGCGAAATCCGAGGCCAGCCGCGCGCAGGCCGCCACCTACAGCTGGCGCGCCCAGGCCGAGGGGCTTCTGGCGCTCTGCGAGGCGGCGCGATGATCCGCCTGCGCATCCTGCATGAGACCAACCCGCGCAAGTATTTCCCCGCGCTCTTCGAACTGGCCGATGCTGGGCAGGTGCAGCTGGTCGGGGCGCATCGCTACTCGGTCGCCAAGGAATTCCTGCGCGCCGCCCTGCGCGACCGCACCCCGCTGGCCGAGCGGCTGAGCAATGCCGCCGGCGACCTGGCCTTCCGCCTGAAGCTGCCCGTGGTGCGCGGCGAGGTGGTGGTGATGGGCTTTGCCCCCTGGGACCCGCGCCTCCTGATCTATCGCGGGCTGGCGCGGCGAAACCGGGTGATCTACCACACCTCCTGGCATGACTGGGGGCTGGAGCGCACGCCGCGCCAACCCAAGCCCGCCGCCTTCAAACGCTGGCTGCGCGACCGCTGGCTCTCGTTCCTGGCCCATCCCAATGTCAGCACCGTTGCCGTGACGCCGGTTGTGGCCGAGGCCGTCCAGGCCGAGGCCGGGGTCGGCGCCACCGTCATCCCCCATGCGGTGCCCGATGTCTTCTTTGCCGCCGGGACCGCCTCTGCTGCGGGCCGGGCCGGGCGGGAGGGCCCGCTGCGGCTGCTCTATGTCGGTGAGCTCTCCGAGAAGAAGGGCCTGAGGCTGCTGCTGCAGATGATGCCGGTCCTGGCGGGGCAGGGGGTTTCCCTGACCGTGGTCGGCAATGGCCCGCTGAGCGGCGAGGTCGAGGCGGCGACAACCGGGGGGGCGGTGGCCTTCCTCGGCCCGGTGCGCGACCGCGAAAAGCTGGCCGGGATCATGGCCGAGCACGACATGCTGGTGCTGCTGTCGCAGCGCACCGAAACCTGGGAAGAGCTGTTCGGCATCGTCGTGGTCGAGGCGCTGGCCGCCGGGCTGGCGGTGCTGGCCACCACCCATGTCGGCCCGCGCGGCATCCTGGCGCCGGTCGGCGGGGCGGGGCTGTTCGACCAGGACGACCACGCGGGGATCGCGGCGCAGATCACCCGGCTGGCCGGCGACCGCGCCGCCCTGGCCGAGCTGCGCGACATCCAGGTGCCGGTGGCCGCCGACTATGCCATTCCCCGGGTCCGTGCCAGCTGGCAAACGGTGATCGAGCAGGCTGCGGGAGGGCCGCATTCATGATCGACTTCCTCATCATCGGCGCCCAGAAGGCCGCCACCTCGGCGCTGCTGGAAACCCTGCGCCATCACCCGGATGTCTACATGCCGGCGGGCGAAAGCGCCTTTTTCGAGGCCCCCGATTATGCCCGCCGCCCCTGGGAAGATTTCGCCGCCGACCAGGATGTGCGGCTGCGCGGCATCAAGCGCCCGGATTACCTCTGTTCCGACGAGGCCATCGCGCGGATCTCGGCCGCCCTGCCGAAGGCCCGCTTCATCGTCGTCCTGCGCGAGCCGGTCAGCCGGGCGGTCTCGAGCTATGTCTACATGGTCCGCCACGCCCATCTTCCGGCCCTTCCCCTGAACCCGGGGCTGGAAGCCTGCCTGGCCGCCCATGAGCGGGGCGATACCGGCAGCCGCGCCGAACAGGTGATCCGCTTCGGCCTTTACGGGCAGTACCTGCAACGCTGGCAACAGGCCTATGGCCGCGACCGCTTCCTGGTGATGTCGCAGGACCTCGTGGCGCAGCAGCCGGCGCGGGCGCTGGAGCTCTGCGCCGCCCATCTCGACCTCGACCCGGCGCGGATGCCCGCCACCGATGCCGAGACCGGCATGGTGCGCAGCAATGTCGGCCTCTACGATCCCGACATGCTGAAGATCGCCCGCATCGGCAGCCTGCTGAAGACGGCGCGGATCCCCGGCACCCTGCGCCGCGCCCCGCGGGCCCTGCCGCTGCGCCTGGTCGGCGGGGCGATCACCCGCGGCGCCGAGGAACTGGCCCGGCGGCGGGGCCAGAAGCGCGAAACCCTGGACCCGGCGCTGCGCGCCCGGCTGCAGAAGATCTACGACGAGGACCGCGAGCTGCTGGCCGGCTGCGTCCCGCCCGAGGTGATCACCTGGGGCTAGGCCCGGGGCCGGCGGCCGGACGTGTCAGGCGCTGGCCGGGGCCGCCGGCACGGGATCCTCCACGATGGGGGCCCCGTCCAATTCCGAAGTGTCCATCGGCAGCCCGGCATTGGCGTCACTGCGCAGCATGATCAGGTCGCGCTTGGCATCCCGGGCATCCAGGCCGTTGCGCTGCAGCACCGCATCCAGCATGATTTGGTGTTCCGGCGCGCCGCCCCGCCCCGAGGCGGGGTTGGCCCAGGGTTTGCTGTCCGGCTCGGGCTTGCCCAGGAAGCGGGCCACCTTGCGGGCGGCATCGGGGTCACGGATGAAATTGACGATCAGCAGGTCGTCGGGACGGTCCTTGAAATAGGTCATCACCTCGGCATGGTGGCGGTCGCGCTCCTGCAGCCAGATCTCGATGGACTCCTCGGTGGTGTCCCAGTCATGGGGGAAGATCTCGCCGACGCGCTTCTTCTTGTCGCGGGTGATGTGCTTCAGCCGGCTCAGCACCCAGGCGTCGAACTCGCGCACGTTGAGGATGAAGCGCGAGCCGGGAAAGCCGCGGTCGAGGGCCTTGAAGTCCACTGGCGGGCCGTCGCTGAAGCAGTCGAACCCGTTCAGCAGCATCTTGTTGCGTCCCGAGCGCCAGCGGATGCCGTGATAGCTGAGATAGCCGTTGTCGACGAAGATCTCGTGCAGTGAGCTGGTGCCGGCCTTGTTCATGCCGACGGCGAATATCTTGGGCTTCTTCATGCCCAGGCTGCCGGTGATCACATTGGCGCCGACATGGGCCAGCTCAGAGAAGCTGGCCCCCTTCAGGTAGCCTGCCAGGGCCTTGTAGGCCGGAATCGGCTTGCGCATCTTGGGCTTGGAGGCGTTCTTGAACATGGTTTCTCTTTCTATGAATTGCGCACAAAGACCGTCTCTCAGCTTGTCCCACTGCGCCTCTGGCGCAGCAAGGTCAGAAAGCTGGGATCAAATCCGATGGACCGGCGACAGGCCCGTGTTGTCAAAATAGCAAGCAGACACTGGCTGAGGGCGGTGGCGATCCCCGCGCCGAGAGCGCCGAGGAAGGGAATCAGCGCCAGGTTGAGCACGATGTTGAGCACCAGCGAGATCCACAGGATCCGCGAGGCCGCGCGCTCGTTCCCGGTCATGGTCAGCAGCACCACCCCCGATCCCGAGAGCATCACCGCCAGGCATCCGACGGCATAGGCGCGCAGGGTCATCGCCGCACCGGCGAAATCGCTGCCGAAGAGCAGCACCAGCCAGTCCGCCGTAAGCTCGACGAAGATGAAAAGGGCGATGCCCGACAGGCTGAGGATCCAGGTCAGGGTGCGGATGTGCTGGCCCAGGGCGTCGCGGTCGCCGGTGCCATGGGCCTCGGCGATCAGGGGCTTGTATTGCAGCATGGCGATGAGCTGCAGTGTGGTGACCCCCTCGGCCAAGCGCCAGGCGATCCGGGCATAGGCGGCCTCGACCGGTGTCGACATGGTGGCGATCATGATCGCATCCATGTGGTTGGCGATCATCGTCCCCGAAAGCACCAGCACCAGGTGATAGCCCGCCACCAGGGTGGCACGGCGGTCGAAGGGCGAGGGCGGCACCGGGTCGCCACCGCGCAGCAGGGCCGCCAGTGGGCGGCGCAGCACCAGGGCGATGGCACAGAGCGACAACAGCATCGCCGCGCCGTAGACCAGCGAGATTGCCAGATCGCTGCGCGCGCCGCCGGTGAGCCAGACCAGCCCGGCCCCGGCGATCATGGCCAGCGGAAAGACGATCTTGCTGCCGACGAAGGACAGCACCGGCTGTTTCAACCCCAGGGCCAGGGCCTCGAGGAACTTGCGCAGCATCAGCAGTCCGAAGGTGGCCGTGACCATGCCGAGCGGGATGCTGTAGAGCCCGCCCGCGCCGCGCAGCCAGAAGGCGGCGATGCCGAGCAGGGTGGTCGCCAGGCTGAGCGGCACCACCAGCGACAGGGCCAGGCGCAGGATGCGCCGGAAGCCGGCATCCCGGGCCGCCACGTCCAGCCCCCGGGCCGCCAGTTCGCGCATGATGTACTGGTCCAGCCCGAAGCTGACCACCAGCCCGATCAGGGTGATCACCGAGATGGCGAAGGAATAGATCCCGAAGACCTCTGCCCCGAAGACCCGGGCGACGACCACGGCCTGCACGAAGGCGAGTGCGAAGGCCAGCAGGCGCATGCCCGCGATCCCCATGAGGCGCTTGAGGATGCGGGAAGTTTTGACTTTCATGACATCTCTTCCGATGACCAGAGAGAGGGGAGGGCGCGCACCCAAGTCCGCATTCAGGCGCGGACGGAGGCGGGCAGGGACCAGCTGCGCTCGGGCACCGCCGACTGGCGCTGCCCGTTCAGGCTGGCACCGACATGTTCGGCCAGCTCCTTGCGGAAGCGTTCGACGGTGAAGCGCATCGCATTTGCGCGGCAGGCTTCGAGGGTGAAGGCGTCGAGGTTGTTCTCCATCCGGTCGATGGCGGCGCCCAGCTCCTCGACGGTCTGGTCATGGAACCAGACTCCGGTGGGATCGTCCATCGACAGGTCGCGCACGGTCTCGGCGGTGCCGGCATGGCCAAGCGCGATCACCGGGGTGCCGCAGGCCTGGGCCTCGACCGGAACGATGCCGAAATCCTCGCGGGCGGCGAAGACGAAACCTCGGGCGCGCTGCATGTGATCGCGCATCACGTCGAAGGGTGCATGGCCCAGCAGGGTAACATTGGGCCCGGCGGCGGCCTTCACCTTCTCCATCTCGGGACCATCGCCCGAGACCACCAGGCGCAGGTGCGGGCGCTGGCTGAAGGCCTCGACGATCAGCGGGATGCGCTTGTAGGGCACCATCCGCGAGGCGGTGAAGTAGAAGTCTTCCTTTGGCGCCGTGCCAAGGTCGAAGGCCGAGGTGTCGACCGGCGGATAGATCACCTGCGCCTCGCGGCGCCAGGTCTTCCAGATCCGGCGGGCGATGAACTCGGAATTGGCCACGTACTGGTCGACCTGGGCGACAGTGCGCATGTCCCACATGCGGAAGCGGTGCATCATCGCCCGCGCTGCGCGGCGTTTCAGCCCGGCCGCGAAGCCGTCCAGCTCGTTGATGTACTCGTGGGTCAAGTCCCAAGCGTAGCGCGCCGGACTGTGGACATAGGCCACGTGCAACTGGTCGGGAGAGGTAATCACCCCCTTTGCCAGGGCCGCCGAGGAGGAGAGCACCACGTCATGTCCGGTCACGTCGAATTCCTCGATCGCGCGGGTGCATTGCAGCAGCAGGTAGCGATAATAGCGCTGCACGCCGGGCAACCTATTGAGCCGGCTGACCTCGACCGGGCGATTCCCGACCAGGGCACGCCGCTCATCCTCGGACAGGAAATCGAAGAGGGTGTAGATTCGCGACCTGGGAAAAACGGCAGCCATCTGTTCAACGACACGCTCAGCGCCGGCGACGACGGGCATCCAGTCATGGACGATGCCGACATCCAGATCGGCAGGGGAATAGGCAAGCCGCATGCGGCGCTATCTCCTTGATTGAAATACGGTTGATCTACTCGAAATACACGTCGCTGCCCAGCAGGGGGCATGCTGACAGACGCAGTTGAGCCATCTGCCGCGACGAGCGTCAAGACACCCTCCTGTCTGTCGCCAGTTTTGTGCGGAATTGGTCTCGGGCTGCGCGTGCATGCGGCAGCGACGGGCCAGCGCACGCTGCCTAGAACGGCTCTTAACAGAAATGAAACTATGGTTTCACGTCGATCAACAGGGGCCCTACTTCGCACCGGAAGCCCATTCCACACCAGGACATCCAGAACATGCCGATCATTTATCCGCCTGCCGCCGGGTTTACCAAATACCTACCCTCCACCCGCATGTTGGATGGGGCGTTCCTGTGCGAATTCCAATCCGTTCAGTCCATGGTCAACAGCAGTGTTCCGGCCTTCGGCGAGGGTACCCTGTGGCGGGCTGGCGACTTCTCCTACCTGGAGGCGCCACAGTTGGCCGCTGATCATCATTTGACAACGGCAAGCGGCGTGAAGCTCTATGTCCAGCCGATCAACGGCTTCGGCGCGGAATTCCCACAGTTCGCCCTGGAGGCCTTCAATCCAGCCCTGGACGGGGTGACTGATGACGCCGAGGTGCTGACCCTCGCGCTTGAGGCCATCCAGTCAGCCGGAGGCGGCTCGCTGATCTGGTCGGGCACCGCCTATGTCGGCTCGACGCTCTCGACCGACGGCTGGTTGGGAGATTTCGCCCTACTTGGTCGCGGCAATACGGCAGGCCTGAAGACCAGCATTGACGACATCTCGGTGATCGGCGGCACGCCGGGGGAGGCGCTCAACATCACCATACGAAATTTGCAGATCACCGGCGCCTGGGAAGACAACAACATGCAGTCTGAACAGGATCGCTGGCTGCTGCACATCCCGTCGGCCGGCGATGTCGAGATCCAGGACTGCCGCATCGGCTCCTCCCAGAAGGGCGCGGTGAAGTTTGGCAACGCGCGCTCGTTCCGAATGATCGGCACGACGATCCACGAATGCGCCCGCGGCGGGGTGAACATCTCAGGCACCCAGCAGACCCGTTTCGAGGGCAATGTCTTCGAACACCTCGGAGACGATGCGATCTCGCTGCACACGACGGAGTCGGCGACCTCGGTTTCGCGCGAGCACATCGTGCAGGGCAACCACTTCGTCGACTGCCAGGGCATCAATGCCCTGGGAGTGCGCAACCTGCTGGTAAGCAAGAACACGGGCGAACGGATCCGCACCCACTTCGTGCGCAGCGGCTACGATTCCAGCTTCGAGGAGGGCAATGGCACCGTCCTCGGCCTGTCGGTGACCGGCAACGTGATCAACGACTGCCTCAACGTGCGGATGATCAACAACGACGGTGACAACAACTACTGGATCCACGTCAACAACGCCGCCCCGAGCGGTGGCCCGGACCTGCCCGCCAATCCCGGCGAACCGGATCCCTCCGGCGGTATCGTACCCCTGGCTGGCAATGTCTTCGGTATCGGTGCAGATGCCCCCAAGGCCGGTGCCTGGGGGTTGAACATCTCAGACAATCAGTTCCTGCGCACCCGCCAGGCGGTCGCCAACTACAGTGACTGGGGGGAGGGGTTGTTATTCGACGACACCGGCTATCACGACCCTGCGGTCACCGAGCTGTCGCTGATGCCCTACGTGCGCTTCTATTCGGGCACCCGCACTCTGTCCTGGTCCAACAACATCCTGATGGGCTTCCGCGGCTTCCGCTTCTTCTTCCGTGCCAGCAGCGATGCCGGCTTCCGGCAATGCAAGATCAGCGACAGTCACTTCATCTGGTCCGGCGGTGGCTCGATCTTCGATCTGGGCGGCAGCGGCGGCAACCGGATCCTCGATGTGCAGTTCCGTAACCTGGTGCTGGACGGCGACCGCTTCTACGCCAATGCCGCCCATGCGAACGACGGCAGCTGGAGTTCGGAATCGGCCATGACGGCCTTCAACCTGCCGGGATGCCTCGGCTATTCCATCGCCGGCTGCCACGTGATGAACGTCAGCCGGATCGAGAACAGCGGCGGCGCGCTGCGCTGGAGCGCCGAGGCGAACTACCAGTACGGACAATGCGTCTCGGATGGCTTCTCGACCGAGAACCGGGGCATCGGTGTGCCCATGCCCGCCAGCGAGAACTGGCAACTGATCGACTGCGATGCCGACACCGGCAGCGCCACGTGGGGCCAGGTTCGGAGCGTCCCGCAGAGCATGCCCTCGGTGCCGACCGGCGGCTACTGGTTGAAGGGGATGTTCGTCCGCAACTCCTCGGGCACTGCCATGAGCCCGGACGGCAGCGGCCGGCTGCTGACCGGCTGGCGGCGGGCGATCACGGGCAATGGCAATGTCTCTGGCACCGACTGGCTGCCAATCTATGCGGCAACCACCCCGGCCTGAGCTGCCGGGGTCAGAAGCGCCTCGACCCCGGGACGCGGAGAGACTAGTTTCCGGATCAGAGCCGGGCAGGCTCTGATATCGGAGAAAGTGCCGCATCATGGCTGCAGTCTTGCCCAGAGTCTTCCACGGCATCGCGATGCTCTGCGCCGCCATCATCATGGTGGCCTCGGTCTTTCTGCGCTCCTCCGCCTATACGGATTTCGTCTCGTCCTTCTACGTGCTGTCGGCCGGACTGGCGATGCTGGCGGCGATCTCCAGCCCGCGCCGCGGCGGGGTCGACTTCCTGGTCTGCTTCTTCTTCTTCGTCTTCATGGCGGTGCCGACCCGACTGCAGTACACGATCGGGATCTACCCTTGGTTCATCCCGCTCAACGCCAACTACACCGCCATGGCCTACGGGCTCTGCGCGGCCTCGCAGTTCTTCTACATGCTCGGCATCAGCCTGTCGCAGGCCCGGGGCCTGCCGGCGCGGCCGGGCAAGACCCTGCCGTCGCTGCACAACATCCCCGAGGTGCGCTTCTATTCCCGATGGGCCTGGGGCATTGCCCTGGCCGCCATCCTGATCGCCCTCGCCGCCGGCCCCTCGGCGCTGCTGACCAGCCGTTTTGGGGAGCGCAACTTCGGCGGCATGAGGGAACAGTTCACATTCATCAGCCGCTCGACCAGCCTGCTGGCCCTCGTGATGATGATCTATATCAGCCGCTTCGCCCAGAGCCCTGCCCTGCGTCGGCAGAACCTGTGGGCGGCGCTAGTCTTCCTGCCCTTTTTTCTGGTCATCAACTACCTCCCTGCGCTACCGCGTTTCGTGCTCTTCGGCATCCTCATCGCCATCGGCTGCTGCTACCTAGACCTCACCCGCCCTCGCACCAAGGCGCTGGTCTTCCTCGCCGGGGTCGCCGTCCTGCTGCTGGTCTTCCCGGCCATCAAGGCTTTGGCGGACGAGAACGTTCCCCTGTCGCAGATCCTGCAGAACATCACCGGTCGCTTCGACCGTACCATCCTCGTCGCCTATATGCTGCGGGTGGATTTCGACGGCTTCGTCTGGATCGCCCAGACCATCGAGTTCCTCGACCGCGGTATTGGCGGACTGAGATGGGGCAACAACTTCCTGGGGGTGGTGCTGTTCTTCATTCCCCGCGCGCTCTGGCCTAGCAAGCCGATCGATACCGGCGACATCGTCTCGACCGGCATGAACGCTTGGTACACCAATGTGTCCAGTCCGCTGCCGGCCGAGGCCCTCATGGCCTTCGGGCTGCTCGGGCCGCTGGTGCTGTTCTGTATCCTCGGCTACGCTGTCAACCGCATCGAACTGCGTGGCGCCCGGCTGAGCCGCCGCGACACCGAGATGTCAGCCTTCTTCCTCTACGCGATCCTCGCCGGCTTCATCCTGATCATCATGCGCGGCGCGCTGAACGGCGTGGCACCGATGTTCGCCTCGGGCTTCTTGGCCTATGCCGTCATGATGTTCTCCCGCCGAAACCGGCTGGTCTGGAAGGCTCCGCCCTCGGGAATCTCCCCACCGTCCCATAGGGCACCCAGCCCGGCGGAGTGAGGCCCAGAAGGGTGGCAAGAAACGGCCACCCTGGGGGAATTCTGCTTTCGGCAAGGCAGTCCGACCCGCTATCAGGAAACAGGAGCTGTTCTAGCCGCCAAAGTCCGCATGCGCGCTTGTTCCCAACTGACCGGAAAGATATCGACTTTCAGGAAAGCCTTTCTCCAGTCAAAGCTCTGCAGGATCCTGGCACCGACAGAACTATTGTGACTTTGCCCTTTGGAATATTCAGCATGAGGTGCCTTCAGTGATGAACCAGTCCAACCCGCACTTCGGCACTCCCGGCCGTAGCCTGCCCGCCGAAGACGAGCGCGTCATCGATCTCAGCTCCCTGTTCGGCATAGCCTGGCGTGGGAAATGGCTACTGTTGGTTGCTACTCTGGTTGCCTTCTTCCTAGGCGCCTTCTACGTCTATCGCATCGCGGTACCGCTCTATACCGCCAAGGCCGTGGTCATGCTCGAGAACCGCGAGGCTCAGGTGCTGGACCTAGACAGCGTCATGGCTGGCTTGGGTACCGATTCCACGACCATCTATTCCGAGGTTGAGGTGCTGCGCAGCCGCAACCTTCTGGGAAAGGTGGTTAACGCCCTAAACTTGATAGAAGATCCCGAGTTCAACTCAGCTCTGCGCGAACCCTCTCTGCGTAGCAAGCTCTCCACTCGCCTCGGCAACCTGATCGGCGAGGATCAGGATCAGGCCAAGACGGTCGCAGGGAATGCTGTCATCGAAGCCAGCGAAGCCCGGCGGACCCAGGACCGCCTGATCAACACGCTGCTCAGCAAGAGCCAAATTCGCAACATGCCGCAGAGCCTAGTCTTCGAGATCGCGGTCACTACCCAGTCGCCGGAAAAATCCGCCACCATCGCCGATGCCATCGCCCGCTTCTACATACAGGACCAGCTGGACGCAAAGTTCGAAGCGACTGAACAGGCCACTGCCTGGTTGACCAACCGGGTTAGCGAACTTCAGGGAGAGTTGGAAAGCGCCGAGTCCCGAGTCAAGGCCTTCAACTCCAGCACCGATCTGGTAAGCGAGGACGCCCTGGCAGCGCTGGACCGGCAGATCAAGGACCTGCGCGACCGCATCCAGTCGACGCTGCTGACCCGAGACGAGATCCGCCTACGGCTGGAGAGGCTGAATGCCGCCGAAACGCCGACTGAGAAGGCCGCCGCCGTGCCCGCGCGGATGCAGCTTTCCCAACTTCTCGACCAGATCGGCACACCCGAGGGCGCCCGCGCCTTCGACCAGCGCTTCCAACAGATCCTTACCCAGGCGCGTCAGGAACTCCAGCGCGCCGAAACCCAGCTCGAGGCGCTCCAAGAGTCCGAGACAACGCTCTCGGCACAGTTCGAACGCCAGAGCTCGGACCTGATCGAACTGCAACAGCTCTCCCGCGAGGCCGAGGCCAGCAGGCTGCTCTACGAGTATTTTCTGTCTCGTCTGAAAGAAACCGCCGCCCAGCAGGGTGTGCAGCAGGCGGATAGCCGAATCCTGTCCCAGGCTCAGATCCCGATCAATCCCTCCGAGCCCCGCAAGTCCTTCATCTTGGCGATCAGCGGCATCTTCGGGCTGCTGATCGGAACCGCCGGTCTGCTGCTCTTCGAGGCACGCAACAATACATTCCGCACCGCCCGAGAAATCGAGGTCGAGACCCAGTACCAGGTGATGGGACAGATCCCGGTTCTGCCAGCCCGGCGCCGGCGCGACGCTATCGCCTACCTGGCCGAGCGCCCGACCTCGGTCTCGGCCGAGGCAATCCGCAATCTGCGGACTTCGCTCCTGCTTTCCGATGTCGACCACCCACCACAGGTGACCATGGTCACATCCTCCTATCCTGGGGACGGTAAGACGACAGTATCGCTGGCCCTGGCCCAGAACCTCTCGGGCATGGGTAAGCGCGTGCTGCTGATCGAGGGCGACATCCGACGCCGCATCTTCAGTCAGTACCTGGGGGCTGAGCAGACCAGGGGACTGGTCTCGGTGATTGCCGGCGAGGCGGAGTTCTCGGATGTGGTGATGCCGGAACAGCCACCCATCGGATCAGATGTCCTGATCGGCGAGAAGACCGCGATTAATGCCGCTGACCTCTTCGCCTCGACGCGCTTTGCCACCTTTATCGCCGCCATGCGCCAACAATACGACCACATCGTCATCGATACCCCTCCAGCGCTGGTGGTGCCCGATGCGCGGGTTCTGGCGCAGAACTGCGACAGTGTCCTCTTCGTGGTCAAATGGAACCGAACGCCTCGGCCCCATGTCGCCGAGGCATTGCGCATGTTCGAGAGCGTGAACGCGCCGGTAAGCGGTATCGTCCTGAACCAGATCAATCCCCGCGGGATGCGGCGCTACGGCCAGTATGGCTACGGCGCCTATTCCAGCTACGGCTACGCGCGCAAGTATTACAACAACTGATCCTCTGCGCTGCGCAGGGAAGGGGGTGAAACAAATCCCCTGAAAAGCGACCACAAAAAAGCCCCGGCGACGCAAGTCGCGGGGCTTCTTGTTTCCGAGACCCGTCGCAGTCAGGTCGTTTTCAGTTTTCGCGCCCAGGGGCCGGTGTCAGTGACCCGTGCGCTTGAGCAGCACAACGACGGTCTGCCAGACCAGCCGCAGGTCCTCGCGCAGCGACAGCGAGGCCAGGTAGTCCTCGTCGTAAGCAACCCGCTCCACGAAGGTGGTCACGCCGCGGCCGTCCACCTGCCAGGAGCCGGTGATGCCCGGACGCAGGTCGTAGTAGGCGGTGCCGCCGGCGGCCCGGTAGAGGGGCTCCTGCGAGGTCATGAAGGGGCGGGGGCCGACAAAGCTCATCTCGCCGCGGATCACGTTCCAGATCTGCGGCAGCTCATCCAGGCTGGTGGCCCGCAGGAAGCCGCCGATCGGCGTGATGCGCGGGTCCACGGCCAGCTTCTGGTTCTCGTGCCATTCGCGGGCGATCTCGGGATCGCTGTCGCAAAGATCCTGCAGCACCTTCTCGGCATTCATCACCATGGTGCGGATCTTCCAGCAGTTGAAGGTCCGGCCATCCAGGCCGACCCGCTTCTGGCCATAGAAGCCCGGGCCGCCGTCGAGACGGGTCAGGATCCAGAGCAGGGCAATCAGCGGCAGGAAGAGCGGCAGCAGCAGGCTGACCAGGATCAGGTCGAGCAGGCGCTTGCCGCCACGGGCATAAAGAGAGGCCGGTGGAGAGCGGCGCTCCTTCCCGGCCTCGGGTTCAATCGATGCGGGAGTAAAGGAATTTTCGGTCGAGGAAATATCGAACGCCTTCACGCGGTCACCTCCAAATATTGGCAGAGCGGAGTTTGAAATTTTCCGGCTAAAATCAGCGCTAACATATCGCCCCACACACAGCTGCATTCTTCCCACATCCTCGGGAACCTGTCGAGATGCAGCCGCGGAAAACCACGGAGCAACGCCCTTGTGCATGGCCAATGCAACGGTTTCTTGAACGGTCCCGGACGGGAAAGCCATTCTTCCGCTGATCAAGCCTGGCACATTCACTGCGACCCAAAGCATTTATTAACAGCTAATTAATGGGTTACCTCCGATGATGACAACTCGGGGGCCGGCGATCTTGCTGCAGCGGCGCATTTTTGCTGCCGCGCAGAAAAATTGGGCAGACTTTCCCCCGGGGCAATCCCGCCAACCGCTCAGTACAGAGCTGGGAGGCCGTTTCCCCAAAATATTAACATAAGATTGATTAAGGGGCCGGAAGATCAGCGCCCCGTCAGCTTGCCCGACTCAACCTTGAGGAGACCTCCTCAGAAAGTCCTCGGGCCAGAAAAGGCAAAGGCCCGCTTCACCGGAAGCGGGCCTTCGGATCGGGTGGGGGCCTTAATCGGCCGCGGCGTTGGCGGCGCTCAGCACCAGCGAGGGGGTGATCTGCTGGATCACGCGGTTCCACTTGGTCACCGGCTGTTCGGCGACGAAGACGATGTCGTTGGGCCGCATCTCGAAGCGGGTGGCCAGCAGCAGGTTGGTGGCATCCTTGGCATTCAGCTGCCAGGCGGTGACGCGGGCGTCGCCGGGCACCTCGCTGCCGCGCAGCACGTAGATCTGGCGCACGTTGCCGGTGCTGCTCTTGATCCCGCCGGTCGAGAACAGCGCATCCGCCAGCGAGGCGGTATTGCCGAAGGGCAGCGCGTAGCGGCTCTGCTTGCCGACCTCGCCGGTCAGGTAGACATAGTCGCGGTCGATCGCCTCCAGCTCCAGCTGGGTCTGGTAGTTGGCCCGGGCCTCGCTCAGCTCGCCGCGGCGCAAGGCCACTTCGGCATTCAGTTCGTCCAGCGCCGCGATGCGCGAGTTCTGCTTGAACTGGGCCAGCTGGATCTGCTCGCTGAAATAGGCCTGCGCCAGCTCGAGGTCATAGGCGGTATCGACGAAGACGCTGTCGCCGTCGACCAGCTGGATCTTCGGCAGGCTGCCATCGGTATAGAGGTCGTTCAGCGGCACCTGGTAGAGCGTGCCTTCGCGGTAGATCCGCACCGAGGCGTAGTCCATGTCGGTCACGGTGATGCCGCCGGTGGCCGCCAGGGCGGCGTCCAGGTAGAGCGGCGTCAGGGTGATCGGCACCACCGCCGGGCTGGCCACGGCCCCGCCGATGGAGACCTTCTTCGAGTTGAACTCGGCAATCTCGAGGCTGAAGGAGGGGTCGATCTGGTTTTCCACCAGGCGCTGGAACAGCTCGGCCTCGGCCTCTTCCAGGGTCATGCCGGAAATCTGCACCCGGCCGACGTTGGGAATGGCGATCGCGCCGTCATCCTGCACCGTGTAGCCCTGGCGCGAATTCTGCGCCGCCAGCAGGCCGGTCAGCTGCTCGACGGTGGATCCCACCTGCGGGGTGGCCAGCAGCACCACGTCGCCGACGCCGATCGTATAGGGCGCAGGCGCGGGCGCGGGCGGCAGGCGGGTGGCCATGGCGCCGGGCTTCTGGCGCGGATCCAGCACCGGGTCCGGGATCGCCCCGGCACCGCGCAGCCCCGAACCGGTGCCCCCGGTCTGGGTGAAGATCGCCGGCAGCGCCTTCGGCTCGTAGGCAGAGGCATTGGCCTCCAGCACCGAGGTCGCGGTCATCGGCACCACCGAGACATTCTCCGAGGAGCCGGGCACGGTCGAGCTGTGATAGACGACGCCACAGCCGGAAAGGGCCAGAACCAGCGAGGGGATCAGGCAGTTCAGGATACGCATGTGGAAAGGACCTTCTGGCTGCGCCGCCCGGAAACCGGGATGGGGGAGGAAAAAAGGGAGGTCTCGGCGCGGCAATGGCCACGGGCAATGCACGGGACGCAATCGTCTCCGCCGGAGTTCGACACCCCCTGCCCTGCTATCCGCATTCCCGACCCCACATCAGTTCGGGACGAAGGGTCGCGGAAAGCCGCCTATAGGGGCGGCTGCGACCGGGTTCCATCCCGTAGATACCTTGGAACAAGGTGTGCCAGAGGTGACAGGGGGGAATAAACGCCCTATTTGCAGATCATGCAGTTGTTCACTCGTTTCCGTGCCCCAAAACCCACATTTTCCGCTCATCTCGCCCCGGACGAGCCGTTTTTCGCCATCGGCGACCTGCATGGATGCGACGACTTGCTGGCCCGGATGATTCAACGTCTGGACGAAATCTCTCCCGACATTCGCCGCGTTTTCGTCGGCGACTACATCGACCGCGGCGAGGCCAGCGCCCAGACCCTGGCGCGGCTGCACGGATACCAGCAGAACGATCCCGACCGGGTGATCTGCCTGCGCGGCAACCATGAGCAGATGCTGGAACGCTTCCTCGCCGCCCCCGACCGGCACGGGCCGCGCTGGCTGCGCTACGGCGGGCTGCAGACCATGGCCAGCTACGGCATCGCCCCGCCGCCCGAAACCGCCCCGCCCGAGAAATGGGCCGAGGCCCGCGACCGGCTGCGCGCAGCCATGGGCCCCGAGCTGCTGACCTGGCTCGCCGCCCTGCCCGACTGGTGGCAGACCGGCAATGTCGCCGTGCTGCATGCCGCCGCCGATCCCGACCTGCCCCTCGACGCGCAGGAGCTGGAGCACATGCTCTGGGGACATCCGGCCTTCATGGAGACCCCCCGCAGCGATGGCACCTGGGTCGTCCATGGCCATACCATCACCGAGGATCCCCGCCCCGAGGCCGGCCGCATCCCCGTCGATACCGGCGCCTATGCCACGGGCCGGCTCACCGCCGTCCTGGTCCAGGCCGGCAGCATCGACTTCCTGACCGCCTGACCCCGCCGTCGCGGCGGGGCCCAGCCCTTCCGGTCAGGCCCCGCAATCCGGCCTTTTCAGCCCGCCTTCATCAGCCGGTCGATGGCCTTCAGCCGGGTCAGCACGGCCTTCATCTCCGCCAGCGGCACCATGTTGGGCCCGTCCGAGGGCGAACGCTCGGGGTCTTCATGGGTCTCCATGAACAGCGCGGCGGTGCCGACGGCCACGGCGGCGCGGGCCAGGGGCGGCACGAATTCGCGCTGCCCGCCGGTAGAGGTGCCAAGCCCGCCGGGCAGCTGCACCGAATGGGTGGCGTCGAAGACCACCGGGAAGCCGGTCTCGGCCATGATCGGCAGCGCGCGGAAGTCCGACACCAGCATGTTGTAGCCGAAGCTGGTGCCCCGGTCGCAGAGCAGGATCTTCTCGTTGCCGGTCGAGACCACCTTGTCGGCGACGTTCTTCATGTCCCAGGGCGCCAGGAACTGGCCCTTCTTGATGTTGAGCGCCTTTCCGGTCTCGCCGGCGGCCAGCAGCAGGTCGGTCTGGCGGCAGAGGAAGGCCGGGATCTGCAGGATGTCGACCACCTCGGCCGCGCGCTGCACCTGGGGCACGTCATGCACGTCGGTGACCACGGGGCAGCCGAATTCCTCGCGGATGGCATTCAGGATCTCGAGCCCCTTCTCGATGCCGAGGCCGCGCACGCCCGACAGCGACGAGCGGTTGGCCTTGTCGTAGCTGGCCTTGAAGACGAAGGGGATCTCCAGCTCGGCGCAGGTCTCGGCCAGGCTGCCTGCCAGCATGCGCGCATGCTCCAGGCTTTCCAGCTGGCAGGGGCCGGCCAGCAGGGTGAAGGGGCGGTCGTTGGCAACCACCAGGTCGCGGATCTCGACAGTCTTCGCGATGCTCATGCGTTCAGGACCTTCTCGATGCGGGCGATGTCCTCGGGGTTGTTCAGCTCCCAGAACAGGCGGCCCTTGGCGTCGACCTCGACGCATTTCAGTTTCGCGCCGTTCTCGAGGAAGCGCAGCTGCTCCAGCCCCTCCAGCCGCTCCAGCGGGCCCTCGGGCCATTGGCCATAGGCCGCCAGGGCGCGCGGGCGATAGGCATAGACGCCGACATGGTGGAACACCGGCACGGCGCCTTCCGCGAAGGTCCTGCCGCCGGTATAGGGCAGGACTTCCTTCGAGAAGTAGAGCGCGTTGCGGTCCACGTCGAAGACGGCGGTGGTGCCGCCGACGCGGTCGTTCTTGCGGTCATCCAGGAACATCGACAGGGTTTCCGGGTCGCAGCGCAGCACCGGGGTGGCGGCGTCCAGGCTCTCGTCCGCGCGCATGGCGGCGATCAGGTCCGACAGGAACCAGGCCGGGGTCAGCGGCGCATCGCCCTGCAGGTTCACCACCAGCTGCGGGTCGAGCCCGCCCTTGGCCAGGGCATCGGCGCAGCGCTCGGTGCCGTTGCGGCAGTCCTCCGAGGTCATGATGACCTCGGCGCCGAAACCGCGGGCGGCCTCGGCGATGCGCTCGTCATCGGTGGCCACATAGACGGCATCGGCCTCGGGCACCGACATGGCGGCCTCCCAGCTTCGCCGGATCAGCGTCTTGGCGCCGTCGGGGCCGGTCAGCGTGACCAGCGGCTTGCCCGGATAGCGGGTCGAGGCGTAGCGGGCGGGGATCAGGATGACGGTATCCATGGACCTCTCAGCAAAATTGGCGGCCGGCTGCGGCACCGGCAGGTCGGGTCTACTCTCGGAGCCCCGGCGATCACAAGGGTATGCCACATCCGCCCCCCCGGCGGAAAGATGAGCGTCGCGGCGCCGAAACCCGGCCCCGGCCGGGGTCGCGCCCACTTTCCGCTGGCAGGGGGCGGCGCTGTCCTGTCTACCCTGCCGCCATGAGACCTGCATCCCTTGCCGCCCTGGCGGCCACCCTGATCCTTGCCGCCATCGTCACCGTGCTGACCCTGGGCCCCAGCCTGGTCCCGGGCAAGGCGCTTGGCGGCGACAAGGTCCAGCACGCCTTGGGCTTCGGTGCGATCATCCTGCCGATCGCCCTTGTGCGGCCCCGCTGGCTGATCGTCGCGGCCCCCGCGGTCATCGCCGGCGGCGGGCTGATCGAGATCCTGCAGGACCATGTCGGCCGGGACGGAGACCTGGCCGACTGGGTCAGCGACATTGCCGGGGTCGGCGCGATGATCCTGCTGGCCTTGGCGCTGCGCCGGATCGCCCGGATCGCCGTGCCGTCCGGGCACCGGTTCCGGCGCGCCAGGCCGGACCTCTAGGGCCCGCTCCCGGACAATCCAAGGTCGAGCGAGCCAGGGTTACGCGACGGGGACTTACGCGACGCCGGCGCGCAGGCAGTCGTGCAGGCGGATCAGGCCAAGCGGGTGGCCCGCCGCATCGACGACGAAGAGCGCGGTGATCTTCTTCTCGTTCATCACCTTCAGCGCTTCCGAGGCCAGTGCATCGGGGGCGATGACCTTGGGCGTGGCGGTGGCGACCTCGGCCACCGTCGCATCGAACAGCCGGTCGAGGTGGCGGCGCAGGTCGCCGTCGGTGATGATGCCGCTCAGCCGGCTGGCGGGGGTGCCGTCCGCGGTCACCCCGAGCACGCCGAAGCCCTTGCCGGACATGCTGACCAGCCCCTCGCGCATCGGCAGATCGCCGGTGACCAGCGGCAGCTCGGCGGCGGGCACCATGACCGCCTCGACGCGCAGCAGCTGCGCCCCCAGCTTGCCGCCGGGGTGGAAGACGCGGAAATCGTCGCGCCCGAAGCCACGCCCCATCATCAGCGCCACCGCCAGGGCATCGCCAAGCGCCAGGCTGGCGGTGGTCGAGGTGGTCGGCGCCATGCCCATGGGGCAGGCCTCGTCGGCATCGGGCAGCAGCAGCACCACGTCGGCCTCGCGCGCCAGGGTGCTTTCCGCCCGGCGGGTGATGGCAATCAGCGGGATCGAGAAGCGGCGGGTATAGGTGACCAGGTCGGCCAGCTCGGTGGTCTCACCGGAATTCGAGATCGCCAGGCAGGCGTCGCTGGCGGTGATCATGCCGAGGTCGCCATGGCTGGCCTCGGTCGGATGGACGAACTGCGCCGGCGTGCCGGTCGAGGCGAAGGTGGCGGCGATCTTGCGGCCCACGTGGCCCGACTTGCCGACCCCCGAGACGATCACCCGCCCCGTCACGGCGCGCAGGATGTCGATCGCCGCGCGATGCGGGGCGCCCAGGGTCTCGGCCATCAGGGTCAGCGCCCCGGCCTCGACATTCAGCACCCGGGCCATCTCGGCCAGGACATCATTGGGCATTTCAGCTGCGGTCATGGTCAGGCTCCTTCACTGCTGCGGAAATAGCCTCGAAGGGCGGGCATGGGCAAGTCGTCCGCCCAACCCCGGCGTCGCGGCTCATTT
>NZ_AFPM01000043.1 GCF_000220565.1 Oceanicola sp. S124 | reverse complement strand
GTTCGGCAGGCGGGTCGTCGCGGATCTGGCGCGCGTAGTCGAGGAAGCGCGCCCCGAAGGCAGCGGGATCGCGGTAATAGAAGAACCCGGCGTTGAAATAGAGGTAATGGCGCCAGTATTCGTCGGGCCAGGCAGGATCCAGAGAGCTTTCGAACTCCAGCCCGAAGCGGTCGTAGAGGCTGCGCCAGGTCGCCGTATAGCCGGGGCCGTAAAGCTCGATCTCGGGCCAGGTGCCCTCACGGCGCAGCGAGGCCGAGGGGCGGTCGAAGTCGAAGGGCACGTCGCTCAGCTCGTCCAGCACCAGCGTATCGGTGTCGAAGAACACGAAGGGCCGGTCGGCGGGCAGCGCCGCGAGGCATTCGATCTTGTTGCCGTAGGGATAGGCGGCGCCGAAGTGGCGGCTTTCGAAGGGCAGGATCCGGGCGTCCAGCTCGGCCAGGGCGGCGCGCAGCTCGGGGTCGGTGATGCGCGGATCCTCGGGCCAGAGCGGGCCGGGCTGCGGTTCGGCGACGAAGAGCTGCCCGGCGAAACCGGGCGAGCGGGCGCGCAGCGAGGCGGCGAAGAGCAGTGCCTCGTACTGCAGCCGCCCCGATTGGCCGACGATGACGATGTTGAAGGGGTTTGCCTGGCTCATGGCCCTGCTGTGCCGCATCGGGATGAAAGCCGTCAAGTCGCCTCTCGTCCCGCTGGGAAGGTCTGGCACGGCAATGCCGCAGCTCGTGGCGCAGAGCAGGGCGATGGCGGATGGATATCGAGACGTGTCCCCTCTGTGGTGTCGGGCCTGTCGCCCCCCGGGGGGGGGGCGTCGCGGCCCGCAGGACGGGGCTTGCATGAGGCGGCACAGGGCCGGTATTTGCAGGTCGAGCACGTCTCCGCCCCTGCGGACCTGCCGGGGCCGGGACATTCGGCGCAAGCGATGAGGACAGGATGATGCGGCCCCTGCAACACAAGCTGATAGGTGATCTGCGTCGCGCGCGGGGGATGGACGGGCCTGGGCTGGCGCAGCGCTCGGGTCTGACCGAAGATCAGATCGCGCGACTGGAAGGTGTGCTGCCCTGGCAGGGCGAGTTGAGCGCGGACATGCTGCAACGGTTGTCGCACGCCTTGCAGGTGCGGCCCGAGGTGCTGCGCGGAGAGCAGCCCCTGACCGAAGCGGATCTTGACTTGCCGCCAGCCGAGCGCCGCTGCAGCTGCTGCGGCTGATCGGCACGCCCGTCGCGATCACGCTCTCTGCCGCAGCACTGGCCGCAAGCGCGCTGAAGACGGGGCCTGGCATGCAGGTGGTCCTGATCGGGCCAATCGCGCGGGGCAGATGCAGCCCGGCGGAGGCAACCCGGACCTGCCGCTGAAGGATGGCGGCTTGCGCGGATCCATGCACAGCTGCCGGCCTCGCGACGACGCAGGGCAGCCCCTTGTCCCGGGATCTCGGACCGCGCCCCTGCGACGACCGGACCCGGGGCTAGCGCGATAGCCCGTAGTGGAGTCATTCCCCCCGTCCCGCAGCACTGGCCGCCACCAAGCACCAGCAAGTGCCGGACAGGAACCGGCCAAAGACGGCCCTGCTCAGCCGATTTCATCACAGAGGGGGAGTGGTGGGCGACCCTGGAATCGAACCAGGCATGGGTCTCCCCGGCGGAGTTACAGTCCGCTGCCGCACCTTGCAGCTCGTCGCCCGAATTGGTCTGAGGCGCTGCCCCGTCCAACCGTGAGCGGGTGATTACCGGGGTGGGCCGGGGGCGTCAACAGGAAAATCCGCCCCTTTTGCTTGCGATGTCACCGGGGGCAGCGTAGGAGGCCGAAACCCTGTAGAAGGGGGCGAAAGCAACCCTGGTGGACGGTCGGTTTCCGGTGCGATCCCCTCGGTGCAGGATACCAGACAGATGCGCCACGCCGCGACAGGCGCCGCGCCGCCGGAGAGACGCGATGAAAAAGCCTCAGTGGGTGATCGACAAGGAAAAGGGCAAGCGGGCCTCGGCCGCCGAGACCGTCTGGCTCTTTGGTCTGCATGCGGTCCGCGATGCCCTGGTGAACCCGAAACGCGAGAAGCTGCGGCTGGTGGTCACGCGCAACGCGCTGGACAAGCTGGCCGATGCGGTGGCCGAGGCAGGCATCGAACCCGAGATGAGCGACCCGCGCAAGTTTGCCGCCCCCATCGACCCGCAGTCGGTCCACCAGGGCGCGGCGCTCGAGGTGAAGTCGCTCGACTGGGGCTCGCTGCCGGATGTGGCTCTGGGGGAGGGTGTCGGCGCGCCGCGCCTCGTGCTGCTGGACCGGGTCACCGATCCGCATAACGTGGGCGCGATCCTGCGCTCGGCCGAGGTCTTCGGGGCGCGGGCGGTGATCGCGCCGCGCCACCATTCCGCGCCCGAGACCGGGGCGCTGGCCAAGACCGCCTCGGGCGCACTGGAACGCCAGCCCTACCTGCGGGTCCGCAACCTGGCCGACACGATCCTGGAATTGCAGAAGATGGGCTATATCGTGCTGGGTCTGGCGGGAGAGGCCGAACAGAGCATCGAGACCGCGCTGGAAGGTCGCAGGGATCGCCCTGTCGCATTGGTGCTGGGCGCTGAGGGGCCGGGGCTGCGCGAGCGCACGCGCGAGGTCTGCGATGCGCTGGTACGCATTGATTTCGCAAGCGATTTCGGCTCTCTCAACGTGTCGAACGCGGCTGCTGTGGCGCTTTACGCGGCGCGCGGCTGAAGCAAGAGAGGATCGGAACAAGAGATCGGCGCAGCGGGCTGGACGGGCCGGGGAAATGCCTCGCGAATAGGCGATGCAACTTAAGGGCTTGTTCACATTCTTATTACACCCTCTTCACGTCCGGTACGGCCACCTTACGTATCGTTCAGAAGCAACGGCCTGGAACGCCGATGTTTCCTTTCACTGTCCCTCGTTCCGCACTGCGCCCAGGGTTTTCCCTGGGCGCTTTTTTGTTTGGAAACAGGGGGCTGCGCGGTGGGTCTTGCCTCTGGCGCGGGCTTGGCGCAGCCTGCGCCGAAACAGGAGGCTTCCCCATGGATCTTAGTGACACGGCGATTGCCGCTATCTTGGAGCGCACCAAGGTGATCGCCCTCGTGGGCTGGTCGCCCAAGCCCGAACGGCCCAGCCACCGGGTCGCGGCGCTGCTGGCCTCGAAGGGCTACCGGGTGATTCCGGTCAATCCGGGGCAGGCGGGCACGCAGGCGCTCGGCACCACGGTCATGGGCTCTCTGGCCGAGGTCTTCGCGGCCTTCGGCGCCGAGGTCGACATGGTGGACATCTTCCGCGCCTCCGAGGCCGCTCCCGAGGTCGTCGCCGAGGCGCTGGAGGCGTTGCCGGGGCTCAGGACGGTCTGGATGCAGCTCGGGGTGATCAGCCAGGAGGCGCAGGCCATGGCCGAGGCGCGCGGCCTCGACGTGGTGATGGACCGCTGCCCGGCGATCGAGCTGGGACGGCTGGGTCTTTGAAACGGCGGTGCGGGGCAGGCGATGCGCGGGGCTGATCTGGCGGGGCTGATCCTGCTGGTCTTCGCGGCGGTTACCAGCGTGGTGATCGGCGACACGGCGGGCAAGCTGATGACCTCCTCCGGGGTCGACCCCTTCCTTGTGGCCTGGAGCCGCTTCGCCCTCGCGGCCCTGGCTCTGCTGCCCTTCAGCGGGCTCAGCCGGTCCGAGCTGCCGGACCTGCTGCGGTGGCGCGTGGTTCTGCGCGCCATCTTCATCGCCGCTGGGATCAGCTGCATCCTGACCGCCCTGCGGACAGAGCCGCTGGCCAATGTCTTCGGCGCCTTCTTCATCGGACCGGTGGTGTCCTACCTGCTGGCGATCCTCTTCCTGAAAGAGCGCCCGGCACCGCTGCGCAGCCTGCTGCTGGCGGTCGGATTCCTGGGCGTGATGCTGGTGGTGAAACCGGGCTTCGGCGCCACGGCAGGCATGGGATTCGCCCTGGCGGCGGGGGGCTTCTACGGCGCCTACCTGATGATGACGCGGCTGGTGGCGGGGGCCTACAGGCCGCGCTTCCTGCTGATCTCGCAACTGCTGGTCGGTTCGGTGCTGCTGACGCCCTTCGGGCTGGGGGCAGACTGGCCGGTGCTGACACCGGCACTGTTGGGGCTGCTAGGGATCAGCGCGGCGGGGTCGGCCGTGGGGAACTACCTTCTGGTCACCGCCAACCGGCGGGCCGAGGCCAGCCTGATCGCGCCGCTGGTCTACAGCCAGCTTCTGTCGGCCATGGTGCTGGGCGGGCTGGTTTTCGGTGATTGGCCGGATGTCTGGGCGCTGGCCGGTCTGATGCTGATCGCCGCCTCGGGCGTCGGCTCTCTGGTGGTCAGCCAGCGGCAGGGGGCGGCCTAGTCCTTGGGGCGGGCGGCCTTCTCGGCGACGCCCGAGGTGCCCTCGCGCGCCTCAAGCACCGCCATGACGGCCGAAAGCGGCACGTCGCGCGCCGCCAGCATGACCAGCATGTGATAGAGCACGTCGGCGCATTCGCTGGCCAGCTTCTCGGGGTCGTTCTTCACCGCCTCGATGATCGCCTCGATGGCCTCTTCGCCGAATTTCTCGGCGCATTTCTCGGGGCCCTTGGAGAGCAGCTTGGCGGTCCAGGAGCTGTCCGGGTCGGCGCCGCGGCGGGCTTCGATGGTGGCAGAGAGGCGGGAGAGCGTGTCGGTCATTGCAGCCTCGGTCATTGCAGCCTCATGGGGATGCCCGCGGCGGCCATGTGTTCCTTGGCCTCGCGGATGGTGTAATCGCCGAAGTGGAAGATCGAGGCGGCAAGGACGGCAGAGGCGCCGCCCTTGGTGACGCCCTCGACGAGGTGGTCGAGGGTGCCGACGCCGCCCGAGGCGATCACGGGCACCGAGACCGCATCCGAGATCGCCCGGGTCAGCGGCAGGTTGAAACCGGCGCGGGTGCCGTCGCGGTCCATCGACGTCAGTAGGATCTCTCCGGCGCCCTTGGCGGCGACCAGTTTCGCAAATTCCACCGCGTCGATGCCCGTGGGCTTGCGCCCGCCATGGGTGAAGATCTCCCATTTGCCGGGTGCGACGGTCTTGGCGTCGATGGCGCAGACGATGCACTGGCTGCCGAAGTGGTCGGCGGCGCGGGCCAGCACGTCCGGGTCAGCCACGGCGGCCGAGTTGAAGCTGACCTTGTCGGCGCCTGCCAGCAGCAGGTTGCGCACGTCCTGCACTGTCCGCACGCCACCGCCCACGGTGAGCGGCACGTAGCAGGCCTCGGCGGTGCGTGTGACCACGTCGAACATGGTGCCCCGGTTCTCGTGGGTGGCGTGGATGTCGAGGAAGGTGATCTCGTCGGCGCCGGCCAGGTCGTAGGCCTTGGCGGCGTCCACCGGGTCGCCCGCATCCCGCAGGCCGACGAAGTTGACGCCTTTGACCACGCGGCCATCGGCCACGTCGAGGCAGGGGATGATGCGGGTCTTCAGCATGGCTCTCTCCGGTGCGTCCTTGGCGCTGTCTAGCGGCTCGGGGCGGCGGGGGGAAGGCGCTCAGGCCGCGTCGGACCTGTAGCGGGTGTAAAGTTCCAGCCCGAGGGCTGCGAGCAGGATCAGCGGGCCCATGGTCAGCGCGCCCACGACGCCCAGCAGGATGATCGGCGACAGGGCGGTCATCACCTGACCGAAGGCCGCGCTGCCGGCGCAGCTCGAGAAGCCCGCGTTCAGGGCGCCGGCGCAGATGTTGTCGGCCAGCACCGACAGGGCGAGCAGGACGGCGAAGCCCAGCCCTCCGATCCGCAGCATCCAGTAGGCCAGCCGGTTGTGGGCCATGCCGCCGAGGAAGAAGGCGGCGGTCGGCACCAGGATCAGCACGGCGGCCAGGATTTCCTTTTGCATGTCAGTGGTCCTCGGGCGGGGTGGTCTTGGGAAGGGCAAGCGCCAGCATCAGCCGGACGATCCCCCAGAGCAAGGCGAAACCGCCCGAGAGGGGCAGCACCAGCAGCCCGCCCCAGGCGGCAAAGACGCCGGTGGAATAGGCGAAATCGGCCAGCTCGACCCCCAGGAGCGGGCAGCTGTGGGCCGAGCCCTCGTCGATCTGGCAGCCAAGCGCCGTGAGGCCGAGCGTGACGGCAATCGCCAGCACCCAGCAGCCGAGCGGCGCCAGCACCAGCCAGAGGGCGATGCGGTCGACCCGGCGGAGGGCGGTGCGGCGGCCCATCAGGCCTTCAGCACCGCGAGCGCCTCGGCCAGGTCGATGGCCCCATCGTAAAGCGCCCGTCCCGAGATCGCACCGTTCAGCGGCGCGCCGCAGGTCTTCAGCGCCTGCAGGTCGGCGATGGAGGATACCCCGCCCGAGGCGATGACCGGGATCGAGACCGCATTGGCCAGGGCGGCGGTCGACTCGATGTTCGGGCCCTGCATGGCGCCGTCACGGTTGATATCGGTGTAGATGATCGCGGCCACGCCGGCGTCCTCGAAGCTGCGAGCTAGATCAGTGACCTGCACGTCGGTTTCGGTCGCCCAGCCCTTGGTCGCGACGAAACCGTTGCGGGCGTCGATGCCGACGGCGACCTGGCCGGGGAAGGCCTTTGCCGCCTCGCGTACCAGGGCGGGGTTCTCGACCGCGACGGTGCCCAGGATGACGCGTGCCAGACCCTTGGACAGCCACATCTCGATGGTCGCCATGTCACGGATGCCGCCGCCCAGCTGGGCTGGAACCTTGCAGCGTTCCAGGATCGCCTCGACCGGCGCCGCATTGACCGGGCTGCCCGCGAAGGCGCCATTGAGGTCGACCAGATGCAGCCATTCGCAGCCCGCCGCGACGAACTCCATCGCCTGGGCGGCGGGATCGTCGTTGAAGACCGTGGCCTTCTCCATGTCGCCCTTGAACAGGCGCACGGCCTGGCCGTCCTTCAGGTCGATGGCGGGATAGAGGATCATGGCGCGGCTCCTTCCAGGCAGGGCCCCGGGGCGGCCCGGGGCTGTTGCTGCGGCTTTTGCACGGGGCGGGCATGGAATGCAATGCGCGGGCAAGTGGGGGTTCCCCTTACTTGCCCGACCGTGTCCCCGGCGCGCAGTCTGGACCCGTGGTGGGGCCAGGGCAGCGCGCCCCGGCAGATTTCATGACGCGGAGGGTACTCTCATGAAATTGACGACCTGGAATGCGGAATGGCTGGACAGTCACTGGGGCGTGGTCTCTGGGCTCTATGAGCCGGGGCAGAGCCTCTATCCCGGCAAGGCGCCGTCGCTGGACGAGGCACAACAGAGGGTGGCGGCGGTGGCGCGGTTCATCGAGATGCTGGCGCCGGACATCCTGTTCCTCTGCGAGGCGCCTAGCGGGCCCGAGGCGATGGCGGGCTTTGCCGCCACCGCCGCGCCGGGCTACGACCTTGTGCAGCGCCCCCCGGGCGAGGACTACCAGATCGAGGGGCGTCAGTGGATGTGGTTCCTGGTCCACAAGGATATCTCCGACCTGACCCAGCCCGAACTGGTGCCCGTCGAGACCTGGCGGGCCTTCTGCGCCGAGGCCTCGGACAGCATCCGACCGGGTGGCAGCTGGAAGGTCTCGGCGCCCCGGCTGAAGGATTTCGGCGACGTCAGGGACGTGCCCGTGGCCGAGCGGCGCACGCATCGTTTCTACCGCGAGCCGCAGGTGCTGCGCTTTCAGTGGGGTGGAGCCCGGCACGAGGTGATCGGTGCCCATCTCAAGAGCAAGTACACCGGCGTCAGCATCCCGAAGCGCAAGCCGGGTCAGGATCTGGACTCCTATATCGCGGCCTCGAAGGCGGTGCAGCGCTTCATGGCGAAGGCCCATGAGGCGCGGGTCAAGCTGAGTTCCGAGGCGCTGGTGATCCGCGCCTATATCGACCGGCGTTTCCAGCAGGAGGCCGATCCCTGGCGCTGGTGATCCGCGCCTATATCGACCGGCGTTTCCAGCAGGAGGCCGATCCCTCGATCATCGTGCTGGGCGATCTGAACGACGGTCCCGGCAAGGAGGTGATGGAACGCGAGTACCTGCTGCACGACCTGATCTCGAACCTGCAGGGCGAGGTCTTCTTCGCCCGCAAGTTCCTCAACCACGCGCTGTTCGACCAGCCTGACCACCTGCGCTGGACGGCGCAGTTCAGCGATGACCTCGACCCCGAACGGTCCGAGCACATCCTGCTGGACCACATCCTGTTCACCCAGGCGCTGACCTCGGGCGGGACCTCGCCGCTAGTGGCGCGGGCGCGCTCGGGCTGGGTCGAGCACCTGGCCTTCGAAGAGGCCGAAGCCCTGCTGGGGCGCGGCATGCTGAGCGATCACCGCCCGGTCAGCCTGCGGCTGGTGCCCCGCATCGGTTGACGCGCGCGTAACGCAGGGTCACGGTCGGCAGCGCTTGCACGGCGCAGCGGGGCATGAGCAGGATGAGGGCGGAGGAGAACGATGGGAGGATCATCATGTTGAAACATCTCCGTGCCGGCCTTGCGCTGGCGCTGCTGGCCACCCCCGCCCTGGCCGCCGACCCGGTCGAGGGCGTCTGGAAGACCGAGGCCGATGACGGCGCCTATGCCCATGTGACCTTCGCCCCCTGCGGTGCCGCGCTCTGCGGCGTGATCAGCCGTACCTTCAACTCGGGCGGCGAATACGACAGCGCCAACAAGGGCAAGCCGATCGTCTGGGATATGCAGGCCGAGGGCGGCGGCGCCTATGGCGACGGGCGCATCTGGCAGCCCTCGACCGACAAGGTCTACCGCTCGAAGATGGAGCTGTCGGGCGATGTGCTGAAGGTGGCGGGCTGTGTCGGTCCGATCTGCAAGAAGCAGACCTGGACCCGCGTGCGCTGACCCTCGGGCGACGTGATCGCTCAGGAAACGACTCGGGCCCCGCCCCGGTTTCTCCGGCGGCGGGGCCTTCTGTTCTGGCCCTTTCGCGGCGGGTCAGGCGGCATTTCAGCGGGATCTGACGCGAAAGAGCGCCGGAATCGGCAGCTTCCCGCCGGATGCGCCCCTCGAGAAGGAACCTTTCCGGGTTTGGCAACGCTTCTCCCCTAGAGTTCTACGCCATGGACCGACCAGAGCTGTGACCCGGAGGGATGCCGGATGCCGGATGCAGGATCGGGTCGCGGGATGAAAGCTCCAGAAGGAGAGAAAGATGCATGAGGTCGTGAGGGGCCGCAGGGGGCCCAAAGGCCGCAGGTCGCTGGTTGTGGCATTGACCACCGTTGTCGGGGTCTGGATGGCCGGGCCGGGCATGGCCGCCGAGACGGTGCTGGGCACCTGGGCCTCGCCTCCGGATCGCAAGGGGCAGACCGGGTACGTGGTGATCCGCAACTGCGGCGCTGCCTATTGCGGGCGGCTGGAGCGGGCCTTCAGTCCCGAAGGCGAACCGATCACCACGCGCGCTGTCGGCAAGATGCTGTTGCGTGACATGCAGCCGGTGCAGACAGGCGCCTATCAGGGGCAGGTCTACGTGCCGCTCATCGACAAGGTGGTCGATGCCGAGATGCAGCTCGAGGGTGACCGGCTGTCGGTGCGCGGCTGCGCCGGGATCATCTGCAACAGCCAGGTCTGGACCCGGGTGGAGTAGCGGGCCGGACGCCGGGGCAAGGCCGCCGGTTTCTGTTTGGACCGCTTGCATCGGGTTGCATGGTGCAACGGGTGCTCCGCAACGGGCAGCGGTCCGATTGTCACGTGGAGTGCAAACCGTTCATGGCCCTGCTGGTGGCCTGTGAGCCCGGGGCAAACCTGTATCCGTCCCGTGATCCTTGATCGTGCGCCGGTGGTGTGGGCGCTCTCATCGAAGGGCAGATTTGCAAGCGCCAGTTTCCGAAGGCAGGTTTTACCGAAGCCAGGCCCCCAAGGGGTGGGCATTGAAGGCCCGAGAAATGATCCCGCCTCCCAGTATCCATGCCAGCGTCGGCCAGCTGGCCGAAGGGCGCAACCTGGCAGCGCGGTTGGGGGCAGGCTGCTGGACGTCCACCCGGCCTCCAGCACCGCCTTCGTGCTGAACCGGGGCCAAGGCCGGGTCCTTCTTCATCATCATCCGCACCATCTGGCCGCACCACCTGGGGGACCACCGATTTGCCGATCGCGGCCCGCCGCGCAAGGTGTCGGGGATCTTGGCTGGCCTGCAAGCCGGACGCCACCCTGTCGCCCAGGCTGGCCAAGACCTGGGCCCGGCTGAAGTGCCCGTCGCAGCGACGCGGTCCGCTCTGGAGGGGCAACTGTTCTGCGACCGGTCCGAGAACAGCTGGCGCATGGCCGATCCGGCCCGCTGCGCCGGTGGTGTGCGACGCGGACGCACCGGCAGGACAAGCCCCTGCAGGGCGCCGCGACCGAGCGGTTTCAGGAGCTGGATGTCACCGCGCTGAACCCAGAGGTGGCGGTCGCGGAGATCGCGGACTGGCGCACAGGCTGGCGTCCGAACAGGGTCAGGGGGCCCAGGTCAGGAAGTTGGCGATCATCCGCAGGCCGGTCTGCTGGCTCTTCTCGGGGTGGAACTGGAAGCCCAGCATGGTGTCGCGGCCGACCACCGCGGTGACCGGCTGGCCATAGTCGACATGGGCCACCAGTTGCGCCGGATCCGAGACCGACATGTGGTAGGAGTGCACGAAGTAGGTGTGCTGGCCGGTCTCGATCCCGGCCAGAACCGGATGCGGCCGGTCGATGAAGAGGTCGTTCCAGCCCATGTGCGGAACCTTCAGCGCCGGATCTTCGGGGGTGATCTTCGTCACCTCGCCGTCGATCCAGCCAAGCCCTTGGGTTTCCTCGTATTCATGGCCTGTCCGTGCCATCAGCTGCATGCCGACGCAGATACCGAGGAAGGGGCGCCCCCGGACCTCGACGGCCTCGCGCAAGGCTTCCAGGACCGACCCCGCGCCGGCCCCGGCAAGGGCGGCCCGGCAGGCCGGGAAGGCGCCGTCACCGGGCAGCACGATGCGGTCGGCCCGCGCCACGTCCTCGGGGCGCGACGAGACAATGACCTCGCCCGCGCCGACCTCGCGCGCCATGCGCTGGAAGGCTTTCTCGGCCGAGTGCAGGTTGCCACTTTCGTAGTCGATCAGAACGGTCAGCATGGATCTTGCCTCCGCCGGGTCTTGGCCCGGCTCTGCTTCATCTGTCCCGAGCAGGCTCGGGGGGCGCTCGCAGTCCCCATCGAGGGGCCCGCGAGCGGGGGGGCAGCGCCCCCCAGCACCTCTGTCCTCAGAGCGTGCCCTTGGTCGAGGGGATGGCATCGCCCTTGCGCGGGTCGCTTTCCACTGCCACGCGCAGGGCGCGGGCGACGGCCTTGAAGGCGGCCTCGGCGATGTGGTGAGAATTCAGCCCGTGCAGCTTGTCAACGTGCAAGGTGATGCCGCCGTGCGTGCTGAAGGCCTGGAAGAACTCGCGCACCAGCTCGGTATCGAAGCTGCCGATCTTGTCGGTCGGGAAGTCGACGTTCCACACCAGGTAGGGCCGCCCGGACAGGTCGAGCGCGGCGCGCAGAAGGCTGTCGTCCATCGCCAGGTGGCAATCGCCGTAGCGCCGGATGCCGCGCTTGTCGCCGAGCGCCTTGGTCAGCGCCTGGCCGAGCGCGATGCCCACGTCTTCGACGCTGTGGTGATCATCGATGAAGGTGTCGCCCTTGCAGGTCACCGTGATGTCGATCAGCGAGTGGCGCGACAGCTGATCCAGCATGTGATCGAAGAAGCCCACGCCGGTGTCGCATTCGTACTGGCCCGTGCCGTCAAGGTCGATGACGACATGGATGTCGGTTTCTGCGGTCGAGCGGGTCACTTGGGCGTTGCGCATGGAAGCCTCCGGGTTTCCGGGGGCTTATAGGACGGGCGGGCGGGTTTTGGGAAGGGGGGACCGGGCCGCAGTGCGGGACTGGCTGTGGCACAGGGGGGGCGATGGATCGGCTCTGATGGGCAGCGGGCGATGGACTGCCGACCGCGGAGCGGCCTGGGGGCCCTCTTGTCCCGGGGGAATGCTTGGGCAAGTTGTCCGGACCATAGGGGGCCAGAAAAGATCGGGACGTCTGCACGGTTGATCAGCGGGACCGGGCCTTGGGAAGGCGATGCCGGACAGCTCGCACGGGCCGCTTGCGAGGCTTGGGGCGGCTATCGCCTGGCCAGTCATGCAACATGTGACTTCGTCGCTTGTGCGGCGGGGCCTGACGCGGAAGCTCTGTCTCTGTCTCTGTCTCTGTCTCTGTCTCTGTCTCTGTCTCTGTCTCTGTCTCTGTCTCTGTCCATACCCGTCCCCCGCTCCGGAAAAGGATCCCGTGGATCAGTTCATCCGCGCAGGACGGTCCGGTGCCTGCCCGGGCAGGGTGAAGGCAACAGTGGTGCCGCGCCTCTGCTCGGAGGTGGTGGCAGGCTTGATGGCGATCTCGCCACCGAGCCGCGTGACGATCCTGCGCGCGATCGGCAGCCCCATGCCGGAGCCTTCGCACTGGTCGCGCGGTCGCAGCGTGCGCAGCATGTCAAAGACCGGCTCGTGAAAGCGCGGCGGAATGCCGGGCCCGTCATCGGAGAATTCGCACGGGCGCATCGGTCCCGGGCCGAGACTCAGCGTGATCGCACCGTGCCCCCTGTCATGATGCTTGACCGCATTCGAGATCAGCGCTGCGAAGAGCAGCGTCAGTTCGTTCGCAGGGCCGTGCAGGCTGCCGCCCCCATGGACAGAGAGAGAGAACCCGTCCGGCATGGGCGCGCGCCGGAGGGCACGACCGAGAATGTCGTCGAGGGAATGGTCGCCGGGCTGGTCCGCGCGCCTGCCGATCCGGGAATAGTCGCGCAGATCCAA
>NZ_AFPM01000044.1 GCF_000220565.1 Oceanicola sp. S124 | reverse complement strand
CCACGCCCGTCTCGGCCTCCAGCCCGCCGTTAGAGCTCCTGCGAATATTTCGCCANCCGGGGTCATGTTCTTCGACGAACGCAGCTGCGCGATCAGCCCGGCGGCATGCCACGTGGTGCCCGAGGTCAGCTGCTTGCGCTCCAGCAGCACCACGTCGCGCCAGCCCTGCAGGGTCAGGTGATAGGCGACGGAACAGCCGATGACACCGCCACCGATGATGACGACGCGGGCGGACTTGGGGGGAAGGGACATGTGCGGGACTTTCAGTAGACGGGAGGCGAGATGACCCAGACCGCCACCGCGGGCGCGTCATAGGGGTTGGACCAGTGCAGGCTCTGCTCGCGAAGGCGGAAGCTGTCGCCCGCCTCGAGCGTGAAGGCATCGCCCTCCAGCCGGATGTCGAGGCGGCCCGAAACCATGTAGGCGACCTCCTGCGTCGGGCGGCGGATCAGCGCGTCGCAGCAACTGCCCGGCAGGAAGACCGAGTGGATGACCTCGAAGCTGTCGGTCAGATCAGGAGAGATCAGGGTTTCGACCAGCCCCTGTTCGGGGTCGCCCATCCGGCGCCGTGCCGACGCGCGAACGACGCGGCCCCGCTCTCGCTCGGGCGCGTCGGGGGCGCCGAAGAGCAGCGACAGCGGCACCTCGCAGATCTCGGCGATCTTGCGCAGGTCGGACATGCGGGGCTGCGAGAGATCCCGTTCCACCTGGCTGAGCCACCCGGTAGAGCGGCCCACCCGGCCCGCCAGATCGTCCAGCGTCATGCCGCGCGCCAGGCGCAGCGCGCGGATGTCCTTGCCAAGTGTGTCGGGCATGACAGCCTCCCAGGAAATGAAGATTTCAGACAATTCTTCACCGCATCGCGTGAAGATTCCAAGAGTTTTTTCATTTCAGCCTCGGCGCGCGCCCCTTCGAGGAGCGGAACCTGCTGCAATAACGGGCTGTTTCAGGCGCGGGCCATCTCGTCGGTGGCACGGGCGATCAGCTCGATCCCCTGGGCGATGCGATTGCTGGCGATCGAGGAATAGGCGAGGCGATAGAAGTTGTGATTCGGCGTGGCCGGGTTGAAGAAGGCCTGACCGGGTTCGATCAGCACCGAGTCCTCGCGCAGCCGCATGGCAAGCGCGGTGGTGCTGACCCCCGCAGGCGCGCGCAGCCAGAAGGACGAGCCGCCCGAGAGGCCGGGCGTCGCGAGCTCCAGCCCGGTGTCCGCAATGGCCTTCTCCATCACCGCCCGGCGGCGGGCGAAGGCGTCGCCCATGCGGGTCAGCTGGGCATCGAAATGCCCCAGCGACAGGAAGTAGGCCATGGTGCGCTGCACATGGCCGGGCGGGTGCCGCATGACATAGGCGCGCAGGGACCGGGCCTGGCGGATGAAGGGCTCGGGCGCGACGAGGTAGCCCATGCGTAGCCCCGGGAACAGCGTCTTGGAGAACGAACCGATGTAGATCACGCAGCCGGTGCGGTCCTGCGCCTTCAGGGCGGGCGTGGGGGCGCGCAGCGAGGGCAGCTCAAACTCATAGTCGTCTTCGAGGATGATGAAATTCTCGTCTCGTGCCCGGCGCAGCAACTCTCGGCGGCGCGCCATGGGCATGGTGACGCTGGTCGGGCAATGGTGGCTGGCGGTGGCGCAGACCACGTCGGCACCCTCGGGGATGGCCTGGGGCGGCAGCCCGTCCTGATCGACATCGGCAAAGACCGTGCGGCAACCGACCTGGCGCAGCAGGTCCCGCAAACCGGCATAGCCGGGGTTCTCCATCACCGCCGTCTTCTCGGGCGAGAGCAGCAGCTGCGTGGCGATCCACAGCGCGTTCTGCGCGCCCATGGTCAGCAGCACCTCTTCGGGCCGGGCCGAGATCCCGCGGCGGGGCAGCAGCTGACGGCGCAGGTATTCGATCAGCACCGGGTCGTCGCGCTCGTAGTAATCCGTGGTCAGCGACTCGAAGTCCTTGCGGCCAAGGGCATTCAGCGCGCAGAGCCGCCAGTTCTGGTGATCAAAGAGACGCGGGTCGCTCTGACCGTAGATGAAGGGGTAGTCGTAGGTGCGCCAGTCCGAGGGGCGGACCAGTTCCGAGGGCGGCGCGAAGGGGTTGGCGATGGCCTTGCTCCAGTCCACCGCATCCTCGGGGTCGGGCGGCGGCGGGCGGAATTGAGGCAGGCGCGGCGCGGTCTCGGCGACGAAATAGCCCGAGCGGTCGCGCGAGATCAGGTATCCGTTTGCCACCAGCTCGTTATAGGCCAGCGACACGGTGATCCGCGCCACCTTCAGGTGCCTGGCGAAGGCCCGGGTCGAGGGCATCTTCTCGCCCGCCTGAAAGCGCCCCGACAGGATCGAATCCGCCACCAAACCCTGGATCTGCTGTTGCAGGGTGCGGGTACTGTCGGGATCGAGAAAGAGGGTCTCTGTCGGGATGCTCATGCCGGTCTGGGCGCCTTCGGGATGCGGACCCCCAGACTAGGCGGGGGCCGCGCCACAGGGAAGGGTTAGCCCAGCACCGCGCCAAGCGCATCGCCCAGAGTGCCCGTGATCTGGTCGATCTCATCGGCAGAGACACAGAGCGCGGGGGCCAGGCAGAGGGTGTTGTTGAACCCCTTCAATGCCCGCGCCGTGCTGCCGATCAGCACGCCGCGCGCCTGGCACTCGGCGATGACCTGCTGCACCAGCGGCTCGGACAGCGGTTCCCGGGTGGCGCGGTCAGCGACCAGCTCGGCGCCGCAGAACAGACCCTTGCCGCGCACGTCGCCAATCATCGCATGGCGCTGTTGCAGATCGCGCAGGTTCTCCATCAGCCGGGCGCCCATGGCCCGGGTGTTGGCCAGCAGGTCCTCTTCCTCGATGATCGCCATGTTTTCCAGCGCCGCCGCCGGGCCGGCAGTGCAGCCGGCATAGGTCGAGATATCGCGGAAGTGGCTCATCTCGTCCTCGGGGGTCTCCTTGAAGGCATCGAAGACCGCTTCGGTGGTCACCAGGCAGGCCACGGCCGCGTAGCCCGAGGCGACGCCCTTGGCCATGGTGACGAAATCCGGCTTCAACCCGTAGTGCTGGTAACCGAACCAGGTGCCGGTGCGACCCAGACCGCAGACCACCTCGTCCAGGTGCAGCAGGATGTCGTATTTCTCGCAGATCTGCTGGACACGTTGCCAGTAGCCCTCGGGCGGGGTGATCACACCGCCGCCTGCGGTGATCGGCTCAAGACACAGGGCGCCCACGGTATCGGGCCCCTCGCGCAGGATCACCTCTTCGATGGCCTCGGCGGCGCGTTCGCCATAGCTCGCCGCGTGGTCGTCCCCGGCCCACTGGGCGCGGTACTCCAGGCAATGGGGCACCTCGACGAAACCGGGGGTGAAGGGGCCGTAATCGCGCACCCGCTGCCCCTGCCCGCAGGCCGAAAGCGCGGTGATCGAGGCCCCGTGGTAATCGCGTTCCCGGAACAGGATCTTGCTCTTGCGCCCGCCGTGCCGCTGCACCGCGATCTGGCGGATCATCTTCCAGGCCTTCTCGTTCACCTCGGTGCCGGAACTGCCGTAGTAGACCCGCGACAGGCCCGGCATCCTGGCCACCAGCCGCTTGGCGAAGCGCGCCCCGGGAAGCGAGCCGGCGGTCTGTGCATAGAAATTCATCTCGGACAGTGCCTCGGCCACGGCCCGGGCGATGCGGGTGCGCCCGTAACCGACATTCACCGTCCAGACCCCGCCCGAGACCCCGTCGAGATAGTCCTGCCCGTTGGCATCCCAGACCCGCAGCCCCTGCCCCTTCACGTAGAGGCGGGGATCCTTGTTTTCATGGCTCTTGTGCTGGGTCAGGTGATGCCAGACAT
>NZ_AFPM01000045.1 GCF_000220565.1 Oceanicola sp. S124 | reverse complement strand
GCCGAGGCCCGAGGTCTCGACGATCTTGCGCACCAGCGAATAGCCGTTGGAATGCACCCCGTCCGAGGCGAGGCCCAGCAGGACATCACCCGCCGCCACGCCCGCCGGCAGGTCGCTGCCGCGCTCCATGGCGCCGACGGCAAAGCCCGCGAGGTCGAAATCGCCCCTGGCGTACATGCCCGGCATCTCGGCGGTCTCGCCGCCGATCAGCGCCGCACCCGACGCCTTGCAGCCCGCGGCAATGCCCTCGACGATGCGCGCGGCCTGGTCGAGTTCCAGCTTGCCGGTGGCGAAATAGTCAAGGAAGAACAGCGGCTCGGCGCCCTGGCAGACCAGGTCGTTGACGCACATGGCCACGAGGTCGATGCCGATGGTATCGACGTTGCCGGTGTCGATTGCGATACGCAGCTTGGTGCCCACGCCGTCGGTGGCGGCGACCAGGATCGGATCCTGAAAACCGGCCGCCTTCAGGTCAAAGAGCGCCCCGAAGCCGCCGAGACCGGCCATGGTGCCGGGCCGCTCGGTGGATTTCGCCGCCGGCTTGATCCGATCGACAAGATCGTTCCCGGCCTGGATATCGACACCTGCCTCGGCATAGGTGATGCCGTTCTTGCCCTTTTCCATCGGGACCTCCCGCATGCTGACCTGATTGCGGACCCGCTAGCCGATCCCGGCCTGCGGCGCAATCGCAAAGCGGCCCATACGCCGCCGTTGCGCAAAAGACGCATCCGTAGGGTTTTGAGGTGTATACAGGTTCGAATGTGATCGAACCCGTCCGGACGCCCCCGTATGAGATCAACATATGGGCGCTTTTCGGGGACAGCGCGCAGATAAAGTGGACAGATAGAGGGACTATTTATGAACAAGATGCTTACACGCGTCTCGGTTCTGGCGCTGATGGCCGTGCCTTTCGGCACCGCGGCCCAGGCCGATTGTGTCGATTCCGCCGGCACTTTCACCTGCACCACCGGCACCGGCATCGATGACAGCAACCTGGACGGCGCAACGATCAACGTCCTGCCGGGCGAGGTCATTTCCGACAGCGGCGACGTGTTCCGCGTCGATGACGACAACACGTTCAACATCGGGGAAGGCGGCGCGACCGGCGGCACCGTATCGACCACCGGCGGCATGGGCCTGCGCGGCGACAACGGCAACACCGCCAATGTCCACGGCAGCATCAACGCCTCTGACCGCGGTATCGACTTCGACGACGACGCCACGGTCACCGTCTACGCCGATGGCGAGATCACCTCGGACGACCAGGACGCGATCGAGGTCGAGGACGACTTCGTGATCGTCAACTCGGGCACCATCTCGGGCGAGGTGGGCATCGACGGCGGCTCGTCCGACGACATCACCGCCTCGATCACCAACAACGGCCTCATCGAAGGCACCGACGACGATGCGATCTCGGTCGGCGACGGCGTCTCGATCACCAACAATGCCCTGGCCGAGATTACCGGCGACAGCAACGGCATCGAGGGCGACGACAACCTGTCGATCGACAACTACGGTTCGATCTTCGGCAAGAGCAACGGCATCAACGCCGAGGATGACCTGCACCTCGAGAACTTCGCCACCGGCTCGATCAGCACCGACGGGGATATCATCAACGCCGGCGACGACGCCTATATCTACAACGCCGGCTCGATGTCCTCGGACGATGACGGCATCGTTCTCGATGACGACTTCACCATCGAGAACGTCGCCGGCGGTTCGATCACCGCGGAAGACGTGGCGATCCGCGTCGATGACGGCGACGAAGACGACAGCACCGTCGACATCGCGAACGCCGGCACCATTCGCTCCTACAGTGATGACGCCATCGTCGGTGATGACGACCTCGAGATCCTGAACAACCAGGACGGCGAGATCCTCTCGGATGAGGGCACCGCCATCGTGCTGGGCAACACCACCATCGTCAGCAACGAGGACAATGCCGAGATCCGCGGCGACGACTACGGCATCGACGCCGGCGACGACCTGATCGTCGACAACAGCGGTGCAGCCGAAATCACCGGCGGCGACGGCGCGATCCGGGCCGAGGACGACCTCGACGTCTCCAACACCGGCACCGCCTCGATCTGGAGCAACGGCGCCTTCGCCATCCAGATGAACAACGGCGAGATCGAGAACGATGCCGCGATCACCGCGGCCAATGGCTCGGCGATCTACATCACCGACGCCAACAGCGACGGCAGCACGATCACCAACGAAGAGAACGGCACCATCTCGGGCGGCCAGCATGCCATCGAGGTCGAAAGTGGCGCCGACCATGACGTCGTGATCGAAAACCTTGGCAGCCTCATCGGCGGCACCGCAGCGATCCTGCTGGCGGATGGCGATGACGAGATCACGCTGCGCTACGGTTCCTCGGTCGAGGGCGACATCCTGACCGGCGCGGGCAACGATCTTCTGACGCTCGAAACGCTGGACGTCGACGGCACCATCGACATGGGCGATGGCACCGACGAGCTGGTCATCGTCGAGGGCATCGAAGCGGGCTTCCTGGCCTTCTCCGACAGCGTCGAGATCGACAACGCCGACGACTTCGACAACGTCCTGTTCACCGGCGACTACCTGCTGGTGGCGGATGAGGCGGTCTTTGCCTCCTATGACACCATGACCTCGCGCGCGGCCTACGTGCTGTCGACCTCGGCCCTCGGCAACGACGCCCCGGGCTGGTTCGCCTCTGTCACCGGCTTCTCGGGCGAAGGCAACGAGACCGGCGGCAACCTGCTGATCGGCCGCAATGCCGAGAGCGTCGGCGCCTTCCTCGCCTTCGGCCGCTCCGAGAGCGAGACCGGCCTGAACAGCGCCAGCCGCCGCGGCGTGACCCTGGGCGTCAAGGGCTTCGTCCCGCTCGGTTCCGCCAGCCTGACCGGCATGGCTTACCTCGGGCGCGGCGAGTCCGAGTTCGCAGGCCCCGCCACCATCACCGGTGACGGCGAGCAGGACGACACCGTGATCGGCTTCGCCGCGCGCTTTGCCACCGTTCCCGGCGATGCGGCACCCCTGGGCTTCTCGGCCGAATTCGGCGTTGCCCGCTACAGCAACGATGCGATGACGGTCTCCGGCCTTGCCGGCGCGACCTTCGAGACCCGCGACACCACCGCCTCCTACCTCTCGGTCGAAGCCGAGCTTGAGACGGCACTGTCCGGCGGTGTCACCCTGCGTCCGTTCATCGGCGCAACGGTGCTCTTCGCCGATGCCTCCGACGTGACGATGTCGCTGGGTGGCGAAAGCACCACCTTCTCGACCGGCGCCGACGACACCCTGTCGATGCTGCGCATCGGCACCGAGATCGCGGGCACCGGCGGATGGAACGCCAAGCTGGAAGGCCAGTTCGACAACGACGGCAACACCACCGGCCTGATCAGCTTCGGCATGTCCTTCTGACCGGGAAGTCCAGCTGAGATCCAGCGGGGGGCGGCATCTGCGATGTCGCCCCTCTGGCGCTTCACCGGGACCGCCCTCCAACCCTCGGGCCCGCTTGACCCCCGCTGCGGGGCACCCTATCCATGACACCGGACGGGCCTGTAGCTCAACGGTTAGAGCAGAGCGCTCATAACGCTTTGGTTGCGGGTTCAAATCCTGCCGGGCCTACCAAGAGCCCCTCTTTGCGAGAGCCTCCACGCGGGATGCAGGGCCGCCATGTGGTCGGGCCACGCGCGTGTCCCCCGCCGTGCCGGCCGCTTCCCTCCACGGCACCTCTCGGCCCGCGATCGTGAGAAAGCGCTGCCCCGGTGGAACGGGACAGCGCCGATGTTTCCTTCAGGATGCCAGTGTCTCTGGGAAGGCCATGCCCCCGCTCGGGTCTTGCCGGGCTGGGTCCGCGAGCGGTGTCAGATCAGCGCCCCGAGGTCTGTAAGCGCCTCGCGCAGGGCTGCCGGGGTGAGCGTGGCCGAGGTCTTCGCCGCGAGGGCCGCCGCAACGCCTGCCGCCTCGCCGGTGGCGAAGGCGGTGCCCATGACCCGGACCGAGCCATAGGCGTAGTCGTCGGCACCGATCACCCGGCCCGCGTACCAGAGGTTGTCGAGGTCGCGCGCCCGGATCGCGTCGTAGGGCACGTGGAAATAGCCCGCGCCGCCGACATGCTCGTAGATCGGCCGGCCCGCTTCAGAGTGCAGCTCGATCGGCCAGGCACCGCGGGCGATACCGTCCTCGCGCAGGCGGCCCTGCAGCACGTCGTCATGGGTGATCTCGTAGCGCGCCGCCGGGTGACGGGTCTCGCGCACACCGATCTGCGGGCCGGTCTGGGCCAGCCAGGCGTTTTCGAAGCCGGGCACACGGGCGCGCAGGATCTCGACCAGCTGCATCGACATCTCGCGCCCCGATTGCTCGGCACGGGTGAAGCTGCCCGAGGAGAGGTCGGGCATCTCGCGGTCGACGACCAGCCACCAGAAATCCGTCGTCCCCGGCACCCGGGTGAAGATCCCGGCATCGGTCCGGTGGATCTTGTGCGGCGAGCCCTCGTTGAACTCGGCCACGGCGGCCTGCATCAGGGCCCGGTCGATCTTCGTATCCGGGGCCAGGCCACCGATGCGCAGCGGCATCGTATAGGCCTGGATCCGGCCACGGCTGTCACCGGTGCGCATCGGCACGCCCGAGACCAGCGCCAGGTTGGCATCACCGCTGGCATCCACGTAGCTTTCCGCGATCAGGCGAAAGCGCCCGTCCATGCCCGCCACGGTGACGCTTTCCAGCGCCCGTGCGGTGCGGCTGGCGGCGGCGACGCGCGAATGCAGGAAGACATCCACCCCATGTGCCGCCAGCACCCGGTCCAGCGCCACCTTCAGCCGCTCGGGCTCGAGCAGCACGATCCAGTTGTTGGTGGTCGGAGAGCGGTAGGGATCGCAGGCCACCCCCATGGCGCGCATCTCCTCCAGCACCTGTTCGCCGGCGCCGGCGACGGACGCGGACGGGCTCTCCGCCCTGGTGGTAGAAGCCGCAGTAGGCCAGCACCTGCGCATTGGTCGCAGCACCACCGAGGAAGCCGTATTTCTCGACCAGCGCCACCCGGGCGCCCGCCTTGGCCGCGCCAAGCGCCGCGCCCACGCCACCGGCACCGCCGCCGGCAATCACCACATCGTAGTCGGTTTCGTGACGGGGCATCAGTTCCTCCATCCCAGGAAGTGATTTTCAAGGCGCGAGATCAGCCAGTTCACCGCCAGCCCGAGCAGCGACAGGATCGCCACGCCGGCAATCAGCTGATCGGTGGCCATCAGGTTGCCGGCCAGCAGCACATAGGCGCCGATGCCGTATTCGGCACCGATCATCTCGGCGGCGACCAACAGAATGATCGAGATCGAGGCCGCGATGCGCGTACCCGAGAGGATCCCCGGCAGGGCCGCCGGCAGGACGATCTTCCAGATGATCTGGGCGCGGGACAGGCTGAAGCTCTGGCCCATGCGGATCAGGGTGCGGTCGACGTTGTCGATGGCGCTGTAGGTGGCGATGACCATAGGGAAGAAGCAGCCGAAGAGGATCGTGGCGACTTTCGAGCCCTCGCCGATGCCGAACCAGATGATGAACAGCGGCAGCAGGGCGATCTTGGGGATCGGGAAAATCGCCGAGACCAGCGGCGTGATCGCCGCGCGGGCAACCGAGGAGAGGCCCGCCGCCGTGCCGAAGATCAGCCCGAGGCTGACACCGCAGGCAAAGCCGATCACCAGCCGTTGCAGCGAGGCAGAGAGGTGGCGCCAGAGGTTGCCGGAATTGGCCAGGTCCATGAAGGCACCGAAGGCTTCCGAGGGTGCGGGCAGCACCAGCGAGGAAATCACCCCGGCGCGCGAGCCCAGTTCCCACAGCGCGATCAGCACGACGAAGACCAGCAGGCCGACCAGCTTGCGCGGTTTCGGAGAGAAGCCGCCGCCGCGGAAGGTGACGGGCTTGCCCGCACCGCCTGCGGGCGCGGAGGCGGCCGGGATCTGGCCTGCCATTGGGGTGGTATCGCTCATGAAGGGTATCCTTTCACGCAATGGGCCGGGGCCCGGGCGGCTGCCGGTTCGCCGGGGTCTGCCCCGGGGCGCGCCGCGATCAATGCTCGACGGGGGCGGCGCGGCCTCAGCCGGCGGCCAGCTCCATGTCGGCGGTCTGCGCCTCGTCGCGCATCATCTCCCAGAGCTGCTGCTGCAGGGCGGCCAGCTTCGGGTTCGAGACGTCACGCTCGGCCAGGGGGATATCGATCTCGACGATCTCGCGGATAATGCCGGGGCGGCGCGACAGCACCACGACCTTGTGACCGAGGCGCACCGCCTCGTTGAGGTTGTGGGTGATGTAGCACGAGGTGAAGGGCTCGCGCTGCCAGAGGCCCGAAAGGTCGTCCATCAGCAGTTCGCGGGTCTGGCTGTCCAGCGCCGAGAGAGGTTCGTCCATCAGCAGCACGGCAGGGTTCACCGCCAGGGCACGGGCAATCGCCACACGCTGTTTCATGCCCCCCGACAGCTGTTTCGGCACCGCCTTGCGGAAGTCGCTCAGCCGGGTGCGTTCCAGCACGTCGGCGATGCGGCGTTCCTTTTCCTCGGCCGACAGGCCATGCGGTTCCAGCACGAGGGAGATATTGCCCTCGACCGTGCGCCAGGGCAGCAGGGCGAAGTCCTGGAAGACATAGGTCAGCGGGTTGAGCGAGCCGCTCGGCGCCTCGCCCAGTTGCAGGATGCGGCCCTCGCTGGGCTTTTCCAGCCCTCCCAGCAGACGCAGAAGGGTGGATTTGCCGCAGCCCGAAGGGCCGATGACACAGACGATCTCGCCATGCGGGATGGTCAGGTTGAGATCCCGCAGCACCTCGAGATTGTTGTAGGAATGCGAGAGGTTCTCGACGCGAAGGTCCATGTCATCAGCCTCGTCTGAAGGGTCAGTAGGTTTCGACGAAGCTGTCGTCGACCAGCTGGTCCACGGACAGGTCGCTGTCGACCAGCTTCTGGTCCTTGAACCACTGCATCTGCGCTGCGACGTCGGTCTTGTTCAGCGCGAGGTTCTCGTTCAGGTTCATCGCGCCCTGACGGATCGAGGCGGCTGCGTCCTCATAGGGCTGATCGGGGGCCACGTACTTGGCGATCAGGCGGGTCATCTCTTCGACCTCGGCCGGGTCGGCGTTCTCGTCCAGCATGACGCGGTTGAACTCGGCGATGCCCTTGGCATAGGCGCGGATGAAGCGCTCGACCATGTCGCGGTTGTTCTCGATGTTGTCGACCGAGGTGAACAGCGTCGAGATCTGGTACTCGGCGTAGTCATAGAGCCAGCCCAGCTCCTTCGCGTCACCGGCTTCGACCAGCGGCTTGGCGATGTGGGGCACCATGATCATCGCATCGACCTGGCCGGACTTCAGCGCCGCGACCATCGCGCCGACCTTCTGCAGCGGCACAAGGCGCACGTCGGAAATGTCGAAGCCCTCGGCATCGGCGATCCGGCTGGTCATGTAGTGGAAGGTCGAGCCGACCTGGGTCATCGCCATCGAGTGGCCCTTGATCTCGGGCACGGTGTCGAGACCGGCTTCATAGGCCTGGTTCGAGGCCATGACCATCATGCCGTCGACGCCCTTCTTCTCGTGCAGCACGCCACCGACGATCCGCACGGCGTCCTTCTCGGCCAGGTTCATCATGCCGCCGGTCACACCGGCCAGGCCAAAGTCGACGTCACCGCCGGCGGTGGCCACGGCGATCGGCTGGGCGGCCTGGAAGAACTCGAAGGAGACGTTCAGGTTCTCTTCGTCGAAGTAGCCCTTCTCGAAGGCCACGAAGCCAGCGGCGTGGCTGGTGAAGCGCAGCGCGCCCAGCACCACGTCGTCCTTTTCCTGAGCACTGGCCGCGGTCGCGCCGAGCAGCGACAGGCCGGCAACGCCGGCCAGCCAGGCACGGCGGGTCATGTTAGCGAAAGTCATAGAACTCCTCCCAGAGTCTTGTCGGGCCCGGCTTCTCCGATACCGGGCGGGAGCACCACATTGGACCAAGCCATGCGGGGTGAAAAGCAACTACTTGCTCGTTAGACATAGCGTGACGCTATGGGTCGCCCGTCGGAGCGGGGTCATTCTGTCCAGCCGAACAGGCGCAGGACCAGCGGGATCTGCGCCAGCGCCATGGCGCTGCCGGGCTGGATGGCGGCGCCGAGGCGTTCGGCCTGGCGCAGGAAGGGGGTGACCGGGGGCTTGGTGACCACGTCGCCCGCAAGGGCGTCGGGCCGCAGCCCGGTCAGCGGATGGACCGAGGAAACGCCGTCCAGGCCGATGGCCGTGGCGTTGATCACCAGGTCATGCCCAGCCAGGCTCTCGGGGGCGGACGCAACCCGGGCGACAGGACCAAGCGCATCGGCCAGGGCACGGGCCTTCTCCCCGTCCGGGTCCACGAGGTCGAGCCGCCCGAGGCCGGAGGCCACCAGCGCCGCCGCGATCGAGGCGCCGGCCCCGCCGCAGCCAAACAGCACCGCCACGCGACCGGCAAGGGGCACCCCCGCCCCGGTCAGCGCCGCGACAAAGCCTGCGCCATCGGTGTTGTCGCCGGTCAGCCGCCCCTCGGCGTCGCGGATCACCACATTGGCGGCCCCGACGAGGCGCGCTGCGGGGGTCAGCTCGTCCACCAGCCCGGCCATGGCGATCTTGTGCGGCGCGGTCACCACCGCCCCGTCGCAGTTCGCCGTGCCGCGCAGCGCGGCGATGAACCCGGCCAGCGCTTCGGGGGCCACGTCGACCGGCGCCATGATCGCATCGGTGCCGCTGTCACGGGCCCAGGCATTGACCCCGGCGGGCATCGCGGTATGCGCAATCGGGTGTCCGATCATGTAGGCCAGACGGGCGGCGGCGGTCGGAACAATGGGCATGACGGACACCTTCGAATTTACTTCGGGCCGCAGATCGGCCAAATCTTGCAGGCGTGTCAAGCCACTGATTTGAGGCACCCGCCCCCGGATAGGAGAAGAAAATGCTTTCATTCCGGCAACTTGAGGTCTTCCGAGCGGTCATGCTGACCGGCTCGATCAGTGGCGCGGCACAACAGCTTGGCATCGCCCAGCCAACGGTCACCAACACCATCAGACGCCTTGAGGACGTGCTGGGGGTGCAGCTGTTCAACCGGGCGGGCGCGCGCCTGCGGCCGACCGCCCTGGCGCGGCAGATCTTCGACGTGGCCGCGCCCTCGATGACCGCCTTCGAGCAGATCTCGGACCGGGTCAGCGACATGGTGCGCGGCAAGGGCACCATGTTCCGCATGGGGGTCTCGCCCTCGGTCAGCCAGGCGCTGGCACCGCGCTGCCTGTCGATCTTCCGCCGCCGCCGGCCCGAGATGAAGCTGCGCATGGACACGCTGTCGATGAAGCAGAACCGGGATTACCTGTGGATGGCCGAGGGCAACTGCACTGTGACCATCTTCCCGCTGGAGGATCCCGGCATCAGCTCGTTCCGCATCTCCTCGGCGGGCATGGTCTGCGTGGTCCCCGTCGAGCACCCGCTGGCAGCACAGCACGAGCTGACGGTACATGACATCGCCGAAGAGCCACTGATCTTCTTCCACCCCAACACGCCGCACGGCAAGCTGGTCCGGCAGATCTTCCGCGCCGCCGGGATCGAGCCGAACATCTCGATCGAGACCCGTTTCGCCGAAACCGCTCCGCATCTGATGCGCGAAGGGTTCGGCATCGCGCTGCAGGACCAGCTCTCGGCCTTCGGGGTGACCAACCCCACGTTGAAGGTGCTGCCTCTGGCCGGGACGCAGCGCCAGCCGGTCTGGCTGCACTGCCGCTCGGACAATGTCGAGGACATCGAAGTGCGCGAGGCGCGCCGCTGCCTCTTGCAGGCCGCGCAAGAGCTGGGCCTGCCCGACGAGACCGGGCAAGAGGGCTGACATAGCGCCCCGCTATGGTTCTCCATAGTCTTCGATCTGGAAACCTGCCGCGCCGCGACGCAGGTTGCGCCTCTACGGTAGAGGAGGTTTCCATTGCACATCAACGACATGCAGCGAGCGGCCTGCAAGCGCGCCAGCGCATCCGGCCTGCCCTTCGCCCTGTGGCGCGATCCCTTCGGCACCTCCTTCACCGCGCTGGTCTCGACCAGCCAGCCTGAGCTGGCGCCGGTTTTCGGCGGCGCGCCCCTGCCCGGCTTCGCCATGGCGCCCTTCGACACCGAGGACGGCAACCAGGCCTGGACCCTGCCGGCCGATGTGCTGATCGACGCCGACGGCACCCGCTACCGCGATGGCGCGGCGCTGATTTCCGCCCCGGTGACGCCCGCGCAGTCCCGGCTGACAGATCCCGCGACGCCCACCCCCGAGGTGCTGCTGGCCCCGCTTGGCGAGACCCCCGCCCCGACCGCGCGCGACAGCTATATGGCGCGCGTCGCCCGCGCCGTCGAGACCATCCGCGAGGGCGGCTGCGACAAGATCGTCCTGTCGCGGATCGACCCGCGCGACCTGCCGGCAGGCCGTGACCTGCTGGACATGGCCGAGGGGCTGGCCCGCCTGCACCCCCATGCCTTCGTCTGCCTGGTGTCCTCGCAGGCCACCGGCACCTGGCTGACCGCCACCCCCGAGATCCTGCTGGCAAGCGACGTCGAGGGGCTGCGGACCATGGCCCTCGCCGGCACCCAGTGGCCCGAACCCGGCACCGAAATCGAGACCCTGACCTGGCCGCAAAAGATCATCGATGAACAGGCGCTGGTCGCCGACTACATCCGCGACGCCTTTGCCGCCGAAGGCTTCCTCGGCGTCCACGAGACCGCGCCCTATACCGTGCGTGCCGCCAACCTTTGCCACCTGCGCTCGGACTTCCGCGCGCCGCAGGGCGATGGTGCGGCCCTCGGGCGGCTGCTGGACCGGCTGCACCCGACCTCGGCGGTCTGCGGCATGCCGAAGGCCCCGGCGATGCAGTTCATCCTCGACGAAGAGGGCCCGACCCGGCGCTTCTACACCGGCTACCTGGGGCCGCGCGACCTGGACGGCACGACCAGCCTCTATGTCAACCTGCGCTCGGCCAGCGTCTCGGGCCGGCAGATCTTCCTGCACGTGGGCGGCGGCATCGTCGCAGCCTCGGACCCGGCGACGGAATGGCAGGAGACGGTCGAGAAGACCAAGACCATCGCGGCGGTCCTCTGACCCAGCCGGGGCGCCCCCGGGCGCCCCTTTCAGCGCGCGATCACCAGATCGGCACAGAGCCCGCCCAGCTTTTCACTGACCCCGAGGCGCAGCATGCCGCCATGCATCCGCGCCGTATCCCCCGCGATCGACAGCCCCAGCCCGACGCCCGAACCACGGTTCTGGTTGCGGGCCGTATCCAGACGGGTGAAGGGCTTCATCGCCTCTTCGCGCTTGTCGGGCGGAATGCCGGGGCCATCGTCCTCGACCCTGATCCGCAGGCTGCGCGGCGTCATCTCGATGCTCACCTCGGCCCGGGTGCCGTAGCGCACCGCATTGCCGATCAGGTTCTCGACCGCGCGCCGGATCGCCATCGGCCGTAGCGCCATCTCGCCCGACCCCTTGACCGAGGTCAGCGTCACCGGCTGCCCGCCCCGAACCGCGTCATGCACCACCTCGCGCAGCAGGGCGACGGGATCCACCCGGCTCTCGCCCTCTTCCGAGGTGCCCCGGGCGAAGGACAGGAACTCGTCCAGCATGGACTGCATGTCGTTGATGTCGCGCTCCAACTCCTTGCGGTCGGCCTCTTCCAGCATCGACACCGCCAGACGCATCCGCGTCAGGGGCGTGCGCAGGTCATGGCTGACCCCCGACAGCAGGAGCGTGCGCTGCTCGATCTGCCGTTCGATCCGCGCCCGCATGTCAAGGAAGGCATGCCCCGCCGCCCGCACCTCGACTGCGCCGGCCGGCTTGTAGGCGATGTGACGCCCGCGCCCGAAGGCCTCGGCGGCGGCGGCAAGCCGCATCACCGGGCGCAGCTGGTTGCGCAGGTAGATAAAGGCGATCACCGTCATCAGCACACCGAAGAACAGCATGTTGACCAGCAGCTGATGCGGGTTCGAGGCCGAAAGCCGGCTGCGGTCGAAGCTCAGCCGCAGGACCTCCTGCGGGGCATCGGCCCTGAGATATAGCACGACCTGCCGGTCGTTCGGCAGGGTCACGGTGACCAGCTCGGGCACCAGCGCCCTCAGCGTCCGCGCCACGACCCGCCCCGAGAGGTCATACCAGCGGATGCTGTCGCGCGCCGGCGCCGAGGACATCGGCAGCACCGCCACGTCCATCTCGAGCGCGCGCGCCACGGCCAGTTCCTCGCCATCGGCCACCTCCGAGACGACCAGGTTCAGCTCGCGGCTGACAGAGCTGGTCATCTGCACCGTGACGCCCTCGAAATGTCGCTGGATGAAGACCACCGAGACCACCAGCTGCAGGGTCACCACCGGCAGCACGAGAATCAGCGCGGCGCGTCCGTAGAGGCCGCGGGGCACATATCGTTTGAGCCATTCGAAGAACATGCGCTATCCTAGTCTTCGGCGGGACAAGAGGAAAGCGGCATGACCTCAGAGCAGAGATTCGCCCCGGTCCCCGGCCGGGCCGAAGAAGTTGCGCCCGGGGTGCGCCGCATCCTCGCGGCCAACCCCTCTCCCTTCACCGGCCCCGGCACCAATACCTACCTCGTCGGAGAGACCGCCCTGGCCGTCATCGACCCCGGCCCCGACCTTGCCGTCCACCTGCGCGCGATCCTGAAGGCACTGCGTCCGGGGCAGCAGGTCAGCCATATCCTGGTGACCCACGCTCATGCCGACCACTCGCCCCTGTCCCGCGCCCTTTCGGTGACCACCGGGGCGCCGGTCCTGGCCTATGGCGACGCCGGTGCCGGGCGATCCGAGATCATGGCGCGGCTGGCCGGGTCCGGCGGCCTCGGCGGCGGCGAGGGCACCGACACGGCGTTCCGCCCCGATCACGAGCTGAGCGACGGCCAGACCCTGCTCGGAGAGGGCTGGTCCCTGCGCGCATTCTGGACGCCGGGGCATTTCGGCAACCACCTCTGCTTCGCCTTCGACGACGTGATCTTCACCGGTGATCTCGTCATGGGCTGGTCCAGCTCTCTCGTGTCGCCGCCCGACGGCGATCTGACCGACTTCATGGCCTCGTGCCGCCGGCTGCGCGCCCTGCCCGCCCGGCTCTTCCTTCCCGGCCATGGCCCGGCGGTGACAGAGCCCCGCGCCCGCCTCGACTGGCTGATCCGCCACCGCGAGCGGCGCGAGGCCTCGCTGTTGCAGGCCCTGGCGCGTGGCCCGGCCACCGCCGATGACCTTGCACGCCGCGTCTATACCGATATCGAGCCCGGCCTCTTGCCCGCCGCCTCACGCAATATCCTGGCACATCTCATTGATCTGATGGGGAAATCATTGGTCTCAACCGAAGGCGACCTGACCAGCGACAGCCAGTTTCGCCTGTTCTGAAAGGCTGTTCGGGCCGGGTGGCAAAAAATCGGAAAATTCTGTCGCAATGCCTCTTGCCGAGCCGGAATCGCATTGCTATACCCCGCCCACACCGCGAGGCAGCGGCCCTGGAAACAGTGCCAAAGACCTCACGCCAGATGCTCCGGCGTAGCTCAGCGGTAGAGCAGTTGACTGTTAATCAATTGGTCGTAGGTTCGATCCCTACCGCCGGAGCCATGAAAAGCCCTTCAGGTTGATGACCTGAAGGGCTTTTTTTGCGACCTTCGCGCGACGGGCCTGTCGCAGTACGCTTGACCCCGCCTCCGGACCGGAGCAGCTTGCGATCATGACGGAAATCCGAAGCATCCCGAACCTTGGCCCGGCCATGCAGACCGCCTTCGAGCGGGCCGGCATCGCCAGCGCGGAAGAGCTGCGCGAGATGGGCTGCGATGCCGCTTACCTGGCCGCGCTGAAAGCGGGGATGATCGCGCATTTCGCCGCCTACATGTCGGTCCGCCTCGGCCTGCAGGGCCGCCCCTGGACCGATGCCGCCCCGGCCGAGAAGGCCGAGATGCGCCAGCGCTACGAGGGGCTCCGCGCGGCAGCCCGGGACGTGGCGCCGCCGGATGAGCTGACGCGCTTCCTCGACCGGATCGGACTGCCGCCGACCACCTGATCAGCGCCCGCCTGCCACCACTGCACGATCGAGATCAGCGCGGAAGCGCGCGGTTCCGACCAGGCTTGCCAGGCTGCGCCGCAGGATGCCCCGATCCCATTCAGCAAGCAGGAACTTCTCGATCGCGGCAGGGTCAGGCAGCGTGGCCTCAGGCAATGCCCCCTCGGCCTGCGCCGCACCCACACGGGCCCGCAGCTCCGCCGCCGAAAGCGCCGTCCCGCCGGCGCCCAACAGGCCGACAAGCAGCACGCGCTGCCCCATGTCCAGACCACGGTAGCCCCGGTGCTGGTCCCTCAGGATCAGGTCGCTCAGCATGGCCACGCCTGCGAAACCTGTCACCTGGGCCCGCAGGCCCCAGCCTCCGAGCCGGTTCCAGACCACGGCCAGCACCCGGCGCAGCAGCCAGGAGGTGCCGGTCAGCTTGCCGATCTCGACCTTGCCGAGCCGTTTCAGGCGGCGGTCGAGCTGCTTCAGCACCGCGGCCAGGGCATCGCCCTCCATCGCCGCCCAGTCATGCAGGGGCACCGGCCCGCCGCAGGGATCGACCGGACCGGGATCGATGATCGGCACCGGCACCACGGGCCGCTCTGCCCCTTCCGGCAGCGCCAGAACCGGATTCGCCGGATCCAGAACGAAATGCCGCTTCAGGAACCACTGGCAATTGCGCTGCCCGAGGGCGAAGTCATGCAGGCGGAAGCTCTCGTCCAGAAACCCTCCGAAGCCCCCCAGAAGACCGCAGGAAATCGCCTTGGCACCCGAGACCCCGCCCCCGTCCTGGCTGCGGCTCGGGGTGATCAGGAAGCGCGAATGCACATCGGGATCCTGGGCCTGCACCAGCTCGGCGGGCTTGAAGCGGGCCTGGCCGACCAGGGTCCCCAGCAGCTTGCCCGCGACGGCCGAGAGCCCGAGCATCCGCAGCAGCATCGGCACCGGCACTGCCGCGAACTGCGCTCCCTCGGGGAAGGGATCGACCATCAGCACCGCCCTGTGCGCCTCTCGGTCGCCGCGTGGATTGGGCCGCAGGCCGCCGTCTGCGCCGCGCTGGCGCAGGGTGAAGCGGGCATGGGCGAAGGGCTCGTTGTCGATGGCACCACCATCGAGGGCGACATAGGGGGTGCGGCTCTCGGGCCCGGCGTCACCGAAGACCGGGCGGGCGACCTGGCCGGCGGGGATGTCGTAGGGCAGCGCCCCGCCGTGCCTTGCCGCCGTCGCCGGGCAGACAGCCCAGCTCGCGCGGGGTGGCGTCGACCACCCGCGGCGCAAGGGCCAGGGGGAAGGCGCCGGTGGCCAGACTGGCCACTGTCAGCTTCAGCCAGTTGCCCCCATCCGGGGCGACCAGGGGAAGCTCGGGCGTCGCGACGCGGGGCGAGAGGGCCATGCCCTCGTCCTGCCAGTCGTCCAGCCAGGGCGAGGGCAGCGCCGGCCCTGCCCCCAGCCCGTTCAGCCGGAAATGACGCACCAGACCGTGCTGCTGCATCACGAAGGGATCGCCGCCGCCGAAAGCCACCTGATAGACGGTGCTGTTGATCGCCGTGGTGGTCAGGAAGATGTCCAGCTCGGAGGATAGAAAGTCGAAGCCCTGCCGCGTCTCGGGCCAGGACGGTATGCCCTGCAGCGCCGCACGGGCCACCGCATCCAGGTGCAGCCCGTTCAGCACCGAGATCGCGCCCGGCGGCTCCATGCCCAGGGCGGCCTGGTCGATCGTCGGCCCGGTCCGGTCGATGTCGTCCAGCGCCAGCAGGCCTGTCCCACCCTGCCCGTCCCACATCCGCACGTTGCGCACCAAGGCATCGTAGATCCGCGCCAGGACGTAGCTCCAGCGTCCACCCGGCCCGGCAACCTGGCGCGGGCTGTCCCAGCCGGGTTCGCCTTCGGTGCCGATCGCCGCGAGGTTGGCCGCAATCAGCCCCGCACACATTCCCCCTGCCGAGGCCCCCGACAATGCCTTGATCATCACCCGATGCCGCGGCCCGCCGGGTTGGCCGACCCGCGCGTTATGGGCCTGCATCGCCCGGACCAGATAGTCGGTCACCCCCGCCGTATAGGCCCCGGCGGAAATTGCCCCGGCCATCGTCAGCCCGATCACGAAGATCGGGGTTCCGTCTGCGTCCTTGTCGAAAGTCTCCATGGCGCTCCACGCCTCCAGAGGGCGCCCGCGGGCGCGTGCCAAAATGGGCCGGAGCGGATGAAGCGTTGTGCGAGACCTGGGTCCCGTGCAGCATCAGGCCGAAATGCTGGCCGCAATACTGAAAAGCCTGTGCGCCGAAAATCCGGCCCACCTGGCTACGCTCGCCGCCCCCGGCGTGTCTGAAATGATGACCGGCTTCCCGGCCACGGGTCCGATGAAATCCTGTCCGGGCCCGCCCGCTCAGGATACGCCCGAGCATGGTTCAATTTCAACCATGCTCTGTTAGAGCCGCTGCCCGGTCTCGCGCTGCGCCTCGATCAGGGCCTCGGCATTGCTGCCCATACGACCAAGGAAGCTGAAGAAGGTCGCAAGTTCTTCTTCACTGAACCCGGCCAGGATCTGCGCGGCGCGCAGCTCGCCCGCCGCCAGCAGACGGTCGTGGAAGGCGCGCCCCGCCTCGGTCAGCCGCACGATGGTCGCCCGGCCCCGGCTGGCGGTCATCTCCATGCTGACCAGGTCGCGTTCCTTCAGCAGCTTCAGCGCCCGGCTGGCCTGCGCCGCATCCAGATCGGCCGAGCGCGCCACGTCCCCCACCTTCAGCTCGGGCGTCTTGCCGAGCGCCAGCATCATCCGCCATTCCGGCAGGCCGATGCCGAAGGTCTCGCGGTAGAAGGCCGCCGCGGAGCGGTTCAGCCGGTTCGCCACCCCGGTGATGCGGAACGACACCCCGTGATCGAAGAGCAGCGGAATCGTGTCCGTGCCCGCATCCTGGTCCGCCATCTGCCGCCCCTCCCTTGCCTTCGCGCGATCCTGCGCCATTCGCCCCCACCGGGTAAACCCGGCCGGACCTGCGGCTGTCACAAATCCGCCCCGGCTTTCTTATTGACATGTCATTAAAGGACGCGTCAACATTAATGGGCATCGGAGGAGATGCGACCCAGGGACATGACCGGAGGAGAGACATGGCCACGTCGGACAGGCGCAACCAGCGCCCCTTGCGCAGCAATTACGAAATCGGAAGCTCGTTCTGGGCGGTGCGTCGGGCCCAGTGGCGCGCCATGGGCCTCAGCGACGAGGACATGGAGAAGCCGAAGATCGCGGTGATCAACACCTCGTCGGAACTGGCCATCTGCTTCAACCACCTCGACCACGTGGCGGCGGTGGTGAAACAGGCGATCCGCGACGCGGGCGGCCTGCCCTTCGAGGTGCGCACCGCCGCGCCCTCGGACTTCATCCATTCGGCGGGCAATGCGGGCAAGTACATCCTGCCCTCGCGCGATCTGATCACCAATGACATCGAGGTCCAGGTGGAGGGCGCGCAGCTTGACGGGATGGTCTGCCTGGCGTCTTGCGACAAGACCGCGCCGGGCCAGCTGATGGCCGCCGCGCGGCTGGACATCCCGACCATCTTCGCCATCTGCGGCTACCAGGGCTCGGGCCATATCGGCGAAGAGCACGTGGATATCGAAGAGGTCTTCCTGGGCGCCGGGCATCACGCCATGGGCGCCATCACCCTGGAACGGCTGAAGGAGATGAGCGAGAAGGCCATCACCTCGTCCGGGGTCTGTTCCGGCATGGGCACGGCCAATTCGATGCACACGGTCTGCGAAGCGCTCGGCATGACCCTGCCCGGCCATGCGCCGGTGCGCGCCTCGGGCGGCGGGATGCTGGACAATGCCGCCGAGGCTGGCAAGCGTATCGTCGACATGGTCTGGGAAGACCTGCGCCCGCGCCAGATCCTGACCGAAGCCGCCTTCGAGAACGCCGTGCGGTCTGTCTTCGCGGTCAGCGGCTCGATCAACACGGTCAAGCACCTGCAGGCGGTGGCGACCGAGGCCGACACCGATATCGACGTCTACGGCATGTATGAACGGCTGATGGACAGTTCGCCGGTGCTGGTCGCCGTGCGCCCGAACGGCGAAAGCTCGATCGAGGAGTTCGACGACGGCGGCGGCGCCCGGGCGATCCTGAAGAACCTCGGCGCCCTGACCCGGACCGAGGCGATGACCGTCGCGGGCAAGACCCT
>NZ_AFPM01000046.1 GCF_000220565.1 Oceanicola sp. S124 | reverse complement strand
GGGGATGCCATCGCCGTCCACGGCCATGGCGGCGGGCAGCACGACCGAGAGGTCTCCCTGGCCGCTGGCCTCCAGCACGGCCAGATAGCTGGCGCCGCTGCCCGAGAGCGACTGCACGCTGCCGCCGGTGACCTGCAGGTCGCTGGCCTCGACGCCGGTGACGGGGCGCGAGAAGGTGATCGCCAGCTCATGCCGGCCGGGCCCGCTGAAGCTGTCGGGCAGGCCCGAGAGGGTGACACCGACATCGGCGCGCAGGGTGATCTGCACGCTGTCGCTGTGCGTCTCGGTGCCGTCGTTCACCGTCAGGGTGAAGGAGAGCACCCGGTCCGGGTCGCCGGTGGCGAGGCTGGGTGCGGTGAAGCTGGGCTGCACGGCGGTGGCATCGCTGAGCGTGATGTCCGCGGGCCCCGTCCAGAGGTAGCTCAGCCCATCGTCGTCCGCGTCCGAAGAGCCGGAGCCGTCCAGCGTGACCAGCACGCCGCCGGCGCTGACCTGGTCGGGGCCGGCATCGGCTAGGGGCGCGGTGTTGAAGCGGCTGCTGACCGGCGTGGCGGCGGTCGAGAAGACCCCCGGCGCACCCGGCAGGGCGACGTGTTGCGCCACCTCGGCGGGGATGGCCAGGGTGATCTCGGGGCTGCCGTCGGGGGTCACGGTCGCGGTGTAGGTCGTGCCCGAGCCGCCGAAGCCCGTCACTGCGCCGCCGGTGACCTGGATGTCATCGGAGGTGAAACCCTCGACCATGCGCGAGAAGGTGATCGTGGCCTCGAAGGGATCGGCGACGACCGAGGGAAAGCCCGAGATCACCGGCAGCGGCTCGTCCACATCGACCGTGCCGAGGGTGGTCCGCGTCTCGGCGCTGGCGTTGCCGCTGGCGTCGACCAGCGCCCCGGCTGGGAAGGTGATCGAGACCTCTCCGTCGCGTTGCGGCACGAGGGTCACGGAAAATACCTGCGGGTTGATGACCGTTGGCCCGCCGGTGAGCACCGCGCCCGAGACCACGGGAGCGACGGCCAGTGGCAAGGCGGCGTCCGTTGGATGCCTGAAATCGGCGATGAACTGCAGCATCGGCAGGCTTGGGCGCATCAGCTCGTCCAGGACGATCACGGGGGCGGTGGTGTCGCGGGTGCCGCTCAGCGTGTTCGAGGCGGCATTGGCGACGCTGCCGTAGTTGGCGACCTTGCCCGCGGGCAGCGACAGGGCCACCGGGCCGTCGGCCAGCGGCGTCGCGGTCAGGGTGTAGCTCTGGACCTGGTCATAGGCGGGCAGGGGGGAGCCGACCGAGAGGTTCGACAGCGCCAGGTTGGTGGTCGCGAAATCGTCGAGGCCGAGCGGATCTGCGGCATCGACCCCGGCGTTGAAGGTTACCGTGACGGTCTGCGGCCCGTTGATGTCGCCGCTGAAGCCCGAGAGGGTCGGGGTCATGGTGGAGGGCACGAGAACGACCTCGACCTGCTCGCTGGTGCTGTCGCAGGTCTCGTAGACGCAGGCGGTCAGCTGGATGGTATAGGTGCCGGCCTGAGAATAGGTATGGATCGGGTTCTGCGCGCGGCTGGTGCCGCCGTCGCCGAACGACCAGGACCAGGTGATGAGGTCTGCCAGGTCCTGGGCCGAGGAGCCGCCGGAATTGCTCGCGCTGGCCGATCCGGTGAGGAACAGGGTGGCGGGAACCTTGAACAGCACATCGGCGCTCGTCCCGATCTCCGCCGTGACCGTATCGGCGCCGAGCGCCGTGCCGGTGACCACGTTGGAGGCGGTATTGGGATAGGAGGAACTGTCGCGTACCGCCCCGGCCGGCAGGCTGACCGAGACCGGCCCCGGCCCCTCGGGCGTCACGGTCAGCGAGACCTCATTCGCCCCGGCCGAACCGCCGATGGTGACGCTGGCGTTGGTTGTCTCGAAGCTGTCTGCCGAAAGCCCGGTGATCGCCTCGCTGGCGGTCAGGGTGATCTCGGTCGGCCCCAGGAAGTTGGTCGGCAGCGCCGACAGCGTGACGCCGGGCACCGGATCGACCAGGGTGGACACCTTCCGGATGACCGTGTCCGTGACGCCGTAGAGACCGAAATCAAACTCTCGCCGGCCCTTTCCGGGGACGAAGCCGGAGAAGCGGAAGTACATCTCGGTATCCGTGCCGTAGGTCATGTCCGCGCCATTCTGCGCCAGGCCGGTGACATCCTCCAGCCCGCAGGCGTTTTCCAGCACATCGACGGTGATCGGAGCCCAGGGTTGGACCGAATTGTCCTGGACAGAGTAAAATGAGCCGCCAGCGTAGAAGGCGTTTTGGGTGTCGTCTGTGATGTTCACCGCGGCGCCAGTGCTGCTGACTTGCACCCGGGTGCGGCAGGAGCTTCCCGGAAACAGGACCCCGAAGTCGGCTGACCCACCGCTCAGGGCCTGGGCGGCCTGCGGCGCGGCTAGCAGGGCATGGCCGGTCAGGGCGGCGAGGACAAGCCTGGCGGCGCGGCCGGCTCTGTTCTTGTTCCGAGGGGCGACTGGATGCGGCGCAGGGGTCATCTGGGATCCTCTGGGGTGCCCGCCCCAAGGCGTCGTGCCCGGCACGCAGGAAGACCTGCCGCAACCGGACCGGCGCGAGGGGAGGGGCGGGCAGTGTGTGTGGTCAGCGGCGCCGGGAGGTCCCGGCAACGGCGCTCGGATCATAGGGCCATGCTCGAGCCGGGGCAGGAGGGTTTCTTTGTTGCGCGGACGTCGAAAAATGTTGAATGGCGGTCGGCGAGCGCGCTTCGGGATCAGGTTGCCGGGCAAGGCGATGCATGCTGCGACGGGTTGGGCGCCTGCGATGCGCCGCCCCGGGGCGTCCAGTGCTGCCCGTCCAGGGGCAGCGCGGTGCGTTGGCGCAGGCTTTCCAGGGCGAAGACCGACTCGACCTTGCGCAGGGGCACCGCCACCGTGAGATCCTCGTAGAACCGGTCAAAGGCAGCCATGTCGGGCACGACGACGCGCAGCAGGTAGTCGCAGGCCCCTGCCATGTGGTAGCTGTCGCGGATCGCCCTGATCTGATCTGCGGCGTTCAGGAAGCTGCGGCGCCACTCGGGGCTGTGTTCGGGCGTCTCGAGCGAAACGAAGGTGGTGATGGACAGGCCGAAGGCCTCGGGGGCAAGCAGGGCGACGCGGCTGCGGATGGTTCCCGCTTCCTCATGCTTCTGGATGCGCTTTCAGCAAGGCGTCTGCGACAGGCTCACGCGCAGGAGGCGGAGCAGATCCTCAACGTGTCCTAAGATCCCGCGAGGGAGTTCTACCGCGACTACAACGCCTGGTTTGCCGACTGCTGGCAGGCCGGGGGCAAGGCCGCGCCGATCCTGCGCCAGTCCCATGGCGGCTCGGGGGTGGCAAGCGCGGGCGGTCATCGACGGGCTCGCGGCGGCGGTGGTGACGCTGGCGCTTTCGGCGGATATCGACGTCATTGCGAAGCGCACTGGCAAGATTGCCGCCGACTGGCAGTCCCGGCTGCCGCATAATGCGTCCCCATATGCGTCGACCATCGTCTTCCTGGTGCGCGAGGGCAATCCGAAGGGGATCGCGGACTGGGGCGAGCTGGTGCGCGAGGACATCCACCTCATCACGCCCTATCGCAAGACCTCCGGCGGGGCGCGCTGGAACTTCCTCGCGGGCTGGGCCTGGGCACTGGATGCCTATGGCGGCGACGCGGCACAGGCGCGGGGCTACATGACGTAGCTTTTCGCCAATGTGCCGGTGCTGGACACCGGCGCACGCGGCGCCACCAACACCTTCGCCCAGATCCACGAGGCGCAGTGACATGCCCCTCGGACCTCTGGTCGCCCCGTCACCTTTGCCGGGCTTCCGGCTGAGCTTCGGCGTCACCATTGCGGCGCCTTCCGCCGTGGTGCTGCTTCCCATCGGCATTTTGCTGGGCCGGGGCCTTGCCCTCGGCCCGGCAGAGGTCTGGCAGACGGTGAACACGCCGTGCGTCTGGGGCGCGCTCGGGCTGTCCTTCCGGGCGGCCCTCGTCGCCACTCTGTTCAACCTGGTCTTCGCACTGCTGCGGGCCTGGGTGCTGGTGCGCTACCGCTTCCCGGGGCGGCGCCTGATCGATGCGGCGGTCGACCTGCCCTTCGCCCTTCCGCCCACGGTGGCCGGGGATCGCGCTGACTGCGCTCCATGCGCCGAACGGCGCTTTCGGGCGACTGCTTCCGCTGCGCATCGCCTAAGCCGAGCCGGGCATCTGGCTGGCCCTGATCTTCATCGGCCTGCCTTTCGTCGGGCGCAGCCTACAGCCGGTGATCGAGGCTCTGGACGCCGAGGTCGAGGAAGCTTCGGCCACCCTCGGTGCCTCGGGCGCCGTGACGCTGCGCCGCGTGGTGCTGCCGACCCTGACACCGGCCCTGGTGACCGGCTTCGCGCTGGCCCTGGCACGGTCGGTCGGCGAATTCGGCTCGGTGATCTTCATTGCCGGCGACCTTCCCTTCAAGGCCGAGATTGCGCCGCTGCTGGCGGTTTTCGCCGGAGCGCTTGCCGAGGGCCCGCCCGCCGCGCTTCTCGCACAGGCCCAGCCCGATGCGCGTCAGGCCATTGGCCTGACGCTGCTGGTCGCCGCGATCCCCTTGCCGCTCAACGCCCTGGTGGGCGTCGCCGCCGCCTCGGCCGTCGCGGGCTTCGACTTCCGCGGCAAGGCGCTGCTGGTGACGCTGATCGACCTGCCGTTTTCCGTGTCACCGGTGGTGGCAGGCCTGGCGCCGGTCCTGCTCTGCGGCAGCGACAGCTCCCTTGGCGGCTGGCTGGTCGCCCATGACCTGCGCATCGTCTTGACCTTGCCCGGCATCGTCCTGGCGACGCTCTTCGTCACCTTCCCCTTCGTCGCGCGAGAGCTGATCCCGGTGATGGTCGAGCAGCGCCGCGCCGAGGAAGAGGCGGCGCTGAGCCTCGGCGCCTCGGGTTGACGCGCCTTCTGCACCGTGACCCTGCCGAACATCCGCTGGGCGCTGCTTCATGGCTTGTTCGGCAATGCCCGCGCCATGGGCGAATTCGGCGCCGTGGCCGTCGACTCGGGCAAGATCCGGGGCGAGACGAGCACGATGCCGATCATGGTCGAGATGCTCTGCAAAGAGTACCTCGCCACCGCCGCCTTCAGCCTTGCGGCCTCGCTGGCCCTCATCACTCTTGCCCTGAAATCGCTGCTGGAATGGCGCCATGCCGATGTGCTGGCCGCTACCCGCCGTCACTAAGAGGACCGGTTCGATGAACAGCGACATCGACGACCTCGCCAAGAGTTTCGGATCCCGGACCGCGCTGCACCCGGTCTCGCTTGCCATCCCGTCGGGGGCGCTGGGGGCCCTGCTTGGGCTCTCGGGGTCGGGCAAGACCACCCTGCCGCGGATCCTCGCCGGGCGCGAGGCGACCGGCCTGCGCGCCCGCCCGCGCCGAACGCGACCCGACCGGGCCGAGATCGACCGGCGGGTCCAGGCCTGCCGGAGCTCATCCGGCTTCCCGACACCGGGCCGCGCTATCCGGCGCAGTCGATCCGCGCATGCTGTTGCTGGACGCCCCCTTCCGCGCGCTGGATGCCACGGTGCGCAAGGACCTGCGCCGGGGGCTTCGCGAGATCCATGACCGCACCGGGCTGACCACGGTCTTCGTGACCCATGATCAGGACGAGGCCATGGAACTGGCGGATCTGGTGGTGGTGATGTCGATGGGCGGATCGAGCAGGTCGGGATCCCGGCCTGCCAGTTCGTCGCAACCTTCCTGGCGCAATGACCGGCGCCTGGCCCTCCTGGGCGCGTCACCCGCAGCGGCCGCCCCGGCCGTCGCCCCGCAGGGGCGGGCGAATTGGTGGGCGGGGCGCCTCGTTCAAGGCGCCCCGCAGTGGTCAGGCCTTCGCTGATGCGCCGACCGTCGGCTTGCGGCGCCGTGCGAACAGGCGCGTCACGATGACGAAGAACAGCGGCACCAGAAGGACCCCCAGCACCGTGGCCGAGATCGTACCGCCCAGCACGCCCGCGCCGATCGCATTGCGCCCGCCGGACCCGGCGCCGATGGAAAGCACCAGCGGCAGCACGCCCAGCGAGAAGGCCATCGAGGTCATCACGATCGGACGGAAGCGCTGGCGGGCGGCCTCGACCGTCGCTGCCAGAAGCTCTTCACCCGCCTCGACCCTTTCGCGTGCGAACTCGACGATCAGGATCGCGTTCTTGCCGGTCAGGCCGATCACGGTCAGCAGGCCGACCTGGAAGAAGACCCCGTTCTCGTAGCCGCCAAGCCAGGCCCCGATCAGCGCGCCCAGCACCCCGATGGGCATGGCCAGCATCACCGCGAAGGGGATCGACCAGCTTTCATAGAGCGCGGCCAGCGACAGGAAGACCGCAGCCAGCGAGAGCGCGTAGAGCAGGGGCGCCTGGTTGCCCGACTGGCGCTCTTCGAGCGAGAGGCCGGTCCAGGAGATGCCGAAACCGGGCGGAAGCTGGGCGGCCAGGCGCTCGATCTCGGCCATGGCCTCGCCCGAGGTGACGCCGGGCGCCGGGTTGCCCTGGATCTGCATCGCCGGCACGCCGTTGTAGCGGTAGACGCCCTGCGCGCCGAGTTCCCAGCTGCCTTCCGCGAAGTTGGCAAAGGGCACCAGCCCGCCGGTGGCATTGCGCACCCGCCACTTGGCGATGTCCGAGGGCGTGGCGCGGCTCTCGGCCTCGCCCTGGACGTAGACGCGCTTGATCCGGCCCTGGTCGAGGAAGTCGTTCACGTAGGATCCGGCCCAGGCAACGCCCAGAAGCTGCGACACGTCGCTGGCCGAGACCCCCATGGCCCCCGCCTTGCGCCAGTCGATGTCCAGCTTGAACTGCGAGGCATCCTCCAGCCCGTTCGGACGCACCCCGGTCAGCAACGGGCTCTGAGCCGCCATGCCGAGAAGCTGGTTGCGCGCGGCCACCAGTTCCTCGTGGCTCTGGCCACCCCGGGCCTGCAGGTACAGGTCGAAGCCCGAGGCATTGCCCAGCTCGGGCACCGAGGGCGGCACGATCGGGAAGACCATGGCGTCCTGGATCTGCGACAGTGCGCCATAGGCCCGCCCGGCGACGGCCTGCACCGACAGCGAGGGGTCCTCGCGTTCGGACCAGTCCTTCATCCGCACGAAGGCGAGGCCCATGTTCTGGCCCTGGCCCGCGAAGCCGAAGCCGGCCACGCCGAAGACCGCCTCGACCGCGTCGGATTCGTTCTCGAGGAAATGGGCCTGGATGGTCTCGATCACCGCTTCGGTCCGGTCCAGCGTGGCGCCGGTCGGGGCCTGGATCATCACCAGCATCATCCCCTGGTCCTCGTCCGGCAGGAAGCCGGTCGGGGTCCGCACGAAGAGCAGCGCCATCGCCGCGACCAGTGCCAGGTAGATCAGCCCGACCCGCACCGGCCGCTTGACGATGCCGCCGACCGAGCGGCCATAGCCGCGCAGGGTGGCATCAAAGCCGCGGTTGAACAGGCCGAAGAAGCCGCCGCGCTTGCCATGGCTCTGCTTCAGCATCGTGGCACAGAGCGCGGGCGTCAGGGTCAGCGCGACCACCACCGACAGCGCCATGGCCGAGACGATGGTGATCGCGAACTGCTGGTAGATCACCCCGGTCGAGCCGCCGAAGAAGGCCATCGGCACGAAGACCGCCGAAAGCACCATGGCGATGCCGATCAGCGCCCCGGTGATCTGGCCCATGGACTTCTTCGTCGCCTCGTAGGGGCTCAGGCCGTCTTCCTCCATCACCCGCTCGACGTTCTCGACCACCACGATGGCGTCATCGACCAGCAGGCCGATGGCCAGCACCATGGCCAGCATGGTCAGCGTGTTGATGGTGAAGCCCATGGCGGCCATGATCCCGAAGGTGCCCAGAAGCACCACCGGCACCGCCAGCGTGGGGATCAGCGTCGCCCGGAAGTTCTGCAGGAAGAGATACATCACCAGGAACACCAGCACGATGGCCTCGACCAGCGTGTGGATCACGGATTCGATCGAGATCTCGACGAAGGGCGTGGTGTCGTAGGGGATGACGTAGTCGATGCCCTCGGGGAAGAACTCGGCAAACTCGGCCATCCGTTCATGCACCAGCTCGGAGGTGTCCAGCGCATTGGCGCCCGGCGCCAGGCTGATCGCCATCCCGGTCGCGGCCTGGCCGTTATAGCTGGCCGTGAAGTTGTAGCCCTCCGAGCCGATCTCGACCTCGGCCACGTCCCCCAGCAGGACGAGCCCGCCATTGGATTCGGCGCGCAGGACGATCTGGCGGAAGTCCTCCGGCGTCTGCAGCAGCGACTGCGCGGTGATCGTGGCATTCAGCATCTGCCCCTCGGGGGCAGGCCGGTTGCCGAAGGCCCCGGCCGAAATCTGCGCGTTCTCGGAAGATACGGCGGCGACCACGTCCGAAGGTGTCAGCTCGTAGGCCGACAGCTTGGAGGGGTCGAGCCAGATGCGCATCGCGTATTGCGAGCCGAAGACCTGGACCGAGCCCACGCCTTCGATGCGCGACATCTCGTCGACGAGGTTGGTCTGCAGGTAGTCGGCAAGGTCGGTCTCGTCCATCGAGTGGTCAGGCGAGATCAGCGAGATCACCATCAGGAACCCGGCCGAGGACTTGCGCACCGTGACCCCCTGGCGCTGCACGCTTTCGGGCAGCAGGGGCATGGCCTGTGACAACTTGTTCTGCACCTGTACCTGGGCGATGTCCGGGTCGGTCCCGGTCTCGAAGGTCAGGGTGATAGACGAGGTGCCCGCCGAGGAAGAGTTCGAGGACATGTAGCGCATGCCGTCGAGCCCGGTCATCTGCTGCTCGACCACCTGGGTCACCGTGTTGGCGACCGTCTGCGCCGAGGCGCCGGGATAGACGGCGCTGACACTGATCGAGGGCGGCGCGATCTGCGGATACTGCGCGACGGGAAGGGTCAGGATCGACAGGATGCCGACCCCCATGATGATGATCGAGATGACCCATGCGAAGATGGGTCGGTCGATGAAGAAACGTGCCATTTTAGACCCTTACTCAGTCAGCGCTGCCGCCGAGGCGGTGCGTTCGCGTTCCTGCGGCGCCACCGTGGCGCCGGGGGCGGCCCGTTGCAGGCCTTCGACGATCACCTTGTCGCCGGGCGCCAGCCCATCGGTCACGACCCAGGTGGCGCCGCGGTCCTGCAGCACCGTCAGGGGGCGCTGTTCGACCGTACCGTCGGCGCCGACGACCAGGGTCTGGGGATTGCCGCGGCGGTCGCGGGTGACGGCCTCCTGCGGGACGAGGAAGGCGCTCTCGACCTGGCGAGACGGCATCTCGACCTGCACGTACATGCCGGGCAGCAGCAGCATGTCGGGATTGACGAATTCGATCCGCAGCACCACCACGCCGGTCTGCTCGTCCACATGGGGTTCGGCCGCGGTCAGCAGGCCGGTGTGGTCGAAGGCCGTGCCATCGGCGAGGGTCAGCGAGACCGGCGCGTCGTCAAGCTCGTCGCTGCCGCCGCGACGGCGTTGCAGCATCTCGGCGGCGGATTGGGTCACGTCGACGTGCACGACGTCCAGCTTGCGGATCGTCGCCAGCGCCGTGGCCTGGCTGGCCGTGACCAGAGACCCGGGCGAGGCCTCGGACAGGCCGATGCGCCCGGACAGCCGCGCCCGCACCTCGGTGTGCTCCAGCTGGATCTCGGCGGTGCGCAACGCGGCCTGGGCCACGTCGACCTGGGCCAGCGCGGTGTCGCGGGCCGAAACGGCGGTATCCATCGCCGCCTGGGTCGCCACGCCGCGCTCGTTCAGCTCGGTCACCCGGGTGAATTCACGTTCGGCCGCGCTCAGCTGGGCTTCGGCCGCCTTGACCGAGGCGCGGGCCTGGGCCACCGCCGCCTCGTAGGTGGTCGGGTCGATGCGGAAGAGCACGTCGCCCTCGCTGACCATCGAGCCTTCGCGGAACAGGCGTTCGGTGATGATGCCGTTCACCTGGGGGCGCACCTCTGCCTCGGCCGAGGCACGGACCCGGCCGGGCAGGGTCGAGGTCAGTGTCAGCGCCTGCGGCTGCATGGACTCGACCGTGACGGCAGGGGGCGGCATTCCGGCCCCCTGTTGGGCCTGGACCGCTCCGGCACAGGTGATGGCGAACACGGTGACGAACGCCCGAAGGGGCGACTTGACGACTTGGGCCATTTAAGGCTCCTTTCGGGGAAGACAGGGAAAACGCTTGGCGGCTGCCCGTGACTCTCATACAAGACTCGCGAGTCTCTTAAATCGGGTGGCGGGCTGTCTGCAAGCCTAATCCGTCCCCGCTGCGCGGGCAGAGCCGGAGGAAGGGCCGCGATGACACAGGATGCACAGAAAGACGTCGCCGAACCACGCCGGACGCGGGGCCGGCCCGTGGCGATGGATCCGGGCGAACGTCGCGACCGGATCCTGTCGGCGCTCGACGACCTGTTCCGCGAGGTCGGTCTGGCGGGGATGACGATGTCGACCATTGCCCGCCGCGCCGGGATGTCGAAGCAGACGGTCTACGACATGTTCCAGGATCGCGACTCGCTGTTTGATGCCTATCTGGAGCGCCGCTTTTCCGCGCTGCACTGCCAGGACGTCACCGAGGACGACGGCGCGGGGTTCGAGGCCCGGCTGCGACGGCTGTTCCGTTTCGACGAGCCCTCCGAGGCCTGGGACCTGCCGGTCGCATTGCTGCGCCTGGCCATCGCCGAGGCAGAGCATCACCCGCGACTGGCCAGCCGCTGCCTCGAGAACGGTCCCCGCACCAAGCAGGCCCGCCTGCAATGGGAGCTGGACCTGGCCGTCGCCCGGGGCGAGCTGAAGATCTCCGACACCGCCGCGGCTGCCGCGCTTTTGATGGACATGCTGCATCCGCCCATCCTCGAGGTGCTGGTCAGCCCCCAGTTCAGGCCGTCGATCAAGGCCTGCGAGGCCCGTTTCAACTACGGGCTGTCGATCTTTCTGTCCGGCGTGTCCTGACGGCCCGCTCCCGGCTGAGGGACGTAACGCCGACCTCGTCCGGGCCGCTCGGTGGATCCCGTCACACCTTCCCCCAACCCTGCCTGCACCGCCACGCCGACCGCTCCGCCGCCCGCTGCACAACCGCGCAGATGCGCGGCAAACCGCATGCAAATCGCGGCGCCGCGCGCTTCCTGCTGGCCGGGCGGCCCTTCGTGATTTATAAGGGTAACAAATTAAAAACAGGGACTTATTCGCCATGCTCACGCTGAGGCACTACGAACTTCTGGTCACCCTGGCCGGAGAGCTTCACTTCGGGCGGGCGGCAGAGCGTCTGGGCATCTCGCAGCCGCAACTGACCCAGCAACTCAAGCAGATGGAAGAACTGATCGGCACCATGCTCTTTGAACGCAACCGGCGCAAGGTCGAGCTGGCGCCGGCGGGCCGCCTGCTGCTGCCCGAGGCGCGTGCGGTCCTGCGGCACGCGGCGAAGGCGCAGGAGGTGGCGCTGCAGGTCGGGCAGGGGCGGATCGGAGAGCTGGCGCTTGGCTACATCGGCGCCGCCTCCTACAGCGGCGTGCTGGCGCGCCTGCTGCGGCTCTATCGCGACCGTGCCCCGGATGTGCGGCTGCAGCTCACGGCTATGGACCTGGACCTGCAGTATCCCGAGGTCTCTGCCGGCAATCTCGACGCCGGGATCGTGCGCCTTCCCTATCCGAACATGCCCGAGAACGTGGTGACCCGCACCCTGCTGCAGGAACGGCTGTGGATTGCGCTGCCCGTCGATCATCCCCAGGCGGCCAGTGACGGCGTGCGCCTGGCCGACCTCGCGTCGGAAAGCTTCATCGGCACCCACCTGCCGCCCAGCACCGGCTTCTCGGCCTCGATGCACCGGGCCTTCGCGGCGGTCGGCATCGCCCCGCAGGTGGTGCACCGCTGCCCTCAGTTCGCCTCGATCGTCAGCCTGGTCTCGGCGGGGCTGGGCCTGGCCGTGGTGCCCGAGTCGATGAAGAACCTCGTCATGCAGGACGTGGTCTATCGCCCGCTGACCGACGTGGACGAGACGGCGAACATCAGCATCGTTTACCAGCAGCACCGGGAAAGCCCGGCGCTGGAGTTGTTCCTGTCCTGCCTGGACGGGATGCCAGAATGAAGGAGACAGTCATGCGCACAGAAAGCTTTACCGCGTTCGAGGGGATCTACCACGGCTACCGGCCCGCGATGAACGGCGCGCCGACGGTGGTCTTTGCCAACTCGCTCGGGACCGACCTGCGGGTCTGGGACCGGGTGGTGGCGCTGCTGCCGGAAAGCTGGGGCATCCTGCGCCAGGACAAGCGCGGCCATGGTCTCAGCGTCGCCGGGCCGTCGCTGACCATCGAGACCCTGGCCGATGACGTCGAGACGCTGCTGGACCACCACGGCATCGAGCGCTTCGTCGGCGTCGGCCTGTCGGTCGGCGGGCTGATCATGCAACGTCTCGCGGTGCGTCGTCCGCAGGGAATGACCCATCTCGTGCTCTCCGACACCGCCGCCAAGATCGGCGCGCCCGATATCTGGAACCCGCGGATCGAGACGGTGCTGGCCAGCGGCATCGCCAGCATCGGCGATGCGATCCTTGAGCGCTGGTTTGCCGCGCCCTATCGCCAGACCGAGGATTTCGCCATGTGGCGGATGATGCTCGAACGGACCCCGGCCACCGGCTATGCCGCCGTCTGCGCCGCGATCCGCGATGCGGATTACCGCGCCGACCTGGCCCGGATCACCCAGCCGACGCAGGTCGTGGTCGGCGCCGAAGACAGCTCGACCCCGCCCGAACTGGTCCGCTCGACCGCCGAGGGCATTGCGGGCGCGCGGTTCGAGACCATCGCCGAGGCGGGCCATCTGCCCTGCGTCGAGCAGCCCCGCGTCTTCGCCGACCTGCTTCTGGCGCATCTGGGCTGAGCCCGGCGCGACAACGACAAAGGGCCGCCCCGGAAGGAGCGGCCCTTTTGCCTGCCTGCCTCGCAGGGGAGGGGAGGTCAGCCGACCGTGACCCCGCCACAGACGAACAGCGTCTGTCCGGTCACGAAGCCCGCCTCTGGCGCGCAGAAGAACGAGACCGCATTGGCCACGTCCTCGCCGGTGCCGACACGGCGGACAGGCACGTTCTCGATGATCTCGCGGGTGCGCGGCGCTTCGGGCGGGTTGTTCTTCCAGAAGGCCTCGGTGCCGATCGGGCCGGGGGCCACGCAGTTGACCGTGATCCCGTGCGGGCCCAGCTCCAGCGCCCAGGTGCGGGCCATGGACTGCGCCGCGCCCTTGGTGGCGGAATAGAGCGTCCGCAGCTCCTTGCCGAGTGTGACGCGGCTGGTGTTCATCACGATGCGCCCGCCGCCGGCGGCCTTCATGGCCGGCAGGAAGGCCTGCGCGCAGATGATCGAGGGCCGCAGGTTGACCTGCATAAGCCGGTCAAAGTCGCCCAGGGCAACGTCTTCGAGGGGCGCCGGGGCGACAATGCCGACATTGTTCACCAGGCAGGTGACCTCTTCCCCGGCGGCGATGTCGGCACAGAGCGCCTGGGAGGCAGCCGCGTCCGACAGGTCGATGCGGTGGAAGACATCGGCCCCGCCCTGCGGCTCGGCGATGTCCAGCACGATGGTGCGGAAGCCGTCGGCCTTCAGGCGCGCGGTGATCGCGGCGCCGATGCCCTGTGCGCCTCCGGTGATGACGGCGGCGCGGCGCTGGAACAGGCTCAACGGTCGTCCTCCCGGATAGACGAGGGATGACGGCCGAGCGGGGTGATCTGCATCTCCATGTAGGGATAGAGCGGCAGGCCAATGAGCACCTCGTGCAGGTGTTCGTTGTCACGGCAGTCGAAGATCGAGGTGTTCTCGTAAAGCCCGGACTTGCGCCAGATGTGGCGCCAGACGCCGGAGCGCTGGAGCTCCTGCGAATAGGCCTTCTCGCGCGCCTTGGTTTCTTCCGCGACGGCGGGGTCCAGGTCGGCGGGAATGTTGACGGTCATCTCGACTTGGTAGAGCATCTCAGTCCTCGTTCAGGGTATTTCGTCCGTCGAGATAGGCCTTGCGCCAGCGGGTCACGAAGACCCTCTCGAACAGCTCGCCTTCATGGAAGGGATCGGCCTTGATGAAGGCCTCCGCCTCGGCCCGGGTCTCGACGTCGAGGACGTAGAGACCGCCGCTGGCCAGCTCGCCGGCGTCGTCGAGCTTGGCGCCGCAGGCGAGCAGCAGGTGCCGGTTGGCCTCGAGATAGTCGAGATGGGCCGGGCGGAGTCGGATGCGCAGGTCTGCGCATCCGGGTTTGTCATAGGTTTCGACCATGAAGGGCAAGGGTCAGGCCCCCGCGCCGAGCAGGCCCCAGATCGTCACCGTGGCCAGGAAGATGGCGCCGGTGAAGAACAGGATCATGACCATGTAGCCCATGAAGTCCTTCAGCTTCAGGCCCGAGATCGCCAGGGCCGGCAGCAGCCAGAAGGGCTGGACCATGTTGGTCCACTGGTCACCGATCTGCACCGCCAGCGCCGTGGCCGGGATCGAGGCCCCGAGCTGCTTGGCGGCTTCCATCATCACCGGGCCCTGGATGACCCACTGACCACCGCCCGAGGGCACGAAGAGGTTGATCAGGCCGGCGGCGAAGAAGGACGAGATCGGCAGGGTCTCGGCGCTGGAGATCGACACGAACCAGCCGGCCAGCGACACGACCAGGCCCGAGCCGGACAGGATCGCAAGGATACCGGCGTAGAAGGGGTACTGGATGATGATCCCGCTGACGACCTTGATGCCCTCGCTCAGCGCGGCCAGGAACCGGCTGGGGGTGACGAACAGGGTGATGCCCAGCGACAGGAACAGCAGGTTGATGAAGTTCAGCGTCACGCCACCGCCGTCGACGAGGTAGAGCACCACGTAGAGCAGGCCGAACAGGCCCATGGCCAGGCCGATCACCGGCGAATGGTTCAGGCGTTCGGCCAGGGTGCGGTCTTCCATCTTGGCCGCGGCGACCGGCAGCTCTGCCTCGGGCTTGGCCTCGAAGACATCGGCCGGGTTCTTCGGATGCAGCATGGCGTTGAAGAAGGGCAGGGTGACCAGCAGCACCAGGTTCATCACGATCAGGTAGGGCGAGAAGATGGTCTCGCTCAGCGGCACCAGGCCGATGGTCTCTTCCAGGAAGTGGCCGGGGGTGTTCAGCAGCAGCGGCACCGAGCCCGAGAGGCCGACGCCGTAGACCGCGAAGCCCGAGTAGCCGGCGGCGATGACCAGCGGGTAGTGCAGGCCCTTCACCTTGGCGCCCAGCTTCTGCGCGATCAGCGTGCCCAGCACGAGGCCGAAGCCCCAGTTCAGCCACGAGCCGACGCCGCCGACGAGGGTGGCCAGGATCACCGCGGCGCGGGGCGAGGAGACGCCCATGACCAGGTAGTCCATCAGTTTGTCGACCGCCGGGGTGCGGGCCAGGATGTAGCCGGCCAGCAGGATGACGGTCATCTGCATGGTGAAGGCCAGCAGGTTCCAGAAGCCGTCACCCCAGAACCGGGTGACCTCGAAGAAGCCGCTGCCCTGGGTGACCATGGCGAAGATCGCCGCCAGAGCGGTCAGGATGATCGCCACGACCAGCGGATCGGGCATGAACCGCGTGATGATGCGGGTGAAAAAGTTGGTAAGCGCGTTCAAGTTGTCCTCCTCCGGCCGGGGCTCCAATCCCCGCCCAGTGTCCTCAGTGATATCTATTGCTAATCACCAGTGATTATTTATATTGTCAACCGATTTGTGAGGAGAGCCAGCCATGCACCGCATCACCGTCATCGGGGCCGGGATTATGGGATCCCGGATCTGCCGCCACTTCCTGGGGGCGGGCGCCGCTGTCGCGCTGGTCGATCCCTCGCCCGAGGCCCGCGAGGGGGCACGGGCCAGCTTCGGCGACGGTGACGCCGCACCGCTGTTTGTCGCGTCGGTTCAGGATCTTGGCGGGGACTGGCAGCACTGCGACCTGGTGATCGAGGCGGTGCCCGAGGTGCTCTCGCTGAAGCATCGGGTGATGGCCGAGCTGGAGGCGTTCTTCGCCCCTGAGACGGTGATCGCCTCGAATACCTCGGGCCTGCGCACCTCCGAGCTGACCCGTGGGATGCGCCATCCCCGGCGGTTCCTGATCGCCCATTTCTTCAATCCCGCCGACCTGATTCCGGCGGTCGAGGTGGTGCCCGGCCCGGACACCGCGCCCGAGGTCGTCGCCCGAGTCGCGGCGTTGCTGGAAGAGACGGGCAAGAAGCCCGCCTGCCTCGCGGCGGATGTGCCGGGCTTCATCGCCAACCGCCTGCAACACGCCTTGATGCGCGAATGCTTCCACCTGCTCGACAGCGGTGTCGCCGACGCCGAGACCATCGACACTGTGACACGTTATTCCCTCGGCGTGCGGCTGGCGCTGATCGGCCCCTTCCTGCAGCGCGACCTGAACGGGCTGGACACGCATCTCAACATCGCGCGCTATCTCTACGAGGATCTCGATGCCCGCCGAACCCCGCCCGAGGTGCTGGCCGACAAGGTCGCTTCCGGTCAGACGGGCCGCAAGGCGGGGCAGGGGTTCTACGACTGGACCCCCGAGCGGCGGGCCCATATGGCCCGCATCGAGGCGCTGCTGCCGCAGGTGGTGGCGCTGTCGTCCGGGACGGATGCGAAAGGGGTGTCCGATACGGACACGAAGGATGAGGAGGATACGACATGCCGCAATGGGTGAACCGGCCCGAGGGCAGCAACTGGGGCGATTTCGGTCCCGACGACCAGTTGGGCACGCTGAACTACATCACCGAGGCCGCGCGGCTGGCGGCGGTCTCGGAAATCCGCGAGGGGCGGGCCTTTTGCCTGTCGCTGCCGCTGGACCTGCCGGGCAAGGTCCAGCTGAACCCGCGCCGTCATCCGCCCCGGCTGGCCCCGACCTGCCTTGGGGAAACGCCCTACATCAACTACCCGCTCAGCAACGTCGATCCGTTGCTGAAGGACGTGCTGTCGGATGACCAGGTGCTGATGTCGACGCAGTACTCGACCCAGTGGGATTCGCTGGCCCATGTCGGCGCCCTGTTCGATGCCGATGGCGACGGGGTGGCCGAGCGCTGTTACTACAACGGTCATCGCGCCGACGTGGACGTGCTGGGCGATGGCGAGGTGGGGGCGCATGGCTCTTACGCGCGCCGTCTTTCGGTGGCCGAGATGGCCAAGACGCCGGTGCAGGGGCGCGGGGTGATGGTCGACTTCACCCGCCACTTCGGGCGCGAGCGGGTGATCATCACGCGCAGCCTCCTCGAGGAGGTGCTGTCGAAGGACGGGATCGAGGTGCGGCCGGGCGATATCCTGATGCTGCGCACCGGCTATGCCGAGGCGCTGGTCGAGATGCAGCAGGCCCCGGACCCCGAGACCCTGCAACATCACGTGGGCGCCGTGCTCGACGGCACCGACGCGGCGCTGCATGACTGGATCACCGAGAGCCGCATCGCCGCCATCGCCGCCGACAACTACGCGGTCGAGAACCCGGACGCGGACCCGCACGCCTGCTGCCTGCGCCTGCCGCTGCACCACCATTGCCTGTTCAAGCTGGGCCTGCCGCTGGCCGAGCTGTGGTATCTGCGCGACCTCGCCGAGGCCCTGCAGGCGGCGGGGCGCCACTCGGTCTTCCTGACCGCGCCGCCGCTCTACCTGCCGGGGGCCATCGGCTCTCCGGTGACGCCGGTGGCGACGCTGTGAACGCAAAAGGGCCGCACCCCGGGGTGCGGCCCGATTTCATTGCGGGGAGGGGATGCGCGCCTGTCTCAGGCTGCCGGTTCGGGGCTGCGCTGCGCCTCTGCCACCGCCAGCTCGGCCATTTGCAGGATTGCCTCGCGGCTCGCGGCTGCGGCGACGAACAGCGCCTTGTGGCAGAACTTGGCCCCGGCAACCCCCGAAACCGCCTCCAGCTCGGCGCCCGAGAGGCCGCCCCAGGCTGCCGGCAGGTCGGCGCGCTGTTCGAAACCCTCGTCGTGCTTGCGGATGCCGCCAAGCGACCAGTCGCCGCCCTCGCGCGGGGTGATCACGAAGAGCAGGTGGTCGGCCCCGGCCTCGATCACGGCGGGACGGAAGGGCATTCCCATCGGCAGCTCGAGGATGGCGCTGTCACCGGCGGCGCGCACCGCCTCGGCAGCCAGCAGCTCGGCCCGGCGCTTGGCGGCACTGCGCGCCACCCGGGCCTCGACGAAGCTGCGCGCGATGGCGACCGCCGAGGCAAAGGCCTCCTCGAGGCTGGCCGGGTCGGTATCGTCGAAGACCGGCTTCAGGGTCTCGATCAGGCCGGGCAGGGTCAGCGAGGCAAGCGGCCCGGCCTCGGAGACACTGACGGTGCCGTTGTCGACCTGGTCGACCGGCAGCACGAAGCTGCGGTCGAACGCGGCATGGATCCCGGCCAGGTCTTCTTCGGGGATGTCGAAGCTGCGCAGGTAGTCGAGGCCGAAGTGCTTCCAGACCAGCCCGAAAGAGCTGTAGGGCGTGCCGTCCTCGCGCAGCGGGCTTTCGCGCTGGTGGTGATCGAAGATCCCGGCCTCGGGGTCGTAGCGCCCGCCGACGTCGTAGACCAGGCGGCCCTCTGCGGGGCAGATCCAGTCAGGGTCGCGGCTGCGCACCACCTCGGCCGCCGGGTGAAGGCGACCCAGGATGACGGTCGACAGGACCTCGTCGGCATGGAAACCGCCGGAATGGGTGACAAGGGTGGTGATGGTCATCTGACTGTCCTGCTGTCGCTCGTGGTCGCGCTCTAGTGTCAGTCTATGGCCGGGTTTCATAGCGCGAAGTTGACGGGTGTCGGGAAAAGCGTGCCGAGAGGCCGGTGCCGGAGGGGCAGGCGGGCGCGCGGCGTTCAGAGCAGCTGAGAGATCGTCCGGGCCGTCTCCAGCACCCTGGCGATGGTCGCGTCATCCGGGCTGAGCTGCAATTCGTGGCCCGACAGGTTCATCGCCGCCACGTAGCGCCCGTGCCGCGAGACCAGCGGCGCCGCGATCGACAGCGTGCCGGTGGCCAGGTGAGAGCTTTGCGCGACGTAGCCCCGGGCGCGGTCGTCCTTCAGCAGCGCGCGCAGCTCGTCCAGTGACTGGGGGGCGGCGGGGCTCATGCGTTCGAAGGGGTAGCCCTCGAAGAGCTGGGTCAGGCTCTGCTCGGGCAGGTCGCTGAGCAGCACCCGCCCCATGGTGGTCGAGAAGGCGGGCAGGCGGGTGCCGACCGGCACGTTCGACACCATCGCCCGCTCTGACAGGGCGCGGTAGACATAGACGATCTCGGTGCCCTGCAGCAGGGCGACATGCACGGTGAAGCCGGTGGCGTCACGCAGCGCATCGGCGGGCAGGCGCGCGACGTCGTAGACATCCAGCGAGGCCAGGTAGCGATAGCCCAGGTCCATGACCCGCGGCGCCAGCCGGTAGCGGTTGTCGTCGCGGGTCAGGTAGCCTTCACGTTCAAGCGTGACGACAAAGCGATAGGCCGCGGAACTGGTGACCGAGATCGCCTCGGCGATCTCGGACAGGCTCATCTCGGCATGGCGGTGATCGAAGCATTCAAGAATGCTGAGGCCCCGCAGCAGCGAGTTCGAGCGGTAGTCGGGTTCCTTGGCCATCGCCTGTGGGCACCTCCTGGGGGTGTCGCCGGATCAGCCGGCCTTGCGGTCGTCGAGGCGGGCCGCGATGCGGCGCATGGCGGCAGCGTAATCCGCCAGGATCGCCTCTTCCTGCGGGTGGCTGCCAGACTGGACGACCTTCCGGCCCCGGACAACCACGTCGCCGACGTTGAACCCGCGTCCGGCGAAGACGTGGAAGTCGAGGCAGACCTCTTCGGCAACCGGCAGCAGGGCCTCGGGTTCGGGGCTGGTCAGCTCGACGAAGCTGGCCATGCCGCCGGGTGCGATGGCGCCTTCGGGGCGGCCCGCCGCGCGGGCGCCGCCAAGGGCCGCACGGGTCCAGAGGTTGGCCGCCACATGGGGCCGCTGCGCATCGGCCAGCACGTTGCGCTGACGGTCGCGCAGCCGCTGGCTGTACTCGAGCATCTGCAGTTCCTGCGCCGCGACGCTGGCGATGTTGCTGTCCGAGCCGATGCCGAAATGACCGCCCTGCGCGAGGAAGTCGGAGCCCGGAAAGATCCCGTCGCCCAGGTTGGCTTCGGTCAACGGGCAAAGGCCCACGGTCGCGCCCGAGCGGGCGATCCGCGTCACTTCCCCGGCCGTCAGGTGGGTGGCATGGATCAGGCACCAGCGCTCATCCACCGGCGCGATGTCATAGAGCTGGTCGACCGGCCGCTTGCCACCCCAGGCCAGCGAGTCCTCGACCTCTTTCATCTGCTCTGCGACATGGATATGTACCGGGCAGCCGGGCAGCATCTCGTCGCGCATCTGCATCAGCCGGGTGATCTCGTCGGGCGTCGCGGCGCGCAGCGAATGCGGCGCCATCCCGAGGACATGACCCGCCTCGGCCGCAGGGGCGCGCAGGGCGTCCAGCATGGCGTGATAGCCGTCCAGATCCTGGATGAACCGCCGCTGACCCTCGGTCGGAGCCGCACCGCCGAAATTGGAATGTGCGTAGAAAACGGGCAGGTGCGTGAGCTCCAGCCCCGTCGCGCGGGCCGCCTCGAAGATCGCCAGCGACAGTTCCTCTCGGCGGGCATAGGGCGTGCCGTCGAGATCGTTGTGCACGTAGTGGAATTCGACGATGCCGGTATAGCCGCCCTTGAGCAGCGACAGGTAGAGCCGCGCCGCGACCGCCTGCATGTCCTCGGGCGAGAGGGTCAGGGCGAAGAAGTACATGATGTCGCGCCAGGACCAGAAGCTGTCCACCGGGTTGCGGCGCACCTCGGACAGGCCGGCCATCGCATATTGGAAGGCATGGCTGTGCAGGTCGGTGATGCCGGGCACGACGGGGTTCTCGTAGACCGGCAGGCCGGTCGGATTGTCGTCCTCGAACATCTCGCCGATGGTGCCGTCCGCGGCGAAATGCACCGAGAGATTGCGCCGCCAGCCATCGGGCGTCAGCGCAAGGCGGAAGTGGGCGCCGGGCAGGGTGGGGGCGGTCATGTCAGGAAAGCTCCGCTTCGGGGGTGAAGGAGGTCATGGCGGCGATCAGGGCCGCAAGGGCGACCTTCAGCTGGTCGGCGCGCTCGGGCAGGTAGGTCCAGGGGGTCTCTTCCAGCATGTAGCACTCCTGCGCGATCTCGATCTGCAGGACGTGGACACCCCGGGCGGGCTGACCGTAGTGACGGGTGATGAAGCCGCCCTTGAAACGGCCATTGCGCACGGCGCTGAACTGGCTGGCCTCGAGCGCGGCGAAGGCGGCATCCGACAGGGCGGGGGCGCAGCTGTCGCCCGAGTTGGTGCCGAGGTTCAGATCGGGCAGGCGGCCCTCGAAAAGGCGCGGCACGCGGCTGCGGATCGAATGGACATCCAGCATCAGGCAATAGCCGTGCAGGGCGCGGATGCGCTCGATCTCGGCGGCCAGCGCGACGTGGTAGGGCGTCCAGTAGCCCTCGATCCGCGCCGCGCGTTCGGCCTCGTCGGGCTCCTGCCCGGGGCGATAGAGGGGGGTGCCGTCGAAGTCGATGGTCGAGATCAGCCCGGTCGTGTTGCCGGAATAGAGCGGCAGGTCATCGGCGGGACGGTTCAGGTCGACCACGTAGCGCGACTGGCGCGCGGTCATGAGGCTGGCGCCCCCGGGCAGCACGTCGCGGGCGATGCGGTCCATGTGCCAGTCGGTATCGCAGAGGTCCAGTGCCTCTTCCGTCAGCGCCGCACGCAGGGAATCGGGCAGCTCGGTGCCCGCATGGGGCACGTTCAGCAGCAGTGGAGAACTGCCCTGCAGCCTGTGAAATAGAGGTGTCTGCATGGATTTGCCCGCGTCGGAGGTCATTGCGTGCCGCCTTTCATATTTGAAATGAAATATTGACATATAAAATTTGGAGGTCAAGATTTGATCATTCTCCCCGCGCGCCCCGGTGCGTCCGTCCGCGTGGAGAGCCAACAGATCTAGGAGGATCAATGATGACCCTTTCCCGCCGCCACTTCCTTGGCACCTCCGCCGCAGCGGCCACGCTGGCCGCCCTGGGCACCCCGGGCCTGGCCCAGAGCCGCACCTTCTTCGGCATCGCCACCGGCGGCACCGGCGGCACCTACTACCCGCTGGGTGGCATGCTGGCACAGCTGATCTCGAACACCGCCGAGCTGACCGACACCAAGCTGTCGGCCACCGCCGAGACCGGCAACGCCTCGGTTGCCAACGCGCAGCTGCTGGGCCGTGGCGAGATCGAATCCGCCTTCGTCGCCGCCGACATCCTGGACGCCGCCTACCACGGCAAGGGCCAGTTCGAAGGTGAGCCGATCGAGAACCTGCGCGCCATCGGCGCCCTCTACCCCGAGACCGTCCAGCTGGTCGTGCGCGCCGACAGCGGCATCGCCACCTTCGAGGACCTGAAGGGCAAGTCGATCTCGTCGGGTTCGCCGGGTTCGGGCCAGTGGCAGCTGCTGGGTGACCTGCTGGAAGCCCATGGCATGACCCGCGAAGACGTCAACGAGGACTACTCCTCGTTCGCGCAGTCGGTCGACAAGATCAAGGACGGCAACCTCGACGCCTCGCTGATCACCGCCGGCCTGCCGACCTCTTCGGTCACCGACCTGGCCAACGGCCATGACATCGCCATCGTTCCGCTGAACGGCCCGGCGATTGCCAAGCTGCAGGAAACCCAGCCCTACTACGCCAACTCCTCGGTTCCCGCCGGCAGCTACAAGGGCATCGACGCCGACGTCGACACCTTGGCCGTGCGCGCCATCTGGGCCACCCACGCCGATGTCCCCGAGGATGTCGTCTACGCGGTTGCCAAGGCGCTCTACGAGAACACCGAGACCCTGGGCCAGGTGCACCCGATGGGCAAGCGCATCTCGCTGGACACCGCGCTGGAAAGCGTCTCGATCCCGGTTCACCCCGGCGCCGAGGCCTATTTCACCGAAAAGGGTGTTTCCAAGTAATGAGCCTCTGCGGATTTCTCCGCGGGGCAGGGGCGGCGGCGCTGGTCGCCGCCCCTTTCCTTGCCACGGAGGCCGGCGCCGGTGCGGCGGCGGCCCCTGGCGCGGCCCTGTGCCTCAGCGAGACGCGGGGGGGGCAGGCGCTGGTGAAACGCGTGCCGCTCGGTCCCGATGCGACCTTTGAACTGAGTTTCATCCACTCGGTCTCGCGGACGCCGGTCACCGATACCTACCGGATCGAGGACGGCCGCATCCTGCAGACCAGCGAGATCTTCATGGCCCATGGTGCGGGGTTGCCCTCGATCGCCAATGACATGGATGCCACCGGCTGGCGGCACGAGAATGGGCATTTCATTCTCGACATGAATCGCTATACGGGCCCGATCCCGCTGCGCATCCAGGCGCAATTCAAGAACACCCTGCATGTTGCCGGAACCGAGCTGCCCCTGGCCACGCTCGGCCATTCCGCGCTTACCCTTGCCCCCTGCGACGAGGAGATCACCGAGTGACCCAGGACAGCCCCCCCAAGGCCGACAATCGCGGCCATACCGCCGCTGACGGCGACCACGAATTCACCGCCGACGAAGTCGAAGCGCTGGTGCGCGAGTACGACTCCGAATCGAACTTCCGCAACCTCGTCGGCCCGACCGCGATCTTCGTGACCATCGCCTCGGTGGTCCTGTCGCTGTTCCACGTCTACACCGCCGGCTTCGGCCTGCTGAACGAGGTGATGCACCGGACGATCCACCTGACCTTCGTCATGGGGCTGATCTTCCTGGTCTTCCCGCGCAAGCGCGCCAGGCCGAACCGCAAGCTCTGGATCGAATCCGGGATCTTCGCGGCCTTCTACCTCTACCTGCTGTGGTCCATCCTGCCCTCGCTGCCCGAGGGTGCGACGAAGTATGTCTTCATCGCCGTGGTGCTGGTGCTGACCGGGCTGACCCTGCCGATCAACCGCCGCAACGCCGACCCCGAGAAGATCGCCCTGCGTGACTGGATCTTTGCCGCCGCCGGCGCGGGCTTCTCGGCCTACCTGTCGATCTTCTTCCACTACATCTTCATCGAGAACGTCGGCAATCCGCCCCAGCCGGTCTACATGATGGGTCTGATCGCCATCATGATGACGCTGGAGGCGACCCGCCGCACCATGGGCCCGACCCTGGCCTATATCGGCATCGGCTGCCTGATCTACGCGCTGTTCGGTCCCTACCTGCCGGGCATCTTCGCGCACCGCGGCTACTCGATCACCCGGATCATCAACCACCTGTTCATCGGCACCGAGGGCATCTACGGCGTCGCCGTCGGCGTCGTGGCGACCTACGTGTTCCACTTCGTGCTGTTCGGGATCCTGGCGCAGATGTCGGGCCTGGGGCAGCTGTTCATCGACCTCGCGACGATCATCGCGGGCCGCGCTTCTGGCGGCTCGGCCAAGGTCTCGGTCGTGTCTTCCGGTTTCTTCGGCATGATCTCGGGCTCACCCATTGCCAACACGGTGACCACGGGGGCCTTCACCATTCCGCTGATGAAGAAGTCCGGCTTCTCGGGGCGCTTCTCGGGCGCGGTCGAGGCCTCGGCCTCCTGCGGGGGGCAGATCACCCCGCCGATCATGGGCGCCTCGGCCTTCGTGATGACCGAGATGCTGGGCATCCCCTACAACGAGCTGATCCTGATCGCCATCGTGCCGGCGGCCTTCCACTACATCGCCATCCTGCTGATGGTGCACCTGGAAGCCAAGAAGCTGGGCCTGACCGGCATGACCAAGGAGAACATCCCCCAGTTCGGCAAGGTGCTGGCCAAGTCCTGGCACCTGTTCATCCCGCTGGGCGTCATGGTGGCCATGCTGCTGATGCAGTACACGCCCTTCCTCGCCGCCTTCTGGGGCATCATCCTGACCATCGTCTGCAGCTACGTGCCGCTGATCATGCGCCAGTTCGGCAATACCACGATGGACACCTCCACCGTGCTGACGCCGCCGCGCCTGGTGCGGGGCTTCGAGGACGGGGCCAAGTTCGCCCTGGCCATCGGTGCCGCCTGTGCCTGCGTGGGCTTCCTGCTGGGCATGACCACGCTGACCGGTCTCGGCTTCAAGTTCTCGGCCGCCGTGGTCGAGCTGGCCCATGACCTGGCCGGCTGGGTCACCATGATCGACTTCACCGGCCTGCTCTCCGAGCAGGGCATGGCGCTGTTCTTCGGCCTGATCTTCGTCGCCATCGCCTGCATCATCATGGGCGCAGGCATCCCGACGACGCCGACCTACATCATCCTGGCCTCGATCGCCGCCCCCGCGCTGACCGAGTTCGGGGTGCCGCTGATCGCCACGCACTTCTTCGTCTTCTACTTCGGGGTGCTGGCAGACGTGACGCCGCCGGTGGCACTGGCCGCCTATGCAGCAGCGGGTCTGGCGCGGTCCGAGCCGATGACCACGGGGACGACGGCCTTCCGCCTGTCGATGGGCAAGGCGCTGGTGCCGTTCATGTTCATCTACGCGCCCAGCCTGCTGTTCGTCGAGTTCACCTGGCTCGAGTTCATCACCGCGCTGCTCTCGGGCCTGACCGGTGTGCTGGCGCTCTCGGCGGCCTATATCGGCTGGTTCCGCCGCTCGCTGGTGCTGTGGGAGAAGATCGTGCTGACCCTCGCGGGCCTGCTGCTGATCTCGACCAACTTCATTGCGATCACCATCGGCGCGCTGGTGGTGCTGGCGATCCTATTGCGGCCGACAGGGTCGGGCTCCAGCCCGGCCGCGGCCTGATGTGACAAGGGCCGCCGCCTCGCTTCGCGCGGGGCGGCGGCCGACCCCTGAAGGCTCCCGGCCGTCCGGCAACGCCGCGATGGTCGCCCCGGTTCGACACCCGCCATGCCGCAGACAGGCCAGGCGGGGGCGAAGCGAGCGGCAGAGCCCGCTGCATTCCCACCATAGTGACTGACCTCCCCCTCCGGGCCCGGGACAGGGGCGCCGGCGCTTCGGCGCTCGCTCCGGCCTGGGCCAGGCGTTTCAGGCGGGCTGCGACGGGGATCGCGTGGGGGGCTAGGTCGGGTCTTGATCGGGTGGGATCAGGCTCAGCTTGTAGAACTGTCGGCGTGGCGTGGCGATCTGACCCGGGACGGCCACGGGCCGCCAGCCGGGGGCGGACCCGGTTTCCCGCGTCAGGAAGGCGGTGAAGGCGGCGGCCCTGTCTGTGCCCGGGGGCGCGGGGGCGAGGGTGACGGCGATCGCTCCCTCGTCGGTGACCTGCAGCGCCGCAAAGACCAGCGGAGTGCCCAGCCTGTCCGCCATGTCGAAAAGCGCCGTGCCCAGGTAGCGATCCTGGTACAGGGTGCCGGGGCGCCGCAGCGTGAGGTCCAGGGGGGCCAGAACCGGTCGACCCGCCTTCACGGCCTTGCGGATCTCGATCAGGGCGCGACTGTCGGCGGGGATGAAATCGCGGTCCTCGAGGCGCGGCGCGCGCAGCTTGCCGTCCTCGAAGTCGCGTCGCTTCGGACTACGCAGCAGGACCGGAGCCAGGCCGGCGTCGCCCAGGGCCTGCTGAAGCGCGAAGGTCAACCGGCTGTGGGCGAGGCAGATCACCGGCGCCGGGGCGGTGCCCGCCGGCAAGGCACCCCTGAGCCGCAGCAGCGCCTGGGGCAGGCGGCCCCCCGGCAACAGGCGCGTGACCAGCTTGGCAGCGACGTAGTTCTGCCAGGGGATGCGGAAGCGGTTCTTGTAGAGCGCCCGGCCTTCCAGCAACCAGCGCAGCCTGAGCGCGAGCCCC
>NZ_AFPM01000047.1 GCF_000220565.1 Oceanicola sp. S124 | reverse complement strand
GTCGTAGAGGAACAGGCCGAGCCGGATCAGCCAGGCGGGGCGGCGGCCCTTCATCCAGGGCATGACGATGTTCAGCAGCCGTGAGGTCGGGGTGGCGTTCTCGAAGCGCATGCCGGGGTGCAGAGGCAGCACGAAGCGCATCGGCCAGGAGATATGTGGCATCGCCTTCAGCAGCCGTTCCCGCTCGATCAGCGATTCGCGGACGAGGCGGAATTCGAAGTATTCAAGATAGCGCAGCCCGCCATGGAACAGCTTGGTCGAGGCCGAGGAGGTAGCCCCCGCAAGGTCGCCCATCTCGGCGAGGCCGACGCGCAGGCCGCGCCCGGCGGCGTCGCGGGCAATGCCGCAGCCGTTGATGCCGCCGCCGATGACGAAGAGGTCGAAGCCTGTACGGGGAGGGCCGTCTTGCCGGGTCATGTGGATCTCGCTTGCTGCCGCCGCAGGGGTCGGCGGCAGATGACAACGCGGGCGCGCGGATGTCAAAGCGAAGCGGGTGCCTCAGGCGAAGGTGGCCAGAAGCTGCGGCAATTCGGCGAAATCGCTGAAGGCGGCGCGGCAGGACAGGCCGCCCTTGCCCTTGCGGTAGCCCTCGGTGAACAGCAGGAAGGGGACATCGGCGCGCAGGGCGCATTCCGCGTCGGTTTCGCTGTCGCCGATGTAAACCATGGGCCCGTCCGGGCCGAGGCGGTCGAAGGTGGCGCGCAGCGGTGCCGGGTCGGGCTTGCGGCAGTCCAGGGTGTCGCCGCCGACGATGGCGGTGAAGGGGGCCTCCATGTCGAGATGGCGCAGCACGGCGCGGGCCGGTGCCACGGGCTTGTTGGTGCACAGGCCCAGCTGGTGGCCCTGGCTGGCGAGCTGGCGCAACATCTCGGCGGCGCCGGGGTAGGGGCGGGTCAGAGCCACGGCATCCTCGTAGAGCGCCAGGAAGCGGGCGACGATGGTCTCGCGCCGGCCGGCATCCAGGGCGCGACTGGCGATCATGCGGTCGACGAAGACAGCGACCCCTTCGCCCATGAAGCGCCGGGTTTCGGGCAGCGAGAGGGGACGGGCGCCGGGCCGGGTCAAGGCCGGGTCCGCCAGCAGCGCATTGGCGATGCCCTGCACGTCCGGCGCGCTGTCGATCAGCGTGCCGTCCAGGTCGAAAACGATGCGGGCCATGTGACCTCTCCCCCGGTTTACCAACACGACGGGCGCATGTCGGCGCGCTGCCGTCTTCCCCTCCCTAGGCGGGCGGCACGGCGAGGGAAACCGGTAAAACGCCGCAGCCCCGGGCCGCTCGGAGCGGCTGCCCAAAGCTTCGGCACAAGGCGGCGCGGGTGGCGAAGGCCCGCCGGTGCCCGGACGGGCACCGGCGGGTATCAGGCTGATGTCAGCCGGGCATCCGGTCGGCGATCCAGCGGGCGAACTCGTAGTTCGGCCGTTCCAGGTGCGACAGCGGCCCGGGGCGGGCCAACCGCCCCTGCATGCCGCGCCAGACCCGCTCGGTGCAGCCGCGATCCTCGTCGTTGACGTGATCCAGCAGCCCCTTGAGCGCGGCGAAATGCGCCTCTTGGTCCGGGTCGGCGGCAAAGTCGGGATGCAACCCGCCTCCATAGAGGATCTTCACGTGGTCCGGTCCGTCGGGCGTCAGGCAGAGATACCAGAAGTAGCCGGGCGTCAGGGTGATCAGCAGCGAGGGGTAGATGGCCAGCAGCCAGGTGCGCAGCCGGTCCTCGCCCTGCAGCGCGGTATTGTCCTTGTGGGCGATCGACAGGGCGATCGAGTCATCCTTGAGGATGTGGTGGTAGTTGAAATGCTCTGTCCCCTCGGGGCAGGTCATCTTCTTGAGGTCCACCGCCCCGCCGATGGTGCCGCCGTGGCACATCGGCAGGTGGTAGCTCTCCATGAAGTTCTCGGCCAGGATCTTCCAGTTGGTGTTCCAGCGGTGCTCTTCGCGGAAGACCTCGACATACTGCGCCATGTCCAGGTAGCCGACCAGGTCGTCGACCTCGGACAGCTGCGTTGCGGGTTCGGGCAGGTCGGGGTTCAGGGTGACCATGATCCAGCCGTTCCAGTCGACGCAGCGGATCGGGGGCAGGGCGTTCTGCTCCTTGCAGAAACCCTGGTTCATCTCCATCGCCGGCGCGCCACGCAGGGAGCCGTCCAGCGAATAGGTCCAGGCGTGGTAGGGACAGGTGATCACCCGGGCATTGCCGCGCCCCTCCAGCAGCACCGACATGCGGTGGCGGCAGACGTTGGACATGGCGCGCAGGGTGCCCTCGCGGTCGCGCAGCACCAGCACCGGCTCGCCCGCGATCTCCAGCGTCAGGTAGTCGCCGGGGGCCTTCAGCGCATCGACACGCCCGGCGCAGAGCCAGGAGGTGGCGAAGACATGCTCCTGTTCCAGGGCCGCGAAGTCGGGCGAGGTATAGACCGAGACCGGCATGGCATGGGCGCGCTCGAAGGGAACGGCGACACTGGCGCGCAACTCGGCGGTGGGATCGTGGATGTTCATCTTGCGGGCTCCCTCGGGGTACTGGCGGCACGATGCCTGCCCAGAGGTTGGCCGATTGCGGCGATAAAGCAAGGGGGCTGCGCAGGCGCGGCGCATCGGGGCGCCGTGCTGACCGGAAACCGGGCGGGTTCAGACCGCCTCGGCGGTTTCCCGTTCGCAGAGAATCGCCGACTGCACGTCCTTCAGGAAGCCGCGCGGCGGGGCACCGAGGCTGTGCACGCCGGGGCTGTAGGAGGTCATGCCCGGAAACAGCAGTTCCAGCGAGCGGGGCGAGAAGGCGTGGATATGGCCGTTGCGCGGGCCGAGCCACCAGAAGTCATGCTCGCGCGCTTCGGGCAGCAGCAGGGTGCTCAGCACCACGTCGGCCCCGTCGCGGGCCAGGCGCGAGATGATCCCGGCGGGCTGCCAGGGATCGGGAACATGTTCCAGCACCTCGGTACAGAGCACGAGGTCGAAGCTGCCCGCCGCCGGTTCCAGCGCATCGGTCATCGGGTCGTAGCCATGGGCATCGAAACCTGCCTGCCGCAGCTTTTGCGGCACGATGCCCGAGCCGGAGCCGTAGTCGAGCACCCGGATGCCGGGCCGGTAGTGGGCCTGCACCGCCCGGGCCAGCGCGGTCGGGCGGCGCAGCACGTAGCCGGGATCATAGAGATGGTAGCTGTCGTTGTAGATCCGCTCGCGGAAGGTCTGGTCGGACCAGTCATTGAAGTAGTCGGTGGCGACATGACCACAGGTGCCGCATTCGCCATAGGTCACCTCGCCGCGCGGCAGGTCGGGCGACGGCACACCGAAGCGGATCCCGCAGGAGTGATTGTCGCTGCGCTGCAGGATCGGCGTCATGCCGTTGCGACAAATGGGGCAGGTCAACGCCATGGGAATATCCATTTCATCTCAAATGATATTCTTCATCGTACGTAGGTTCCCTGACTTGTCCAGTTCCGCCATCCTCCGAAGGGGGCAGTGGCGTCAGGACGTGTCCTTGAGGTCTCAGCCCGGAGCGGTGCGCGGCAGTTTGGCAGGGGCGCGGGCTAAACCGTCGGGATAAGGGTTCTGGCGGCGGTGCCTGTCCCGAAGGGGCAGATGCGCCAGGGCGGCGCGCCGGAGCACGCCTGGCTCACATCGTCTCGGATCTGGTCGTCACAATGTGAGGAAATTGGCTGGGGTGGTAGGATTCGAACCTACGGTACGCGGTACCAAAAACCGTTGCCTTACCACTTGGCTACACCCCAACGGTGACGCGCTAACTAATGAAAGCTTCACGGGTGTTCAACCCCTTTTCAGCAGAAAGCGCGCGGCTTTTTCATTGCCCTGTCATGAAGCCTTCCGGGCTTGATCCGGAGCGCCATCCGCAGGGATCGGACGCAGGTGCAGAGGGCGGCGGACAGGGCGTTTGGGCAGGTCTTTTCACTTGCCACGCCGGGGGCGGGCTGCTTTCCTCGCGGCAGTTTCAGAGCATCCGCATTCGATCATGCATCCCTTTGCCCTTCTTCGCCCGCGACGGGGCCTCTTCCTTTGTCTGGCGCTGGCATTGCTGTCGTCGGGGGCGGGCGCATCGGCAGAGGGCTGCGCCGCCAGCTTGCCGGGCTTCGACTGCGCTGCGGCAGAGCCTCCGGTCACTGTGCGCTCCACATCGGACCTGGCTGCGACAGGACTTGCTGCGACAGGGCTGCCCAGGTCTGGGCCGGGGCCGCGAACAGGGCGCCAGATGGCGGGGCTGCCGTTCGCCCGTCCCACGCCTTTGCCGTCTCAGGGGCGAGTCATTGCCTATTCGGTCGAAGTCGAGACCGGCACCGGGCTGGAGGCGGCCGATGTGGCGCGACAGATCGGGGTGATTCTGTCGGATCCGCGCGGCTGGCAGGCCAGCGGGCGCTGGCACTTTCGCCTGGTCGAACCCGGGGCAGCCCGGCTGCGCTTCGTCGTCGCCAGCCCGGCGCGGGTCGATCGCATGTGTCTGCCGCTGCGGACGCTGGGCTACCTGTCCTGCCGACAGGGGCGCTTCGTGGTGATGAATGCACTGCGATGGCAGGGAGCGATGCCGCATTGGGATGGAGATCTGGACAGCTACCGCGCCTATCTCGTCAACCACGAGACGGGCCATGCCCTGGGGCATGGTCATGCCGCCTGCCCGGGATGGGGCGCGCAGGCCCCTGTTATGATGCAGCAGACGAAGAGCCTGCGGGGCTGCCGCAGCAATGGCTGGCCCTATCCCGGGCGGCCGATCCTGGCCTCGGGGCTGGC
>NZ_AFPM01000048.1 GCF_000220565.1 Oceanicola sp. S124 | reverse complement strand
TCGCCTATGCGCGCGCCATCGCACAGCGCAACCAGACGGTTTTGCCATGGGAGGTTCAACAGAATCGACGGTCCTTAAGTGCCTGGATCGAGGCACAGGCCCGGCTGAAGCCGGTATCGGACATGGACCGACTGCCCACGTCCAAGCAGGTGGCCTTCGCGGAGAAGCTCGCGCGGATCAAACGGCGCGCTGTCCCTGACGAGTGCTTTCGCGACAAGGGGCTGATGTCGAAGTGGATCGACGGGAACAAGTGAGCACGGCACTGGCTGGCTCCGGACTGACGGAGATTCTGCCATACCGCGGTTTGGCAAACCGAGCGTAGTTGCCAACCTAAAGGTTGGCAGATTGGACCTTCAGGACTTCAACCTCGGTCAACCGCCTGTCCGAGCCCGGCCAGCTCGGTGAGCCCCGCGTCCTTCGTCTGCACGGCTTACTCTTCAGCGATGAGCGTTCGAACAACGCTGACTGGCAAGAACATCCTCAGCGGGTTCGATGCGAGCGGCAGAAAGCCGTAGCTTTCGTATAGCGCCTTGCGGCGGGCCACGCGGTCGGGATCGCCACAGTCAAGAACATCGAGCATGACTACAGCGACGCCGATGGCATCTGCGGCAACCGCAATCCGGCGGAGCGCATCGACAAGCAAATCGCCGCCATTCCCGCCCCCACTGAACTTCTGATCACGCCCGATCATCGAGATGTATGCGGCCGGGATGTTGCCGTGCGACGGACGTGTCCGCGCGAACTTTGCAGGTAAATCCTCAAAATGAACAGCGTGCGCATTGAGAGCATAGAAACCGATAACCGTGCCGGCAGGATCAACCATCACATAGAGCCGGACGTTGTCCGCCTTGGCGAGCTTGTTGGCCGTCTTCTGAAAGTAGTTGTCGACCTGTTCAACGCCGCAAGAAAAAGCCGCCCGATCATGCCTCACTGGATCGAACGGCTCAATGATGTAAGAGGCCGGTTGTGATGCAGCCATCTACTGTGACACAACCGATTTGCCATGCCGACGGAAGGCCGAGCGCAAGGCGTCTGTCGGCGCCGCCGGTGTATCGAGTGCCGAGAAAAACGCGTCATGATCGACCGGCTGCAGCACCGTCCGTTCATGCGCTGCAATCGTTGCCAGCGCCGCCTGGTAGGCGGCATTCATGGTGAAGACGGAATCGTCGACGCCAGAAAGCGCCGCCGCCTGCTGAATCGCTGTCTTGATGCGCGGCTTCGTCCGGAAATTCATCCGGGCCTCGTTGCGCTCATCGATCGCGCGCGTGGTGTCGTGGAAACCAAGCATGGTCGCCTCCTGTTTTTCAATCCTTCATGTACGCCACATTGACGTACAAATCAAGAGTTCGGGCGAGAAAGTACTTCGAAAGTAGCGCGCTCACCCGAACCGCCGCCCTCCTTTCGTAAACGTATACGCGTTCGCGATGATCCCCTCCTCGATGGCCTCGTCCGAGGTGAGGTGGTCGTATTCGACCTCAAGCTGGCGGTAAAGCCAGCGGGCCAGATCACGCAGCGCCTCGGCCACGATTTCTTCCGTGTCCTCGGTCGGCGGCTGCCAGGTCGGGCTGTCCCGCGTGACGTCCACCGACATGGTATATTCATGGTAGTAGCGGCCACGGTGGTTGGCCTCGGCGGCGAGCTGGTAGAAATTCCGGCGCTGAATGGTATGCAGCCGGTGGGCGATGCCATGGAGCGTCGCATCGGTCGGGGCGTAGTCCCGAATGCGCGTGGCAGCGCCCTTGGCGTAGGACCAATAGCCCTCGTAGCAGGCGCCGTCGCCCTGGCTCCAGAAGCCGGAGAACCAGATGCATGGCTTGGCCCGCGTCCCGCCGCCCATCAAGCGGACGGGCGTGGTTTTCAGACGGATGCCGAGGATCTCACAGACCCGCTCGAAATCCTCATAGACCGCGTCCCACCAGTCGTCGTGCGGCCCTAGGTCACGATACCAGCAGCGCGCCTTTTCCTTGGCCGCATCCGAGAGCTCGGGGAACTGGTAGACGGTGGTGCAGATGATCTCAGGCATCAACGTCCTCCCCGTTCAGCGCAGCGGCCAGCCACTCTTGGCTGCCAGTCCAGCCGATGGATTTGCGCGCCCCGAGATCAATGGCATGCGCACCGCCGCCAAAGGCGTCGAGCCGCGGCCGGGAGCAGGTCAGAGCATACTGGAACCCCCAAAGGCCGGTGAGGTCGAGGTCTTCGGCGAGGCGCAAGACGAAGCGGATGACGGCTTCGACATCGCCGTGTTCGTCATCATGGATCCAGAGGCTGCTGCCCTCGGGGGCATCCTGGTGCACGAGATCGAAGCCAGCGACATCTGGGTCGTCAGCGTCCTGATCCGCAGCGCGTAGTTCCTGAAACAGCGCGAGCGCGCGGGCCGCCTTGTCGGGGCTGCCGACGTCGATCAGGCATGAGAAATGGGTGAAGTAATCCGCCATGGGGACCTCCTGAATGGGAAAACCCGGCCGGGCGGCCGGGCGTTGTGTTGGAATGAAGGGGTGGTTGGGGGCGATCAGCCGGTGAGACTGTCGCCCGCCGCCTGTCGTGCGGCATGCGCGCAGAGCATCTGCCGGTAGAAACGCTTGCGCGCGGTCCGGAGGCCGCAAACGGCGCGTGTGTCGGGGTGCAGCGCCCGGACCGCCGCGCGAACCACTGCCAGTGGCGAAGCGGTTGGCGGCAAGCCAAGATTTGGATAAGTGGGATCGGTCATGTCACGTGACCTCGACCACGGGCGAGACCAGATATGGATCGACCTGTGCCTCGATCCGTTCGGTCCGACCCATCCAAGGCTCGGGCCGGATGGCCTTCACCCAGTCGGCGAAGCTCGGGATGAAGCCGAGGTCTTCCTTCACATGCTGCTCGCCGACCCACCGGGTCGGGATGATGCGTCCGCTCGAGAGCGTAAGGGTCTGGCCGAAGATGGTCTCGGCCATGAAGATGCCCTCGGCATGGTGGCGTAGCGCCCGGTGCCGAAAATCGGCTGTGATCTCCTTGCTCTGGTCGAACCAGGAATGCACGGCGAGGAAATCCTCGACCGTGCCGCCCCATTTCTTCACCGAGGACAGGGCGTGGTGATACGGATGTGCCATCGCCGCCCCCTCAGAAATTGTGGGTGGTGAGTTCGGACGAGGTGAAGCGCTCATTGAACTCGAGGTGGATGCAGCGAGCGCTCGCGTCGAAGCAGAATTCGCCGTAAGCCCCGTCGTTGTTTTCCCAACCGCCTTGGGTGTCAGACAGCAAGTCGTAGGCCAGTTGCTCCACGACGTCTTCGAGCGAAAGCGCCCGCATCTCGACCTCGGGGTCGTCCCAGGTCAATGCGGCATAGGCGATCTGGGTCTTGGGGAAAGTGACTTCGGCGTCGCCAGCGTACGCTTCGATGCTTTCAACCTGGCCGCTATCGCCATAGCCGTCAAAGCTCACGGTCACATGGGTGATGCCCGCGGCAGTCAGGCCATCGAAGAGGCGCTCCTTGTTGGCCGGACGCAAAGCTGCGATCCGCGCGTCGCGCTCGGCCTGCCGGGCCAGCACGGCGGTGAAATCAATCCTGGACGGCGCCATCGGCGCGGCCAGAGTGGGTTCGATCTTGGACATAGGAAACTCCGGAATGAGGGAAAGGATCTGAACTTCGAGGCTCTCTCGTCCTCCTAGGCTCACATCCTTCCCTGCCCTTCTCTGACTCTCGGGCGTCACGCCGCGATCTGCAGGGCGCGAGACGCGAAGACACGCCAGAGCGGATCGACAAGACGGGCATCGAGAACGTTGGCGTGGTGCCGCAGCCGTCGCGCGAGGCCATGTTCATGCCACTCGGCCGCCCGCATGGCCTGCGCGCGGGTCTGGCTGGCCTCGGACACGACGGCGCGGGCTTCGGCGGCATCCGAGACCGGGTGACACCATGCGATCCCGCCATCATAGGTAGCGCCGGCCAGAACGAGGCGGCCCTCCCTATCGAGGATTGCCAGGAGGCGCGGAGCGTCTTCAGGTATGATATCTTCGGCCTGAACGATTGCCCCCTGCATGGCCTCGGTCAGCGTGGCAAACCGCGCCAGTACCTTGGGGTGTGCCTGCCCGGACATGAGAGCCCCGGGCGTATGGCAAGCCGTCGTGAGTGCGAACGGCAAATCTTGATCTGCAAAAGCGGTCGGGAAGCTCGGCGGCAAACCTGTTTTCTGCGTTTCCGGCTGAGTTTGGAGAGGCAGGTCGAACATGGCATATCTCCGACGGTGCGGAGAGCCTCTCTCCCCGCTTCAAACCGTCAAAGACCAAACCCCCGCCCTCTTCCTCGGAAGGGTGACGGCGGCAGGCTCGCAAGGCGCGTCAGAGCTTGCCCAGGGCCCGCAGGCTCAGTTCCGTCCCGGCACCTACGATGATGTGGTCATGCAGCGTCAGGCCGAGATACCTGCACCCCTTCTGGATCTCCTTGGTCATGCCGAGATCGGCCTCCGACGGTGTCGGGTCGCCCGACGGGTGGTTGTGGATCAGGATCAGGGCGCTGGCGTTCAGCATCAGCGCCCGTTTGATCACCTCGCGCGGATAGACCGGGACGTGATCGACCGTGCCGGTCGAGAGAAGCTCATCGGAAATGATCCGGTTCTTGCGGTCGAGGTAGAGGACGCGGAAGCGCTCGATCGGACCTCGAACGGTCAACGCACAATAGTCCATCAGCGCCTGCCAGCTGTCGATAACCGGGTTCTGGCTGAGGTAGCGGCCGAGGATGTCACGGGCCTCGAGAATGACGGTTTCTTCCTGGGGGGTCATGGGAGTCTCGCTGAATTGCGCGCGCCGAAGCTCCCTGCCCTCTCGGGGCGGGGCGATTGGCATGCATGTGGAAGGGGAAAGCGCGACCGCCGCAAGTGAGGGCGGTCGCGATGTCGGGTCCGGCGTCAGCCGACCCGGTCGAGGAGCTTCTTGGCGCGCCCTTCCATGTCGAGGCGTGCATCCTGCTGGGTCTTGTCGCGCGCAAGCCGCGTGATGCCCTGCACGAAATCGAAGATGCTTTCGGGCGGGCGGCCTTCCTCCATCAGCACCTTCTCGATGATCTTGCCGGATTCGGCTTTCGAGAAACCGCGCTTGCGCAGGAAATCCGCACGGTCTTCGTCGCTGCGCGCCACGACTTGCTGCCGTGCTGCCCTGATCCCATTCACGAACCCCTGCGGCGAGGAGTTGGCAAACCGAGTCAGCGCCGGGGCCGCCTCATGGGCGAAGCGCGAAGCGGCGTATTTCGAGTGACGGATCTTGATCTCCTGGAAATCCTCGACGCCCCAGAGGTTGCGGTTCTGGCACACCGCCCGCAGGTAGAAGCTCGCCATGCCGAGGGTCTTCGCGCCCACCTCGGAATTCCAGCAATAGAAGCCCCGGAAATAGAGATCGGGGGAGCCGTCGGGTAACTTGCCTGCTTCGATCGGATTGCGGTCGTCGACCAGGAACAGGAAGACGTCGCGGTCCGAGGCGTAGAGCGTGGTCGTGTCGCGGCTGATTTCGACATCGGGGTTGTAGACCCCGGTCGACCAGTCGAGCACACCCGGCACCTTCCAGCGCGTGTCACCCGTGCCATTGCCCGCGATGCGCTGCACTGCCTCGACAAGCTCGAAGTCATGGATGCGGCCGTAGTCGGGACCGGTCACCGCGCGCAGTTCCGTGCGGCCATCCTCGGTCTCGAAGGTCTTCACCTGCTCGGCGCGGTGGTTGGTCAAACCGTATTGCAGGTTGATCCCCGCCAGAGGAGCAGGCAGCTGCCGCAGGTAGGAGGCCGGAGCGCCGACAATGCTGGCGAGCTGGCCGAAGGCCCAATGTGTGGGCGCTACGGGTTCCTGCGCTTGCGGCAAGACCAGACGCAATCGCTCGGCGCTGTCGCGCGCGGCCTCGACGCGAATATCTGCCGTCTGCACCACCCGGCTCCGGCTGCGCTCGGACCGACCCTTCACATTGGTCCAGAGATCGTCGAGCGACAGATACCGCTCGTCATCCGGCCGGTTAAACCATTCGGACGACACCCGCCCGTTCCGCTCGCCCCGGCTCACATCTACTTTCCAACCACCAGCCCGCGCCGGTGCGACCGGATCCAGAACTTCCACAACACCCATCGGCATTCCTCCGTGACAGGCGCCGGGAGCCACTCTCCCAATCCTCAACCTGTCACCGGGAAACCGGCTCGCCTCTCACTCTTAAAAAAGTTCGAGCAATACGGGACCAAGCTGGTGTTCATGTTGTTTCGAACCGAAGGTAGCTTTTTTGCACTTACCACGCGCGCCTTCAGGCACCACTACGGTGCGTCTTGCGGCGAGAATGCCTCGAACAACCCGACCCACCGAACCACCACATCCGGCGGGATCGCGTTCAATCCCCGTGTCAGCATCCGTTGTTTGACCTTGATCGACAGCGGCACTTTCCAATGTTCGTCAAGTTGCACGCCCTGCGCCTGTGCCCAGGCTTCGATCTGGCCCACAATTGGCAGGCCTGCCTGCACAACGTCCGCGAACCTAACGTCAGGTTCGCGTTCCATTCGGTCCAGTTCGTCGGCGATGATGTCAAATGGTATCAGGTCTTCGATCTCGGCACGCTCGTAGCCGACATGGGCTGCGACGTTAAGCACCTTGTCCGGGCTTTCCGCATACAGACCCTGAGCCAAGTTGGCGCGCATCTGTCGGCCAGGACCATCGTCGTCGAGCAGCATCATCGGCAGAACTTCGTCGCGACCAGTGAGGATGCTGGCCACTACACGCGCTGTCTTCGTTCCGCCAGAGGGTGGGAAGACCAATTCACGTTTGGGCGTAATTTTCGCGCCGGAGACCAAGAGAGCCTTGATTGCAGTCAGGTAATGCTGATCCGACGGGCCTTCGACCAGCACGGGCCGACAACCAACAAGTAGGCTCTCAGCGACGCTCAGGTTCAGTGCAGAATGGACGGCATACGCCGCGCCCGCCTGCTCATCCCGGCCTTCGCTATGTCGCAGATTTGGTGTCGCCTTCGTGGTGCCGTCCGCCGCTACATAGACTTTACGAGCCCTCTCAAGTCGATCCGCATCGACCAGGAAGGGCGAGTGCGATGTATAGATGATCTGGTTGGTCTGGGACAGACTTTCAAAGAACGCAGAGAGGTCACGTTGGGCAAGCGGGTGCAGCGACACACCTGGTTCGTCGAGGAGGAGCACCGCTTTTTTGTGGTCGCCTCGGCTTTCGACAAGGAAGACAAGATAGAAACTCAGGAACCACTGCAAACCCGTGCTTCGGTTCTCAAGTTCTACCTCAGTTGGACGCCGGTCGTCAGCAACCCAAATACGAAAATGATTTCCGTCCGCCTCAAAACGGAAGCGGTAATCGCCTTGCTTCCACCAATCCCGAAAGCGAGTGGTCAGAGTTGCGCCCGCGGATTGCAGCAGGATTGAGCGCGTCCGTTTTTGCTCCGCGATGGCGGCAATCTCATCTGCGGTTGGCTCTCGATTCTGGCCATTCACCTCTTTGAAGTCACGTCCAAGTTCTAGGATTTCCTTTGCCTCCAACTGTACGAAGCTGAACAGCACCCGCAGCGTTCTCGCCTTTGCGGCTTCTTTCGCCCCCAAATCCTGTCGCACGAGGTTCTCAACAACATGCGGCAGGTAGATTTCTGAATCGAGGTTGCCGTAGTTGGAGTAATAGACAAATGGCGGGATTGCGTTCACGACTACTGCTTCAACGCCTTCGACACGGCCCGGTGGCGGTGTCATCAGCACGCGGAGCTGGTCGCCTAGTTCTGATGCCAGTTGCCTTACCAACGGGACAATAACGCTGGTCTCTGCTGGCTCTTCGGGTATTAGCCCATCGACTGCCTTGATGGCCGCGCGCAATTGAACCGCTCCAAGGTTCTCCGTGTCGGGCAGCGCATCAGAGGTGGCCCTGAGGCCTTGAACCAACTGAGGCTGCAGCTCGGCTTCCTTCTTGAGAGCCTGCGCAGCTTCAACTGCGCCTGCGGCCCCAGTTAGCTTGCCCGCGAGCCACTCCCGCGTAACGGTGGTGATCCGTTGGTGCTTTGGAAATTCGATGTCGTAGTGACCGTCGAAGAAGCGCGTGACGCGGACAGTCTCAGCGATCTCAGCCGAAATACCTGCGGCTTGCGCGATGGCAGCGCCGGAAGTACCCGTATCGAACTCGGCTTCGATGAAGTGATAGTCGCCCGGCGCATTGCGGATTTCTCCGAACATCGTTTTCGGATAGTCAGACGTCGGTTGGATCTCACCGTCTTGGGCAGGCTTGAGCTTCCAAAGTGGCAGCAGCAAATTCGTCTTACCAGACTCATTGACCCCAATCAGCGCTGTCACGTCGTCGGCCTCAAGCCAACCGCTGTCAGACACGGACCGGAAATTGGAAACTCTGAACCTGGACAATTTCATCTGCTGTCACTCCTAATCAGGCGCAATACTACTGGTTGTGTTGCTGCAAAGCAATGCAACACCATGTACCGACATCACCAACAAAAATGAGAGCGCGGAAGGACCGAAGTCGTTAGAAAGATCAAATGATCTTTCTCCATGATGTCCAGTGTCGGCATGCTGAGGTTAGAGGGAGTTTTCGCTTGGTGCAGCATCAGAAAGATGGGCTCCAAACCGCCTCGCGGCAATCCGGCAAACCCGGCGGGGTAACCCGCCGGGCCCGAAGGGGGAGACCCCGTTCCTCAGAACGGGATCTCGTCGTCGCGGTCGACCAGCTCGGGGTTTTCGTTCTCGGCCGACTTCGGGCGGCTCAGGAAGTCGACCTTCTCAGCGATGATCTCGCAGCCGTAGCGGTCGTTCCCCATGCTGTCGATCCACTTGGTGTAGTGGATGCGGCCGTGGACGAGGACCTTCATCCCCTTTTCGCAATGCTCGGCGACCGTCTTGCCGAGACCGTTGAAGCAGGTGATGCGGTGCCATTCGGTGTCCATGACCCGGTAGCCGTTCTCGTCGCGCATCACACGGCCTTCCGAGAGGCGGGGACGCGAGGTGGCGAGGCTGAAGTTGGTGATCTTGGTGCCGCTCTGGGTGGTGCGGACTTCGGGGGTCTGACCGATGTTGCCGGCGAGGATGACGATGTTCTGCATGATAAGCTCCTGTGTTTCCTGTCTTCGGGACCGTCCCTTCGACAAGACCCTGAAAAAGCCCGTCGGGTGACGCGTGCACGGTGGACAACATGGACACCGGACACCCCCAGAGGACCGGGGTGGAGCGGGCAGGACGCCAAAGGCGGCCAACACGGCCCGGACTGACGCGGGGTTGCGCGCAGGAGACCGAACGGGATTAGGGGATTGTCAGTCGAAGGGATGGCCCAGGAGACAGAGAGATGCGGGGAGCCCATGCCAGACCATGTCCCCTTGCCAATCGGACTGTTTGACCCAAAGCCCAGCACCCCACCAGCGGCGCAAGTGTCGATCACCGGCTCTCGCCCTCTTGCCCTTCCCTGCAGGGGAATGCAGGGCCTTGCCGAGACGGGCTATCGATGCCGGAATATTCAGGACAGGAACCGGACCAACGGCTGATTTCGATCTCGGGACATTGTCGCCCAACGCTCTGCAGAAAATGCGGAAGAAAGTCGCCAGGTCAATCTCCACGGTCTCGGATTGGCAGATGGCGAAAGGTTGCACCAAGGCGGAAGCCATCGCCACGGTATGGACCACTTCCGGGCCGAACTGATTGGGAGAGTGGAAACCACTTGTGCGCCGGTATCGTCGGATTTCCGGTACCCTGAGCTTTTGGCGCCGACCTGGTCCGGTCACGGCCGGAAACTAGGGCTGTTCTTCCATGTGGCGGCGATAGATTGACGGCGGACAACATGGCTGCATGGAAAACTCCGGGTTCAGTCTGGGTTGGACGGATCAACTGCGTCCAACTCGAAAATCGTTGCCTCGGGTTTTGGTCCCATCACACGCGTTGGCAGATTAGGCGCAGGCAATTGCCCTCTGTGGTGCCCCTTCACCAACACAACCTTACCGCTGCGATAGCGACGCTCATGTTCGCTCACCCAATGGCGAACAGGGCCGCTTCGCCCGTCCTGGACCTGACGCTCGAACTCAAGGCGAGCCTGCCGCTCCTGCATGTGAGCCGCGGCCTGCGGACCAATGCGGATTGTAAGATGGGATTTCTGCGCGCCTAGAATCCAGAACTTCCCGAACTTTCGAGCGGTCTTTGCATCCTTGGCTGTGTACGTCTCGTTTTCCGTGGGAATGATGCCACCCAAGTCCGGGGAAACCAGCATCGCAAAGAGCGCGTAGGGGATGAACAGATCGTAGCCTGTTTCAACTTGGTGCACCGTTCGCCGACCGTTGATCATTTCCATCGTATCTCCGCTACGCACACGGAAATCGACCATGGAACGGCTCAACTCGACTTCGACGTCGTCATAGTTCAACTCGCCTGTCGGAGCTCGCTTCACGAGCAAAGCGCAGATTGGATCGACGACACGGGAATTCTCGCGGCGATGGAACATCGTGATGCGCAAGTGGCCCTTGTTTCGATCATCGATGAGATAGCCGCGTAGACCGGTGCCTATGGGTTTGTCGTCATGTCTCGTTACAGGTGAAGCCCGTTCAAAGCGCGCGACACCCAGCTCTCGATCGTCAAATTCGACCCAAACAACGTCGGCGGGGAGCTTTACCTCACCCAGAATGGCCATTGCGGGAAGACCGGTTTCCGAAGCCTGTTTGGCGACTGCGTCATGAAGCGTATCGGCATAGGCTGCAGCCAAATGGTCGAGCAGGTATACTTTTGCCTGCTGTAGGGCATCGAGCGCATACTCGCGAAAAAGCCTCAGATCCTCGGACGGCGTAAAGTGCCAAACCAGGTCGTCAGCAGGAGCCGATTTACCCGCAAGCGATGAACCGTATAAGGAAATCAATGATTTGTAGAGCATGCGACGTGACCCGAACCAAATACAACGCAGTGTCCGACGAACCCTGACGATGTTCAAGCTGCATTCATTGCACTACAATTGACCGCTGATGTCTGGGCAAAGCCAGATTGGCTGACGCTCGAGCTTGTTTTCTTAATGCAAAGGCATGCCGACCATCGTCGGCTCATTTTGCCGGTCGGCCGGAACGGTGGACAGGCGAAAGGCCCGGATCGGAGCCTTGCTCCGAACCCGAGCCGTCTTCGACCCCGTGGGCTTCACGCCCACGGGTCGATCTCACCCACCACCTGAACCTCGTCTCCGTCGATTTCATCGGCGGGGACGGCGCCATAGGTTCCATCACCTGCCTGGAAGACGACGATCGAGACCATGAGCGTGGCGGCGAGCGAGGCGGCGAAGGCGTGAGCATCTTTGCGGGACATCTGTTTGGCTCCTGTCTTGGAGGCGGAGGACCATCCCCCGCGCGACAGGACCCCGCAGGCCCGAAGACTGGCTGACATCACCGGGTGCGTTCGGCTCGTCCGAATCCACCCGGCGGCACGGGCATGCCCGTAGTCCGACCCCTCGCGGGTTGATCTCGAAGACGGGATTCGGGGCAAGGAAGGGAATGGCGAGCGGGGGATGGTGCGACCGCTGACTGGAGCCTGGTGTTCCGCTGATGCTTTCGCTGCCAGCCTCCAGGGCAGGCTCTTGGGTGAGATCTCTTTCCGTGATGGATTGGATCCTATGGTGCTCCGCGATTTCGCGGGACAGGGTCGTGATGGGTGAGAGGCCCGCGCTTTGGCGGGCCCCTCGGGTTCTACATAGGCTCAGGCGGCAAGCTCCGCGCCCCCTGCCCTACCAGCGCCTTCTTCGCCGACAATCTCCAGCCGCGCGTTGCGATAGCCTTCTCTGGCGATCCAGAGTTCGGCAGCCGTGACAGACTCGGCCAGGTGGAGCAACTCCGTGCAACCGCCGAAATCCAAAAGGACACGCACCTGCCCGGGCTGTGGTTCCTCAGCGACCTCGAAGGTCAAGGCGCTATCAGCCGAATGTGTCCGCATGATTGTCACGAGTATGACCCCGCCCGAAGAGAAGTTCCCCTCGTGTAGCGTGAACGACGCCGGCGCCGTCCGGGTTGGATAGGGTCGCGGCGGCTCCTTCTTGACGAGACGTCCAACGCCGTTCGAGCGTTCCCAGGCCGCGAGCTTCTTCGTGAACCGCGCAGGCGGTTTCGGACTGTTGTCGGTGTAGCGAATGAGCGCCCCTAGCGGCGCGGTGTCGAGAATGATCGTTGCAGACATGATTCCTCATCCTGAATGCGTCATTTCGCATTCATCTTATTGATATTATTTGGTTTTATGTGATTGAGGGCGGGTTTCCCCGCCCCCGGATGGCGCAGATCACTCCGCGGCCATCATCGATGCCTCATTGCCCGGCAGGTCAGCAGTGAGAAAGGCGGGCAGATCGACATCTTCGGCCTGCTCGGTGCCGGAAACGGGCTCAGACGCCCCCTGCCCTTCCACACCGTCGAGTGCCGCCAGATCGTGACGGCGAAGAACCTCCGGCAACCAGCCGCTGCCTTTCAGCAAACGCTCGGCTTCGGTCGCCATCTCGCCCTTCTTCAGGTGATCGAGGAGTTGCGCCGTCCCCTCCCCTTTCGCCTCGCGCACGGCCTCGAGGATCCGGGCCTTGGGCACGCGGCTGAGGTAGGTATCGACCGTCGGCTCCCAACCCGCCTCGACCATGTCGAGTTCTAGCGCCTGTGCGACCAAGTCGGACTGGGTCATCCGCTTGGTCAGACCGCTGGCGGAGATACCGGCACCATAAGGGTTCACCTTCTCATGGAGCGCGTTGATCCCGAAGCTGAGGCAATGCGCGAGCAGGGCCAGCCGGCTCGCCTGATCGAGGGACGCTAGGTAATCCCAGAGTTCGGCATCGTCGTCGAGCGGCAGGTCGGCCTCCCACTCCGCATGACGATCGTCCACCAGCTTGGCCACCACGCTGTCCTTCAGATCGCTCGCCTGCGCCGACATGTAGACGTGACGCACCGAAGCCTCGAGGCAGCTGCCGGCCGAACTGGACGTCCGGAAGGTGTCATTGACGAGCTTCAGGAGCAGCAGCGTCAACGCGACATCAGGTGAGCGCCCGACAGCTTCGCGCAGTGCCAATGTCCGATGCGCCGTCAACTCCATGACCAGCCGCTCAGGCAAGGGCTTCAACGCACCATCGTCCTCATCGTCGGGCACGTTGGCGCCGAGCGCCTGACCAGCACAGGTGATCACCGTGCCATGGCCGATACCATCCACGTTGCTCGCCGCGGAAAGCTCGGCGCCCTGCCCGCCCATGGCCTGCTCGCCGCTCTGCACGTCGGCGTCTTCCCGTGGCTCATCCTCGGGCCGCACGAAGCCGCGATAAACGGCAAGCTCACCATAGCGACCAAGCGTCACAAAGGCCCCTGCCCGCGCGATCTCCTGATCGTCGAAGATCAACGGCCGGGCCTCGAGCTTCTCCATCGCGACTTCCAACGCGCCAAGACGCGCGTCGATCTCTTCGGGGAACTCATCCTGACCCTCGTATTCCTCTTCAAGCGCCCGGTATTCGGCAAGCAGCTTCGCATGGGCCGCGCCTTCGTCATCTGTCATCGGCGCCGGGTCTCCGCTCAGCCGCCGCAAACCGTGGCTGTAGCCATAGGGCAGGTCGAGCGAGACCTCGATCCATTTCCAACCTTCGGTCGCAATCGCTTCGGCTTCAGACTGAAGCTTCTCGCTGACCAGACGATCGAGCAGAGCAGGGTCTTCCAGCCAGCCGCCGTCATCGCCTTGGAAGAGGTCGTGCAACATGGTGCCGCCAGCAGCCTCATAAACCTCGACGCCGACAAAGGCGGCACGACGGTCTGAGGCGCGCACCGAGGTTTCCGTCAGCATGCGCCGGACCTGATAGGGCTCTTTGTTCCAGGACGACCGGATCGCCTCCCAGACCTGAACCTGGCGCTCGTGATCCGGATTGACCGTGAAGGCCATCAACTGCTCCAGCGTCATTTCATCCTCGGCATAGAGCTCAAGCAGGGCAGGGGCCACGGCGGCGAGTTTCAGGCGCTGTTTGACCACCTGCGGCGTGACGAAGAAAGCGGCCGCGATCTCTTCATCGCCCTGACCCTTCTCCCGAAGCGCCACGAAGGCGCGGAACTGATCGAGCGGATGCAAGGCAGCGCGCTGTATGTTCTCGGCGAGCGAGTCGTCTTCGGCGAGGATCGTGGACTTGGCATCCCGCACGATGCAGGGAATGGGCGTCGTTTTGGCCAAGCGTTTCTGCTTCACGAGGATAGACAGGGCCTGGAAGCGCCGACCGCCAGCGGGGATTTCGAACTTACCGGTCTCGGACCCATCATCCGCCAGAACGGGCCGAACGCTCAGGCTCTGCAGCAACCCGCGGCGGGCGATATCTTCGGCCAGTTCCTCGACCGAGATGCCGGCCTTGATGCGCCGGACGTTGGACTGGCTCAGCACGAGCTTGTCGAAGGGAATGTCCCGGGACGGGGACAGGGTGACTTTCTGGGCAGGTTTCGCCATCAGATCTTCTCCACGACGGGCGCCGGAAGCCACTCTTCCGATCTCATTTCCCGTCATCCCTCAAACCAACAAACCTTTCCCTCTCTTATTCTGACGCTCCCGAGACAGGACCTTAACAGCTGTTAAGTCGTCAGTTCCGATGTGGCGGAACAGTACGCAGTCTCTCAACCTTAACAGCTGTTAAGCTGCAGATCGTCGCCCAATCAATGCCATGACCATCGGCCCACAGGAAAACTCACCGGCCGCAGCTTTGGCAGTTAGAGCTCGCAAGTATCCACCAGGCGATCTGATGTCCTCAAAGCGTTCCAGCATGGCAGAAACAACGATCGACGCTTGCTCCGGACCCATGAACCGCTGCGCTTCTTCCCATGCAGATGCACTGATCCCCATGGCTGGTCGCACATGGCATGCCGCATCGAAAAGCTGGTGCCAATGCCGGATTTCGCCTTGGTAGAAGGTCTTGAGCGAGGGACATGCCGCGATCACCAGGTGCAGCGGGATCTTTGGCAGGTGTCTTGTGTCCTGTTCATCGACGTCAGCCACGGGCTCATCCCTGTCCACATCTGGCACGCCGGCCGCCGCCCCGCTTTTTTCTAAAGCAGGTTCAAGATCTATAGATTCTTTATTTGAATTATGATGGTGACGCTCAGATCGGGCATCATTGGTGTTCATTTCTTCTGTTCCAGAGCCATCAATGATGTTGCGTGCCTGGTCGAGGAGAGCTTCAAGATCGGCTCGATAGGCCACGAGATCCTCAATTGAAAGCTTGCGGCGAAGCGCGCGCGCTGTGAGGATAGCCTTGTCACGAAGCTGGTCCCAGATGCCTAGGCCTGGCTGCATCTCGTCTCCGAACTCCGCGAGAGCCGCGAGATCACGCCGCATGAGGCTTACAACCTCTCTCAGACGCCTGACGCGCTCCTCAGCCTCACGTACGGCCTCTGCGGCCCGTGCTATCTCCTCGGATTGGCAGTAGAGCGGGGAAAGATCGAAGCCAAAGGCGACGCGCTCTTCGCCGTGCTTGCGAACGTAGCGCTTTCCATTGGGGCTATCACGCCGCTGGAGCAAACCAGCATCGACAAGACGCGCGAGGTGACGACGCATCGTGGAGCAGGGCATACCATTCAGGCGCTCACAGATCGCCTTGTTCGAGGGGAAGACTACCATCTCGGCGTTCCCGCCAAGTGCATCGTTTGGAAAGAAGCTGAGGAGCCCCTGCAAAACAGTCAAATCACGTTCTGACACGCCGAAGGCCGCTTGCGCCTTCGAGAGCTCGCGCAGGAGTTCCCACTTGTTGACGGGTCTACCCGGGACAGATGCCTCGGGTCGCTCGATCACGCGCAGATGCGCGTGCGAGATCGGCCGCATAAACGGCGAAATCGGTGTGTAATCCATGAAAACGTTCACGAAGGCAAAATTTCTACGGCCCGCGAATCGCTTTGCGCTTGCGGGGTAGGGGCCAGAACGCTACATTCAGAAGTGCGAAAACTGAGATTTTGTAGCGGGCTGATCCCGGTGCGAAACCTTACAAAGGTCTCGTGAAGCTAGCTTCTCGGGGCCTTTTTCTTTTTTGCCTGTATCGTGCCTCCTTCTTGTTGGTTGCTCTTCCTCAGTCTTCTGAACGCTTCCAGCGCTCATGAAGCTCGGTAATCAGCTTTGAGGCATTGCCCTCCAACCAGCTGACAAATTCAGGTTCATCCGTAGTCAGATCGAGTTTTAGCTGCTTGCCTTGGCGACCGGTCTTGACTGTCGCAGCTCCGACACCGGGGATCGCCAAAGCAGGCGCGCCCTTGCGAGGCGGACTTGCTTTTCTCTCCGCGCTCTTCGCAGCTTCCAGAACTGCGAGAAACGCACGATCAGAAACCTCATCGACCGAGCCGGAACTTTCGGACTTAGCTGTATGAGCTGCGGCTTGCAGTTGGTCTCGATCACCGTCGTAGGCACCCAAGGCCTTTTTGAGTTCTTCCCATCTTGGGCGACCAATCCCAGGAGCTGCACCAATTGCCTGGATGAGTTCCTCGCCGACTGTCCGAACGACACTCAAGAGTTGTGAAACCCCAGCTTCGTGGAGGTTAAGGACTTCGGCGACACCTCGATTGGTGCGCTCAGCCCCTTCCAAATGGTCACCGTCCAGAAGCGCCGTTGCAACAAGCGCACGTTCAATAAAGCTCAGATCACGACGCTCTTGGTTCTCGAGAAGCTGATCTCGAAGCGCTTGATCACCCTCAACTTCCGTGACGATGGCTCGAACTTTGATGCCGAGTTCGCGACATGCTTCTAGGCGCCTGCGGCCATAGATCAGGTTGTAGCGATCGCCTTCCAGTGGGCGGACCAAAACAGGCACCCGCTGACCGTTCTTGGAGATAGAGTTCTTCAGGCCCTCAACTTCAATCTGAAGCCTGTCATCCAACCGTCCTTCGGTAACAATCTGCGCCGGATCGATCTCAAATACACCGCCACGCAGTCGGCGCCCTTCAAGAGCGTCAGGAGCGTTGCGAAGGGTCTGCAGCGGCAGGCCGAGTTTAGGCTTTCTTGCCATTCCGCCCCCATGTGTTCTGGATGATTTCAGCGATCTCATCGTTGACTGCGTTCATGGATTCGATCGCACGATCAAACGTCTGACGCGTGAAGTCCCTTTTGTCAGCTTCGTAGAGCGTTTGCTTGGTCAAGCCGGCATCAGAAATTGCGGTCGATTCAACCATGTGATTGGTAAGGACCGACCTCCCAAACAGCCCGCGAATGAAAGCGATGACTTCGGTTTGTGGCGCGTCGCCGACTTTGTATCGCGTTGGCAAAAAGCGCAGCCAATCGAAGCGCAGATTTGCGCCTGCATCCCTGATCACTCCCAGGAGATCCGCAGTCATTCGCAGGAATTGGGACATCGACATGAGGTCAAGCATCTGCGGGTGAACCGTCACGAGAACACCCGAGGACGCGGAAAGTGCTGACATCGTCAAGAAACCAAGCTGCGGCGGGCAGTCGATCACAACAACGTCGTAGTTTGCTTCAACACTGTCGAGAGCATCATGAACTCTCGCAAAGAACGCCTTCGCTCCTCCTCGCTGGATAGCAGCAGGCGTCTCGTGCTCGAACTCCATGAGTTCAAGGTTGCCCGGGATGAGATCAAGGCCGCGGATGTAGGTCTTGCGGATCACTTCGTCGATCGGAACCGGATCGTCGTAGCGAACGGCATCATAGAGGGTCCCGCCCTCCATAAGGTCAAGTTCCGGCTGGATTCCATGAAGAGCTGAAAGGGATGCTTGAGGGTCGAGATCGATCGCAAGAACCCTGTACCCCTTAAGCGCCAAGCGTTGAGCGAGGTGAGCAGACGTCGTCGTCTTGCCAGAACCGCCCTTGAAGTTCACCACTGAAACGACTTGAAGCTCGTCACCGTCGCGACGTCCAGGCACGTAAGTTCCAGACTTCTTTGCATTTCCTTCAAGGGTCTGACGGATTTCCCATATATCGTCGAGGGTATAGCGGCGATGACTTCCAGCCGTCGTCTCGACGTCAACGATCTTTCCTTCTCGATGAAGCTTACGAAGATAGGTATGATCGACGCCAAGGAGTTCAGCAGCTTCGCCGCTAGTCAAAGTGCGCATCACCTTCTTTGCATCCGGCGGGAAGTGGGCAGCGCGCTGAGCATGCAGGTTCGACGCGAGAAGTTCCGCGTAGTGCCCGATGGCGATGTCTAGATCCTGCTCTACTTCGCTCATGTCTGCCCCGATCCGTGGGCGCGTTTTTTATGTGACCGCGCGTTATTTCTCGAGACTATTGCCCGACCAACCAGATTCGTGCAAGCACTTTCTAGATTTAGTGGCAATCGGTTAGGCCAACACAAGTGTGATCCTCAGAGGAGCCCCAGCTTTTCAGCACGCTCCAGCAGCATTCTGACTGAGGAAGGCTGCCAGCTGGTGCGACCGCGAGGGGTGCGCTCACGCATGGATTCCAGTCGGTCGCAGATTGCCTGCAAGGTGATCTCGGGGTCAGCACCTTTGATTGCGGCGACAATCGCAGGCAGGCGATCGTCGGTATCGCGACGTCCAGCGCGTCCAAGCACTTCAGCGGGCAGGAATCCGTCCGCCACGTATGCCTTCACGGCGCGGAGCAGGCGGCTTTGCGTCCAGCGCCGATCATGGGGCAGGGGGCCATTGATGATCCGCAGGACGTCTTCCCAAGCCATATCGGAGCGCAAACGGCGCACATGGGGCACCCAATCCTGCGCAGTTTCGTTCAAGCGCTCCATGTAGCCGTCCTGTCGCGCCAGCCGCACCTTGCGCAGCGCTTCAGGGTCCTTGGCGCGAAGACCTGGGTTGCCGCCGACGCGGCCCTTTGAGCGTGCCGAGGCAAGTCCGGCTTTGGTACGCTCGCGGATCAGGGCGCGTTCGAACTCAGCCGCAGCGCCCAGAACCTGCAACGTGAACTTGCCCTGGGGCGAGGCAGTGTCGATCGGGTCCTGGAGCGAGCGGAAGAACGCCCCCTTGCCCTCCAGTCTTTCGATCACCTCAAGTAGGTGCGACAAAGACCGCGCAAGCCGGTCGATCCGCACGACGACCAGCGTGTCGCCCTTGCCAATCCGCTCCAGCACACGTGCAAGCACGGGCCGCGCGCGATTGCCGCCCGAGGCGTGCTCTTCAAAGATCTCGGCGCATCCCGCAGACTGCAGTGCCTCAGACTGGGGCAGGGGGGTCTGATCCTCGGTGGAGACGCGCGCATAGCCAATCAGGGGCATGAAACTGGGCCGTTTGCAATTTAATATATCGCCAATAAACGACCGTTTGTAAACAGATGCAAGGGCGCTCTCTGTGGTGCTGCTCATCAAAAACCCCTTGGTTTTCATACGCTGAGCGCGATCAGAGAGATCTCGCAGACCACCGCGCGCGCGTGCTATATAAGGTGTACAGGCGCACCCTGACAAAACACTTGGGTAAACTGCAAAACTGCCGTATTTTGCACATATGAAGCCTCAAGTAACTACGCAGTATGATAGTGTTGATGATCCTCTAGTGGATGCGGAGGGGCTTGAAGTGACGTCTGAGGACGATCTGTGGTTCCTGCCCGGTCCGATGGAAGTGGAGCCGGATTATCTGCCGCCCGGACCGAGGGCAGAGCTGCGTGAAACCGCAGTCCTCGACGACTGGCGGAAGGCAGAGGCAGGCAATGCCGCCCGTCTCGCCCGTGTGGCGGGCCGGATTGGCGCGCTGGATGACCGTCTGCACCGTGGCCCGGAGGGCTGGCGGCATAGGCTCGCGCTGATGGAGGCGGCAGACCTCAGCTGGTTTGTGGGCGACCGAATTGGCCCGGATCGGCTGGCACTCTGGATATCCATGCGCCTGTCGGGTGTGCAGGACGACACCGCAGCACTCGCGCGTGTCGGATGGGCGGTGCGGCGTCTGACAGGCGGTCCCGGCCCAGAGGTGGACCTATCCGCTTTCCTCGATCGCCGTGACCCTGAAAACATGGCCAATGAAGCCGAGCCCTTTGCGGATCGCGCGGTCGGTTGGCTTGACCTGATGGCGCAAGCCGCCGACCTGCACTCGATCACACGCGCCTGCATGGGGTTTCACCTCTGGAACCTTGCGGGCCTCAGGCAACAGGGCGACCGGACGGAAGCAGCGGTTACCGCCGCACGCATTGCCGCGAGCGAAGGCCCGAATTCGAATCGCGGGGCCATCTTTGCGCCTCTGGCTATGCGCGGGGCAGGGGGGCTGCGCGCCAGTGGCCCACCTGCTGAGCGCTTGGAGCGTTGGCTCGAGGGAATGGAAACAGCATGCCTGACCGCGATGCGGCACCTCGACGATATCCAGGCATGGTCAGTGCGGGCGGAAGCCATGATGGCCCCGCTCTCTGGCAGGACACCACCTGCATTGCGCGCTGTGCTGACCGAATGGCCCCTCGTCTCCGCCCCAATGGCCGAGACCCTGACCGGTGCCAGCCGCGGCGCCGTCCAGCGCAACCTTGCTTGGATGGAAACGCGCGACCTGATCCGCGAGGTGACCGGACAAGGGCGTTTCCGCATGTGGCGGGCGATGCCATGAAACACCTCTACAGAAGCACTCGTTTTGGTGCGTAACATCTGTTGATAGTTCAACGGAGGCGCTGAATCGTGACAGAATGAAAATATGAGACAGTCTATTTCGACGCGCGGCTCAGCAATAGTAGTCAGATGGATTTGCAGTGTTTTCACCTATCTGTGGGATCCTCTAGTCGCTCTAGCCTCAAATTCTTCATTTCGAAATCACGAAAGAATAAGTCTCTTGGGCGCACAAACTGGGGCACGAAAATTGCGATCTCCCCGTGGACAGACGGGGTCAGTTTATAGAGTTGGGCGACCGCCCCATGAAGCCGAAACAGCCGATCACCGCTCAGATCTTGATCAATGCCGCCGTCGCGTACATGAAGGCGATGCCGCCCAGAAACCCGACCAGTACGGCTGGTGACATCAGCGCCGCCTGCCTGTCGGCGTTTTGACGTACAAGGTAGGCGCTGACCTCGACCATGACTTGCAGGATAGCACCCGCTCCGACGGCGAGTGCCAATGCCGACCATTGCGGCGCATAGGCAAGGCTGCCCGCCCACATTCCGAGGATGGCCGGGCCACCGGCGAGCAGGGTCAGGGCGGCAAACGTCCAAAGCGTTGGCCGGGCACGAAGCATCGGGGCGGCGATGCCGATGCCCTCGGTGACATTGTGCAAGGCAAAGCCTAGGACGAGGAAAGTGCCAAGCCCTGCCGATCCTGCGGCGAATGCACCGCCGATCGCCAACCCTTCACCGAAGTTGTGCAGCCCTATCCCGAGGGCGATGTAGAACGCCAGCGCAATGCCCTCCGGGTTGCCGCGCCAGCGCCCGATCGCCATCAGCAAAAGGAAGCTTGCCAGCGCCGCGAGCCAGACCATGGCGGAGCCCTGGAATATTGCGGCCGCTTCTGCCGACAGCTCCATTGCTTCGGATAGGGTGTCGATCAGCAAGAAGGCCAGCAACCCAACCGTCAGTGCCAGCAGAAAGTTCATCCCGCTTCGCCCGACGCCCTTCATGGCCGGATAGAACATCAGGCCAAGCGCCACCGGCAACAAGCCGACGATCGCCCCGATCACCGCCTGAAGTCGAAGTTGACCCCAGGTGGGACTTGGCGTCGAGACGGCGACCCCGATCTCATGCCCGAAGGTCGCGCCCGTGTTGGTCAGCAGGTTGACGTGATGGGCCTCGCCGAGAACCCACGGATAGGGAATTCGTAACCAGACCGCTTCGCCGCGGGCAATCGGCCCCGCGGGCTCCTGCGTGAAGGTCCAGTAGGCGTCGTCCACTGCGACCTGCGCGACCACCATTGCTTCCGATCCGCCGGCGCGCACACTGAGCGAAATCCCCGACCCATCGAGGATCGTCCGTTCGACCGTCAACGCCTCGACCGGGGGCGCGCCATTGTTGAAGCCGCGCAGCGGATCGAGCGAGGCAATCCACACGAAAGCCCCCAGCATGACGGCCAGCGGCACGAGAACGAGAAGCAGGCGGGTCATTGGCGGGCGGCTTTGTTCGGTCTGATCGGTCATGCTCCGGCCTCCCGCACGTCAAAAAATCCCATCCAGCCTAGTTCGGTGAACTCGGCCTGATGGGCATGGAACATGTACAATCCATCCTCGTGGTCAGCGAAACTGAACTCGAGGATGCCGCGCTGCGCCTGACACTGCATGATCACATCGACCGTGCGCAGGGTCGGCGTGAGTTGCGAACCGGTCTCGTAGTAGTCGAAGAAATTGCCGTGCAGATGGAACGAGTTGATCGGGTCGAACTCGGTCGCATTCATGAGGTAGATACGGACCGGGCGCGACTTGTCGATCCGGATAGGCGCGTTCATGTAAGCTTGGCCGACCGTATTGACGGCATAGACCTCGTTCTCGCCGTCGAAATTGGTGTCAAAGCCGTTCATCACCATCGCCAGTTCCTGCCATTCGGCGTTTTCCGGGCTGCCCAGCACGCGCGACGCGGCGATTGCCGCAAGTTCGGGGTGGCGCGCCGGATCAGGGTCGACCACGAAAAGTCCGTACATGCCCTTATGCATGTGCCGTTTCAGCGGCAGGGCATGGCAGTGATAGAGATGACAGCCGAAGGGCTTGGCATCGAACTCATAGACGAACTCCTCACCCGGATCGATCAGCCCGGCGCCTTGAACGCCGTCCATCCGCGCCGAGTGAATGCCGTGAAAATGCATGGAATGCGGGTGTGAACCGAGGTTGCGAAAGACGATCCGTAGCCGTTCGCCTTCTTTGGCGCGCAGGGCGGGGCCGGGAACGCGGCCGTTGAACGTCCAGGCGGGAAAGAAAACGCCGGGAGCGATCTCGATCTCCACGTCGATGACGTCCACCTCAAACGTTCGTAACGTGCGCCCATCCGGCAGAACTTCGGTCTGGCCTGTCTCCCAGTCGGTCAGCATGGCCGTCGGGTCGAACCCGTTCCGGGCGTGGTCGACCTGGCCGACCATCGTCATGTTGCCATGCGCCATGCCACTGTCATGGGCCGAATACGGATCGACCGCCCCGCCGGGCATCGCATGCCCCGCCATCGGGTCGGGCGTTGCCTGGGATTGCGCGCGGCTCGCGGCCACGGCCGCTCCGCCGGCAGCCACTAGACCGCCGACCAACAACGCGCGTCGCGACGCCGATACTGGCTCCGTGACCATCGCAGGTGGCGCTGTGGGCCGAGATGTCTCCACGGCGGACGACACATCGCGCCCTCGCTTGCTGGTATCGGCAGGCATGGACGTGGTCCCTTCAAATGACACGCAGGCCAAAGTCCCGGCGCAAAAAGTTAGCTTCGGCTAATAATCATCGCTTAGGCTTTACGAGTCAATCCCGATCGTGCGAGGGTGGCGGCATGACGAACGATGAGAACCATGAATCAACGCAGGCAGAGGCGCGCGCGGTTGAAACCCGCGCCGAGGCCTTCATCGGTGTGCGCGAAGCGCGGCGCAGCGAAGTGGCGGAAGACTATGTCGAATTGATCGCTGAGCTGATCCACGAGAACGGCGAAGCCCGACCGGTCGATATCGCGGCCCGGATGGGCGTTACCGCGCCGACGGTCGCCAAAACCCTCGGCCGTCTGGCGCGGGACGGCCTGATCACTCGCGCGAAATACCGTTCGGTCTTTCTGACCGAGGAAGGCCGGGCGCTTGCCAAGGAATGCAGACACCGCCACGAGATCGTCTTGCGGTTTCTCCTGAGCCTCGGGCTCGACCCCGAGACGGCTGAACGCGACGCGGAAGGGATCGAGCATCATGTGAGCGAGCGCACGCTTGCCCTGTTCGCGGCGTTTGCCCAGCGGTCATAGGCAGGTGGTTGCCGCTGCAACAAGTCGGTTGGCCGAGGATTTGAACGAGTCAATTTTTGGATGTTCCAAGAAACGTGATTTTGTGCCGCTGGCATTCGGATCGCGCGGGTAGTAGATCAAGATCATGAGACGTTGGGCCCGCCTTATCGGCATTCTTTCTCTGGTGGCTATTGCCATCGGCGCGGTCGCGCAGTCTGCGGGCTCAAATGCCATGGCCTCGTCAATGGTCTCCACGGACGGCGGCATGATGGCGATGGACGATTGTGATGCCTGCGGCAGCTTGGAAGACGGTAAGATGGGTTCCGTCTGTGATTTTGTGTGCAATGCCGCGGGAATGGTCGCTCTTCTTTCGATTCCGGCTGGTACCAGCCCGATCGCTGCCGCCGCGGCCCATGAAATCCAGCCAATGGACGCTCCGCACGGAATATCTGGCCCCCCGGCCAAGCAACCTCCTCGGGTCTACCTCTGATCTGACACACGGCGCCTGATTGCGCTTCGTGTGTTTCCCCGTGCCGGACGCCCTCAAATGGGCGTTTGCGCGGATCCATGAACGTCGCCACGCAATTGCTTTGGCGGCGTACAGTGAAATCAGAGAGTGTTCATCCATGTCCTACCAAATCAATTCCCTTTTCAGTCGCCGATCATTTCTTGCAACGTCCTTGGCGGGTATCGGCGCCACGGCTTTCGGAAAGCCCCTGCGCGCCGAGCCGCAAATCCGCAGCTTTTCGCTGCGCCCCGCGCCGGGACAGGCAAGGCTGGTCCCAGAACCTTATCCCGCAACCCCCGTTTGGGGCTTCAACGGTCAGGTTCCCGGCCCGGAGCTACGGGTTCGGCAAGGCGATCGGCTGCGCATCGTCGTCACAAACGGTCTGGACGAGGAAACCACCGTCCATTGGCACGGACTTCGTCTGCCGAACGCGATGGATGGGGTTCCACACCTGACGCAGAAGCCGATCGCACCCAGAGAAACCTTTATCTACGAGTTCGACGCGATCGATGCCGGGACCTTCTGGTATCACCCCCACCAGCGCAGTTTCGAGCAGGTCGGACGTGGGCTGGCCGGACCGCTCATCATTGACGAATCCAACCCGCCGCGGGTCGATCGCGATGTCACCTGGCTGCTTGACGACTGGCGGCTGACGCAAGACGCGGCGATTGCGGATGACTTCGGCGCAGCCATGGACATGAGCCATGCGGGCCGTCTGGGCAATACTGTCACGATAAATGGGCGTGTTCCCGATGTCTTCGTGGTGCGGCAAGGCGAACGTATCCGGTTGCGGCTGATCAATGCCGCGAACGCCCGCATCTTCGCGCTCGACTTCGGCGACCTTTCCGCGCGCATCATTGCGCTCGACGGCCAGCCGATCACCCCGCACGCCGCGCCTGACGGTGTCGTGGTTCTGGGCCCGGCGATGCGTGCCGACATAATGCTCGATTGCCCTGCCGACCCGGGAACCACGCTTCCAATCGTCGACCGCGCCTATCGCGATAATGAATTCAACCTGCTGGATGTCGTCTTTGACGACACGCCCTTGCGTGCCGCGCCGCCGGAATGGGAAATTGCCCTTCCAGCCAATCCGCTTGTCGAACCTGATCTGAACGCGGCCCGTCGTCACGAAATCCTGTTCACCGGGGGCATGATGGGAGCAATGGTCGAGCGCCAGATGGGCCTGAGCCAGTCAGGCAGCATGATGGGCGGAATGATGGGTGGCGTTGTGGGCGGCGGCATGTGGTTCGTCAATGGCGTTGCGGCCGAAGGGCACATGCTCGATCCCTTCCTGACATTGGAGCGCGACGCGAGCCATGTCCTCCACATGACGAACGCCACGGCGTTCGACCATCCGATCCACCTGCACGGCCACTCCTTCCGCGTCATCAGCCGCGATGGCGTTCGGACCGAATTCCGTGAATGGCAGGACACCGTGCTGATCGCGCCGCGCGAGCAGGTCGAAATCGCCCTGGTCGCCGACAATCCCGGAGACTGGATGTTCCATTGCCACATCCTCGAGCACCAGGCGGCCGGGATGATGGGCGTGATCCGCGTGGCATGAGCAGGGGAGCATGCAGATTGAAGTCGATTGAGATTGAATTTCGGCCAAACCGGCGCAAGGTACTCACCGCGGCACTCACTATCGGCGTCGCTTCGATGTTGCCGGGGTTCGCACTCGCGGCGAGCGATGGTGATCCAGCGGCACTTGCCTTTGATGGTGATACCATCCTGCTGGCGAGAGGAGGGCTGTTCGTCAGTGATAATGGCGGCCGGACTTGGACCGCGGCAGAGACACCCGGAAAAGTGCTGTCGCTGGCGACCCATCGCGACCGGCCCGGACTTGTGGTTGCGGGGCTGGCCGAGGGCGGTGTCAGCATTTCCGAAGACGGGGGCGCTTCGTGGCGTATCTTTGAAGCTAGGCTGCCTGACGGAGAAATCACTGCCGTTGCTATCGCCTCGCGGAACCCGGACATGATCTATGCCTCGCTTCGCGGCGACGGGTTGTGGAAGAGCGAAGACGCCGGTGCAACCTGGTCGCTCGCCATGGACCGCCCCTGGCTCGACGACGCAGAGCGCGATCCTCTTGCTCTGGCTTCGGTCGAGCTTGAAACCGGCATGGGCGGGATCTGGATCTATGCGGGCACCGAAGTTGGCCTAACGCGGGTGCCCGATTGCTTTTGTCGCTGGCAGGACGTGCAGCCAGGCAACGCGATGGACGCATTGGTTGCGGGTGAAGCCCCACCGTCCGAAGCGCCATTGCCTGGAGGTGAACCGATCCTGTCGCTGGCCAGTGCCCCCTCGGCGCCGGAAGTGATGTACGCCGCGCTGCCCTCGGGCCTCTGGGCATCGCAGGACGGCGGAGTCATCTGGCAAAAGCGGGCCAGCAAAGCTGCGACCGCTGTTGCGGTTCATCCAAGAGACGAGACCTACATCGCTGCCCTGTTGGGCGGCATCTTGAAAATCAGCCGTGACGGCGGCGCAACCTGGATCGAAACAGGAGAACAATGATGGAGAAAATGATGCAGAGAAGAAACGCGCTTGGCCTGATTGGCAGCGGCATTGTCGGAATGGTGGGCCTGTCCACATCGGCCTGGGCGCAAGCGACAGGCGATATGGCGTCCGATTTGGCGGGCAACGAAAGGCAGATCACCATCTGGCGCGATCCGGGCTGCGGCTGCTGTGATGCCTATGGGGATTATCTCGAAGAACACGGCTTTACCGTTACGCGTGTGGATGACCGCGACTTCGACAAACGCTCGGTCGAAGTCGGTGTGCCCGCCCAGGGCATCGGCTGCCACCTGGCCGAGATCGACGGCTACTATGTCAGCGGTCTCGTCCCCGTCGACATCATCGATCGGCTGCTGGAAACCCGTCCGGCGATAACGGGTATCACCTTGCCGGGAATGCCCGCGAACGCGCCGGGCATGGCTGCGGTCAAGTCAGGCACGCTAAGGACCTACGCCTTTGGCCCAGACGGAATTTCAATTTATGCCGATGAATAAAGGGCCGAAAGATCGATCGGCGAAGTGTACGGTCAGGCGGTCAGTGCACCTCGCTGCCCTAGTGTCCGCGCTCGCGACCACCGGCGTTGTGGTGCTGGCCCAATCGGAACCGGTTGACCCGCGTGTCGAGGGACTGACGTTTTTGGGAGAGCCCGTGCTTGCATCCCAGGTCATGGCAGGGCAACAGCTTTATGCGGACAACTGCGCCAGTTGCCATGGTGCCAGCCTCGAGGGTCAGCCCGATTGGCGTCGTCGTCTTGACACAGGAAGAATGCCGGCCCCGCCGCATGATGACTCAGGCCACACTTGGCACCATTCAGACCGCATGCTTTTTCAGATCACTAAAGGCGGGGTCGGGGCCGTCGTGCCGGGATACGAGAGCGACATGCCGGCCTTCGGAGAGGATCTGACAGACGCAGAGATCGCGGCTATCCTCGTCTACATCAAGAGCACCTGGCCTGAGCGGCAACGTGAGTTCCAAGCCGAAGTTTCGGCCAATGACACGGGCGGGTGAAGATCGACAGGGTGTCAGGATAGTATCTTTCGACCAAAACCGATCCACCGGGGGACCAATTCGGCAAATCTGTCCTACTCCGCCCCCTGACTCCCGCTTTACCACGCTAATTCGGACCTGACCTGGTTGGCCGTTAACCCGCCCGCAAGGCAAGCATGTGCTACCAGGGTCGCGTGCATGCGTTCACGAAAATTTACCCTTGAACCTCTAGCCACTAGAAGTCCTATCTAGTCGACGAGAATTTATATCGTTCTTGCCATTGATCGCCGGTGGGAACCGAAAGGGTACGACATGCTGACAAGACGACACTTTATTCAAACGACAACAGCGCTCTTTTCGGCGACTGTGGCCAACCCTGTGTTTGCCGATAGCTGGCCCACCGAGGCGCAGAAGGCTGAATGGGACGCGCAAGTCAGCCCGCCCGGCTTCGATCCGGCCACGTCAAACCCTTGGGGACTACACCCACGTTTCTTGCCTCAGCGTGTGGACGCGAAGGACGGCCTCGTGCCGGGAGACATCCATGTCGATGCGGTCGCGCGGTATCTCTACCACATTGAGGAGGGTGGAACCGCGATGCGCTACGGCGTGGCGATCGCGCGGGGCAACCTCTACGAGCCGGGTGTTTATAACATCAAGCGCAAGGTCAGGTGGCCGCACTGGACGCCAACACAAAACATGATCGAACGCGATCCCGTGAACGCACAATGGGCCGATGGGATGGAACCAGGGCCGGAAAACGCTCTCGGGTCACGGGCGCTCTATCTCTATGTCGGTGATCGCGACACCTATCTTCGGATACACGGCACACCCTACCCGAGAAGCATCGGCGGTCGTGCGAGTTCGGGTTGCGTGCGGATGGTTATGGCACACATCAACGAGCTTTATCCGAACGTCGAGATCGGATCGACAGCACATCTTTATTCGGCTGAGGACAGCGTTACCGCGAGAAGTTGAATGAGGTAATTAACTCTCAGCGCATTGATGTGACGTGCGGGTCGTCGTCACACTTCCCGCGCGACGCAGATAGGGTTGCCGTTCGCCGTGCGCAGCGGCAGCAAGGTCGTTTCAACGGGGCCGCTGTGTTCGTACCAGTAGCACCCGTCCTCGGGCACCAAGCGCGCGGTTGCAACATCCTGATCCGGGGCAGCCATTGCAATCACAGCTTCGGGAACGTTGCCCCGCCGGTCTGCCGAGTCGCCCGGTCCAGTCGGCTGGATTGCGCACCCGGCCGTAAGAGACAGCGCCACTGCAACAATTATTTTTTGCTTCAGCATCAAAACCCGCATCAAGCTTCCTTTCGTGTCTGTTTTTCTTTGCATCGGCTTTTCATGCCTCAAGGCGTGATGGAGCCGGTCGCCGCATCCTCTAGCAATAAAACAAACTGAAATACCACCGTATTTTGCTCTTGAAGCTCTAGCTACTGTAGGGGTTATGTCATGGTAAAGCACCCGAATCCAGAGGTCCATTCATGCCGTCCGACACCCATCGTCACGACCACGATCACGCCGAAGATGCCCAGACAAGCGGCGGCAGCTGCTGCGGGGGCGCCGGAACGTGCGGCGACATCGTTCCGACGACGCCCGCGCCATCGGGCGGGCGCAGTTTTCAGGTATCCGGCCTCGATTGTGCCGAGGAGGTAGCAATCCTGAACAAGGTGGTCGGTCCGAAGATCGGCGGAGCCGAGCATCTCGCGTTCGACGTGATCAATGGACGGATGACTATTCTCGACAGCGCCAGCAGTGTATCGGACGGCGAAATTGCAGAACTGGTCGCAAGCACCGGCATGACCGCCAAGCCCTGGGATGCCGAAAACGCGTCGGTCGACCAGGCGGCCCATCTTGCACGACAGCGGCTGTTTACGGCGCTCAGTGGCGGCTTCTGGGCCGCGGGTTTTCTGTGGCACATCATCGAGACCGGCATGGGCGGGGCGCTCGGCCTCTTCGCGGGTCACGGCGAAGCGCCGATGCCACTGGTCGAGGCAGGGCTATTCGCGGTTGCGATCCTGTTCGGTGTCTGGCTCGTGGCACCCAAGGCATGGTCGTCCGCTCGGCGGCTGTCGCCCGACATGAACCTGCTCATGGTGGTCGCCGTGGCCGGTGCCATCGGGCTTGGCGAATTTTTCGAGGCGGCGACGGTCGCGTTCTTCTTCTCGCTCTCGCTTTATCTCGAGAGCTGGAGCGTCGGGCGTGCGAGGAATGCGGTTTCAGCTCTGCTCGACCTCGCGCCGCCGACGGCAAGAGTTCTTTATGATGACGGCTCGGAAGCAGACGTTCCGGCTTCTGCGGTTGCTATCAACGCACGTTTCGTCGTGCGCGGCGGAGACCGCATCCCATTGGATGGTGAGGTTGTCGATGGGGTAGGGGCCGTCGATCAGGCGCCAATCACCGGAGAGAGTGCGCTGGTCCCAAAGGAACGGGGCGACGAAGTCTATGCCGGTACGATCAACGGCGAAGGCACACTGACGGTGCGCGCCACGAAGGCCGCATCGGACACCGTGTTGGCCAAGATCATCCGCATGGTCGGTGACGCCCATGCCCGCCGCGCGCCGGTGGAGCAGTGGGTGGCGAAGTTCGCCCGCATCTACACGCCTATCGTCATGGCGCTCGCCATCGCAATTGCCCTGCTGCCGCCGCTCATTTTCGGTGGGGCCTGGGATTATTGGTTCTACAATGCACTCGTGCTGCTGGTGATCGCTTGCCCATGTGCTCTGGTCATCTCGACCCCTGTCTCCATCGTCGCAGCGCTCACCGCTTCGGCGCGGGCGGGCGTACTCATCAAGGGTGGTGCCTATGTCGAGGCACCGGGTCGGACCACCGCGCTGGCCATGGACAAGACCGGCACAATCACAATGGGCGAGCCCGAAGTGGCGGCTGTGCATCCGCTGGGCGGGGCTTCGGCGCAAGATCTGATGACCCTCGCCGCTGGGCTGGAGGCACGTTCCTCGCATCCCTTGGCGCGCGCCATTCTCGCGCGGGCAGAAGCCGACGGCATCAAGGTGTCCGCCGCGGAAGATACCCGAACCGTTCCCGGTAGGGGACTTGAAGGACACACAGACGGCCGGTCGATCTGGTTAGGGTCGGACCGGTTTGCCGAGGAGAAGGGTTTCGGCGACGCCATTCCGAAGGATTTGCGCGACCGCATCGAAGGGGCTGGCAGCACCCTTGTTGCCGTGGGCGACGACACCGGCGTCACCGGCATCTTGGAATTGCGCGACCGTATCCGCCCCGATGCCAAGGGCATCGTGGCAAAGCTCCACGCGCAGGGCGTGAAGACCATCGTCATGCTGACGGGCGACAACGAGCGGACAGCGCGCGCTGTTGCAGCCGAGGTCGGCATCGACGAGGTCCGTGCCGAGCTTCTGCCCGAAAACAAGGTGACAGCCATCGAAGAACTGGTCGAAACGCATGACATGGTGGCCATGATCGGCGACGGGGTGAACGACGCCCCCGCCATGGCACGTGCGCATTACGCCATCGCGATGGGTGCTGTTGGTTCGGACGCGGCAATCGAGACGGCTGATATTGCCCTGATGACCGACGACCTCGGGAAGGTGCCTTGGCTGATCGGTCATTCGCGCCGGACAATGTCGATTATCCATCAGAACATCGGTATTTCCTTGGCGACCAAGGGCGTTTTCGTCGTCGCTACTGCGTTCGGAGTGGCATCGATGTGGGGCGCTATTGCAGCCGACGTAGGAGTGTCATTGCTGGTGGTGACCAACGCCCTGCGCCTGCTTAACAGCCAAGAGGCCAAGGCGCCGCCGTCCGGCGGTGAACAGGTTGGTCCACAGATGACAAAAGCCGCGCTTGCCCACGGACATTGATCAGGCAGCATTTGCAAGGTAACGTAATGTCCATATCAGACCTCACGAAAGAGGCATCGAGCAGTGAAAACCATCCGATTTCCCCGCCGCGCCGTCCTGTTGGGCGGGTTGGCAGCGTTTTTGTCCGGCTGTGCCAGCAAGTTCCGCAGCTATGGCGGACCCGAGGTGACCCGTGTTCGGCTTTATAAGGGGCAGCGCTTGCTTGTTCTCGACGGAGCCGATCGCGTATTGCAAACCTATCCGGTCGGGCTGGGTTTCGCTCCTGAGGGTCACAAGCAATTCGAGGGAGACGGCCGGACCCCGGAGGGCACCTACATAGTAGATAAGCGCAACCCTGAAAGTACGTATCATCTTTCAGTTGGTATCTCTTATCCGAACGAGGCCGACATCGCCTTTGCCGAAGCGCAGGGCCTTTCCCCCGGCGGCGACATCTTCATCCATGGTGGTCCACGCCCGGGCATCGACCCAACGGACGTCCGCGACTGGACAGCTGGCTGCATCGCGGTCACAGATCGGCAGATCGAGGACATCTATGCAATGGTGAAAGACGGAACACCTATCCACATCTTTGCATGACGGTCTTTCTCATGCGGCGGTAGTGAGCCGTCGCATTGGCGCCATTGCCCAGCTCCACGAAGCCAAGATGAGCGCCAACAGCATCCCGTCCCCGAAGCTCGCGTAGAGTGTCGGCGGTCGCGCGGAGGGCAGGCTAGCGTCGATGATGCCCGTTTCGCCGGTATCGAGCCGCGCAACGATCTCTCCGCTCGCGTCGATGACCGCAGAGATGCCCGTATTCGCGGCTCGGATGACTGGAAGGCCTTCCTCTACGGCGCGCATACGTGCGGAAGCCAGATGCTGCTCGGGTCCGATGCTGGTGCCAAACCAGGCATCGTTTGTCGCGTTGAAAATCCAGTCCGGCCGGAACAGGTCGTCGACCACATGCCCTGGGAAGATGATCTCATAGCAGATCGCCACGGCGACCAGCGGCACACCCGGAAGCGCAAGCGTTCTCGGGCCCGGTCCGGGCGTAAAATCGCCCAGACCCGCCGTGAGCCGCTCGATGGGCAACCAGCCGCGGAATGGCACATATTCGCCGAAGGGCACGAGATGGTGTTTCGCGTATCCGGTCAGGATCTCGCCGGTCTCGTCAAATGCCTGGACCGTGTTGAAATATCGGGTGCCATCCTCGCTCGGTACACGGTCCGGCACACCGGTGAGCAGCACCCTGCCCTCTGTGAGCGCAGCGGCAATGCGATCCCGTGCCTCCGTATCCTCATCGAGGAAACTCGGAAAGGCGGTTTCCGGCCAGAGAAGCACGTCGAAATCGCCGCGCCGGGTTGAAAGCTCAAGATAGCGCGCGAATGTCGCCTCGCGGTTCTCGGGCGCCCATTTCTCCTCTTGTGGAATGTTGCCCTGGACGATGCGCAGGTCGACACCGGGTGGCTGTTGTGCATCCGACTGGAGGCGCAGCGTGCCGACAGCCCACATCGTCGCGATTCCGGCCAGCGCCAGGAGCGAAACGGTCAATCGTTGCCGCCCGGACGCCATAGCAGCCGCGCCAGGGAGTACCGCGACGAACACGGTGAGAAAGCTTAGCCCATAGCTTCCGACCCAGGCGGCGGTCTGGCGAAGGGCGGCGTAGTCTACAAGTGCGTAACCGGCCAGATTCCAGGGAAACCCTGTCAGAACTTGACCACGCAACCACTCGGCCACGGTCCAGGAGGTCGCGAACAGGAGGCAGGCCAAGAGACTGCCCATGGCTCCGCGCCGCGCGATTTCGGCAAAAAGCGCAGCGGCAATGGCTGGGAAAATCGCGAGACCTGCGGACAATCCCGCGACCGCCGGAATCGCCATCGTCCCAAACCGCTCGGCCTCGACGTAGAAACTTTCCGCGATCCACCAAATCCCGAAACCGAACTGGCCGAGACCAAACGCCCAGCCGACGAGGAAAGCGCGCCCGAAGGAGAGATCGCGAAGCCCGACAAACAACGCGGAATAGGCAACGGGAACGAGCAGGAGAATCGAAAGAGGCGGGAAAGTCAGAACGGTCATCGCCCCGGCGGCGAAACCAAGCGTCATCCGCGAAAGAAAACGGTGGCGCAGAGCGATGCGGTTCAGAATTTCCGGCTTCACGACTTGATCGAACGCCGCGCGCTGATCCATGGCGCGGCGAGCAAGAGCCCCACGCCACTGACGACAAATACATCGGCCAAGTTGAAGGCAGGCCAATGTGTTGTGCCAATGTAGAAATCGAGAAAGTCTGTTACAGCCCGATACCGCACACGATCGATGACATTGCCCAGGGCTCCGCCAATGATCGCACCGTAGGCAAGCGTTTCCACCGCATTGTCGGCGCGAAACAGCATAACCCCCAGCCAAACACAGATGGCAAGAGCGAAAGCGATGAGGCTCCACCACGGCGCGCCGCCCAACATCCCGAAAGTCACGCCGTCATTACGATAAAAGACGAGGTTGAATCCCGGAAACACGGAAATTCCGGCGCTTAAAGTGACGGCATTCGCAACGACAATGGCTTTGGTGATCTGATCGATCGCGAACGCAGCAAGTGCTGCGAAGACGCCGATCATCGGAGATATCTTGTTTAGTGACATTGCCTCATCCCAACCAGACATCAAGGAACAGCATCAGAACGAGCCCGACTGCGAGACCGAGCGTCGCCCTGTTCTGATGGCCGCTGCGATGGGTTTCGGGGATGATTTCGTGGCTAATGACGTAGAGCATTGCGCCCGCGGCAAAGGCCAGACCCCATGGAAGCAGCGATTCCGACAGTGTGATGATGCCGGCCCCGAGCAAACCGCCAATCGGCTCGACCATGCCCGTCAGCGCCGCGATGCCCCAGGCGCGCAGCTTCGGATATCCCTCGCCCAGCAGAGATACAGCGACGGCCAATCCTTCGGGCGCATTCTGAAGCCCGATGCCGATGGCGAGCGGCAGACCGCCCTCCATACCTCCGGATCCGAAGCCGACCCCCACGGCAAGGCCTTCGGGGAAGTTGTGGATCGTGATCGCAATGATGAACAACCAGACCCGCCGCAAAGACGCCGCTTCGGGCCCTTCGCGTCCCGTCTTGAAGTGCTCGTGCGGCAGCTTTTCGTTCATCAGGGCGACAGCCCCCATGCCCAGAAGAATCGAAACGCATACGATGGCCGCAGGCATCGCGCCGTTTTCGAACATCGGCTCCGCCGCATCCAATGCCGGGATGATCAGCGAAAAGAAAGAAGCGGCGAGCATCACACCGGCAGCGAAGCCGAGCGACAGATCGCGTGTGGCCCGAGACGGGATGCGCCCGAACAGCACGGGAACTGCTCCGACTGCTGTGAGCGATCCGGCGGCAAGACTTCCGAGAAAGCCGAGCATTATCGGAGACAGATTTTCCATGGGCGGGCCAGATTATCCTTCTGCGTAGCTCGAAAAGACTTCCGTCGACCCGTCCTTGCGGATGAGGAAGACATCATAGGCCTCGCGGTCGTCTTCTGGCCCCATGCCGGGCGAGCCATAGGGCATCCCCGGAACAGCGAGGCCGACGGCGTCCGGGCGCTCCTCGAGAAGGCGGCGGATGTCAGCGGCCGGTACATGGCCCTCGATCACGTAGCCGTCAATGAGCGCGGTGTGGCAGGAGACCATGCGCTGCGGCACGCCGTTGTCTAGCTTGAAGCGCACGAGAAGCCCGCCGAACATGTCCTGGCCGGTCGGCGCAAACCCGTTTTCTTCGAGATGGTTCATCCAAGACAGGCAACAGCCGCAACCGTTCGTCTTGCGGACCTCGATCGCCGTTGCCTCTGCGAGGACCTGGGCCGCTGGTAACAGGGCGAGGGTGATTGCCAGAGCTTGGGCCATGCGTTTCATGGGTCAGAGCCTTTCGGTTGTCGTTTCGGCAATCTCGCTGCCGAGGTTTTCATTCAGAAGCGCGCGCGCCTCGGCCAGACGCGAGAGCGCGGCGGTATCATCCGCTTCGCTCTCGGCTGCTTCGGCGAGCCGGTCGTCAGTGAGGGGGTCAGTCGGGCGCCCATCCACGAGGACTTCGTAGTGCAGGTTCGGACCTGTCGCCGTGCCAGTCGCGCCGACGCGGCCGATCACATCTCCCGCCGCAACGCGTTGGCCTTGTGCCAGGTCTTCCGGCACGGCGCTCAGATGCGCGTAGCGCGTCATGGTGTCGGAGCCGTGCGAGATTTCGACCACACGGCCATAGCCACCGCGCCAGCCAATGAAACTAACCCGCCCCGGTGCCGTCGATTGAACCGGTGTCCCACGTGCCGCTGCGAAATCGACGCCGGTGTGCATCCGGACGTTGCCAAAGACCGGATGCGTGCGGCGTCCGAACACCGAGCTGAGGCGCGCACCCTCGACCGGCTGTGCGAAGACGCGCAGCACCTCGCCATCGACGTAGATCGTCGCCTGACCGCTGCCGTCGTCCGGCCATACGATCTCGTAAAGCGAACCGCCGATCTCCAGTGCGGCGAAGGCGAGTTCGGGCTGTCCGATCCTGTCCTCTCCGACCCGCGCCTCACGCCAGAGAAGCCTTAGTGTTTCGCCACCGGCCATCTCGCGGCGGAAATCCACGGTCCCACCCAGCATCTGCGCAAGGTCCACGGAAAAACGGGCGGGTATGCCGGCTTCGTCGAGTGCCGCGAAGATCGAGCTGTCGATCATGGCTTCGCCGGCAAGGGTTACGATTTCCGGATCCGGAGCCACGACCTGCGTGGACATCTGCTCGCCGAAAACCACCTCGATCCGAACCCCGTCCTCGACGGCGAGTGAGACGGTGCGGGGGCTGCCGTCCACGGTCGAAGCGACAGTGACCGAGTGCCCCGGCCGCAGCCGTCGCAGATCGTATTCCGCACCAAGCGCGAGGGCAACTTCGGCTCTGTCAGGTGCCGCAAGACCGGCCTCTGACAGCAAGAAATCGAGCGTTTCGCCCGGAGCAATGTCGCGCGACCACGTCGACAGGGGTGGCTCGATCGCTTGCACCGGCCTGTCGGCAAACGCGGCCTGCAGAAGGGGCAGCGGGCTGAGGTCGGGTGCATCGTCTGCCCATGCCGCCGCGGGCAGCGTCACGGGGATGTCAACGTTCTGGGGGGCTTCAGGACCTTGGGGCATCCAGCTACCTGCCTGGGCAAGTTCCGGCGGCACGGGTTCTTTCGACATGGAATCAGAGATGGCGATAGCCGCTCCCGAAACCGTCCCCGCAATTGCGACACAAGCCGCCAAAGTTCTGAGCCTCATGTCGCCCCCTCCATTTCTTCTTCCAGCGCGCGGCGGATCTTCGGCACCGCGAATTCTTTGGGCTCGTGATAGTCGATCATGGTGACGAATCGCCCAGAGGCTGCGAACAGGAAGACGCTCGCGGTGTGGTTCATCGTGTAATCGCCGCTCTCCGCCGGTACTCGCTCGTAGGTGGCGCGGAAGCCGTCCGCGACGCGCGCTATCTGCTCTTCCGGTCCCGTCCAGCCGCGGATCGCCGGATGGAAGTAGCCGACATATTCGGCCATCGTTTCGACAGTGTCGCGCTCGGGATCGACCGTGATGAAAACCACGTTCATCTCGTCGGCCTCGTCTCCCAGATCGTCGAGCCATCCCGAAATGTCAGAAGCGTGGTCGGGCAGACATCGGGACAGTAGGTGAAGCCGAAGAACGCCATCGTCGGGCGACCGATCAGGGTTTCCGGCCCGACCGCGTTGCCCTCATGATCCGTCAGCCGGAAGTCCATCTCGGTAAGGGTCACAGGCCGCTGCCCGACAGGTGCGGGTGCACCGGGTCCGTCGACCCGCCACCAACCGACGAAGAGCATCAGGGCGACCGCCCCGACACCAGCCGCGCCGTACCCCAGGATCGCCCGTCGCTGCATCAGTCCTCTGGCCCCCGCGCGGCGATGCCGAGGATCGGAACCTCGACCGTCACTTCGCCTCCGTCGTCGAAAAGCAGTGTCAGCGGAAAAGTGTCCCCTTCCGTCATTGGTTCTTGCAGCCGCATCAGCATTGCGTGCAGGCCCCCCGGTTCGAGCGCGATGCTCTCGCCCGGGGCGATCACGATCTCCCCCGCCGGGCTCATGGAGCTCACACCTTCGGCATTGGTCTTCGTCTCGTGAATTTCGGGCATCATCGCGAGCGGTGTTGCAAGGCCGATCAGCGTCACCGGCTCGTCGCCAGTGTTGCTTATCGTCATGTATGCGGCCCCGGGGCGGTTCATCCCGATAGAGGCGCGGGACCACGCGTTCTCGACGACAACATCCTCGGGTCCGGCCAGCGCGGGCACTGAGATCCCTCCTAGGGTCAAAAGCGCAGTCAATGTGCCGGTCAAAATATGCTTTTTCATCGTTTTGATCCTGTCTTTTCCATTCAGCTTTGCGCGGAAGCGACTTCGGCAGCCACCAGACGACGCAATTCTGCCTCCCCGAACGGATCGAGCGGCTTGCCGTTCACGAAGAATGTGGGCGTCTGGCGAACTCCCACGGTCTCGACGTCAGCACGATCCTGGTTCAGGATCGCCACGACATCGGGTGCCAGCACTTGCGTGCGCGCGGCCTCGGCATCGAGTCCGACCGTGGCGGCGATCTGAAGGATCAGGCCGGGCTCCGGGGCACCGTGCGACGCCCATCTCGGCTGTTCCCGCAGAACGGCCTCGAGCACCGGCATGTAAACGTCCTGCATGCGCGCCGCCTCGAGCACGCGGATCGCTTCCTCGGATGCCGCGCCGTGGAAAGGCGTGTAGCGGATCACGACGCGGACAGCATCCCCATGCTCGGCCATGATGTCCTTCACGATGGGATGAAAGTCGCGACAGGCCTCGCAGGCCGGATCGAAGAATTCGACGATGGTGACGGGCGCATCGGAAGGCCCGAGGATGGGTGAGTAGGGCCGGATCATCGCGTCCGCGAGTTCCGGAGCAACGGGCTCCACTTCGGCCACGGGGCCGGGGCGGTTTGCAAACCAGGTCGCTCCGCCGAAACCGGCGACGCCGAGGGCGAGAACGGACAGGATCAGGCCGCGTCGGTTCATGTTCGTGTGTCCTTCAGTGAAAAGGCCGACAGCGACCCGATCAGCGCGAAGGCGGCGAGCGCCATCAGCGGGATAGGGATGCCGAAGACCAGTTGGTTGTCATCGGTGCAAGAGGGGCCGGTGGCCGTGCAAGGCTGGATGCGTTCGGGAACAAGACCGACGTACAGCCCCATGTGCCACAGGGCGACTGCGCCGCCGCCAAGCGCCAATGCGATGCCGTAGCGCCCCACGCGGCCGTCCCGCCACCAAAAGCCCAGCCCGAGGACAATGGCCAAGGGGAACATGAAGGCGCGCTGGAACCAGCACAGCACACAGGGCGTCTGCCCCAGCACCTCGCCGATGAAAAGCACGGCAAGCGAGGCGACGAGCGCGATGATCCACGCCAGCCCGAGGGCTGTTTCTCCGGACATACGGTTCATGTCGGTCAGATCCTCTCTTCCAGATCGGCGAGGATCTCTTCGGCGGAGGTGCCGTAGGGCCACGAGTCGGCGAAGCCCGCGTCGGGATCGAAGAGGAACAGATGCGACGTGTGGCCCATCGTGTAACCATCCGGCGCCGCAGCCTCTTCGACGCGTTCGAAGAAGATCGGAAAGGTCTCGGATGTGGCGGCGATCTGTTCCGGCGTGCCGGTCAGCCCGATGATGCCCGCATCGAACAGCGGGACGTATTCGGCGAGTGCTGCGGGCGTGTCTCGTTCAGGGTCGATTGTTATGAAAATCGGCTGGACCTTGGCGGCATCGTCGCCCAGACCGTCCATCACCGCCGCGACCTCGGATAGGGTCGTCGGGCAGACGTCGGGGCAGTTGGTAAAGCCGAAAAAAACCAGCATCCAGCGCCCCGCAAAGTCCTCCTCGGTTCGAACCATACCCTGGTGGTCCGTCAGTTCGAACTCAGCGAAAAAAGGCGGTTCGGCGTCGGTTCGGGCGCGGTCGGAACGATAGTCGGACCAGAGCAGAAGCCACACGAAGGCAAACGCCGCGACGCCCGCCGATACCCAAAGAAGTTTCTGCACCGATCTAAGTGACAATCCCGTTCGCCTGCCATTGATTCTTGTGTGTTTGCGCGTCTACATCCTCTAGCCACTGAAGGTTCAAGCGTGAAGATGGCGCTTTGATGCGACATCACGCGCCTGTGAATCCCGCACTTGCCCGCTCCCGCGGCAAAACCTACAACGACTGTATACTTTCCCTGGAGGCGAGAATGCTCACGATCGGCACTCTGTCAAAGAAGACCGGCACGAAGGTGCAGACCATCCGGTACTACGAGCAGATCGGGCTCATGCCCGAACCTGGCCGGACCGAGGGCGGACAGAGGCGCTACGACAGTTCACAGCTCGATCGCCTGTCCTTCATCCGCCACTCGCGGCAACTCGGCTTCTCGCTGGATGCGATCCGCGAACTGCTCGACCTCAGCGACCATCCCAATCGACCCTGCGACGAGGCCGATGCGATTGCGCGTCGCCAACTCAAACAGGTGGAGCAACGCATGGCCCGCTTGAAGGCACTGCGCACCGAACTGAAACGGATGGTCCACGAGTGCAGCGGCGGGCGGACGGGAGATTGCAAGGTGCTTGAGGTGTTGCGGGACCATTCGGAATGCTTGACCGAACACGAGGAAATCGGGGCCTGAAGGAATTCAGCCAACATTCCGGCTGGAACGCAGATCAGCCGCAGAAGTTAATGTGTCGTACAACACAAGCTGGAACCACAAAATGGCCGCTAGACAAGATTCAATGGAGAGACGGACGCTTTGGATCGTTCTGGCGCTCAATATCGGTTTGGCCGTGGCCTTTTTCGCAACAGGCGCCTTCGGCGACTCAAGTGCCCTGATCGCCAACGGGCTCGATAACCTCTCCGACAGCTTCGTCTACGCGATCAGCCTTTTCGCTTTGTCCCGATCCGCCAAATGGAAACGCGGGGCGGCGAACGTTTCCGGCGGGCTGCTGATCCTGTTCGCTGCAGGCATCCTCTACGATGCGTGGCGCCGCTACATCGGTGGGTCAGATCCGCTCGGGACGATCATGATTGCAATGGCCCTGATCGCGGCGGCTATCAACGCAGTCTGCGTTTGGCTGCTCGCTAAGCTCAAAAATCCAAACGTCAACATCCGCGCGGCCAACACCTTCAGTTACAACGATTTCGCCGCGAACCTCGGGATCGTCGTGGCCGGTGGCCTCGTCGCTTGGCTAGGAACCAACTGGCCGGACCTTGTCGTCGGTGTGATCGTCGCCGGGATCGCGGCCTGGGGCGGTATCGACATCCTGCGCGACGCACACGGCGAACACCACAAAGCGGTTCACACGGACAAATAGTTGCGGGAGATTCTTTCTGAAAGAAAGGGTTTAAGCTATAGTGACTATAGCAATTAGTCTTGTTCCAAGACGATTCGAGGAGCGACCCGTTGCAGATGACCGACCCTCTACTTGTACCCACCAAACTACTGGATTTTGATGCCGCGCCTCTTGCGCATCTAATTGAGAACCGCAGCTGGCGCGGCTTATCCGAATACGATCGGATCGGAGCTGCCTATGATTTCGTTCGGAATGAAATCGCGTTCGGATACAATCGAGCTGACGACATCCCCGCATCCGAAGTGCTTTCCGACGGCTACGGGCAGTGCAATACCAAAGGCACGCTCTTGATGGCGCTGCTGCGTGGTGTCGGCATTCGTTGCCGGTTGCATGGGTTTACGATCCATAAACGCTTGCAGCGCGGTGTTGTACCTGAGCTGGTGTATCCGCTTGCTCCGCAGGAAATTCTCCACTCATGGGTCGAGATCGAATTTCAAGGTGCCTGGATCAACCTTGAAGGCTTCATCCTGGATGACGCTTTCCTCAAAGTCCTGCAAACGTCTTTCTCGGACACGGACAGTCTCTGCGGTTATGGCGCGGGCACGGATTGCCTTGGCGCGCCTCCCGTCGCCTGGAACGGAGAAGATACCTACATTCAGAAAACCGGCATCGTGCAGGATTTCGGCGTGTTTGATACGCCGGACGCCTTCTATTTTTCCCATGAGCAATCCTTTGGATGGCTGCGTGGTGCCCTTTACCGTCATATCATACGCCACTGGATGAATGCGCGCGTTCGTGGTTTCCGCAGCGACCGCCTCAAGACTGACCGACGCGCGACACACGCGCATGAGGAGCCTGCCAATGCCACATGACCACGGGCACGCGCATATCGATCCGGATTCTGGCGATCGGCGGGTTGCCATCGCGATCTGGGCGAACGGGCTTCTTACCGTTGCGCAAATCGTCGGGGGCATATTGTCGGGCAGCCTGGCACTGATCGCCGATGCGCTGCACAACTTTTCCGATATGGCCTCGCTTGTCATTGCCTTTGCCGCACGCAAGATCGCGCGCCGCCCGGCCGATGAGCGCATGACCTTCGGCTATGGCCGGGTCGAAATCGTCGCGGCCCTGATCAACTACACCACCCTCATCGTGATCGGCTTCTATCTGATCTACGAAGGTGGCATGCGCATGATTGATCCACCCGAAGTCATGGGGTGGACCGTCGTCATTCTCGGTGGAATCGCGCTTGTGGTCGACACGCTGACCGCAATGCTGACCTATTCGATGCAGAAGGGGAGCGTGAACATCCGTGCGCTTTTTCTCCACAACCTTTCGGATGCGCTTGCTTCGGTCGCGGTTATCGTCGCTGGGTCGCTGATCATCCTTTACGACATGCGTTGGGTCGATCCTGCCATCACCATCGGCATCGCGACCTACATCCTGTATCTGTCTTTCACTGAAATAGGCGGCCCAATCCGAACCCTGATGCTCGGGAGCCCGCCGGACATCGACAACGAGGCCGTCGTCGAAGCGATGCGGAAAGTCGAAGGCGTCGCCGACGTCCACCACGTCCATCTCTGGCAAATGCAAGAGCACGAGGCTGCGCTCGACTGTCATGTCGTCGTGGCAGCCGAGGGATGGTCGAAGATCGAAGAGATCAAGAGCGCGATCAAGGAGCGGCTGAAGGAAGAATTCGGCATCAGCCATTCCAGCCTCGAATTCGAGCACGAGGATCGCGCTCATCAGAACGCCGATCTCTACGGTCACGGCAACGCAAGTGAAAAGGAGAAGACCAATGTTCAAGGAAACGCTGACCGAGCGTGATGATGTCATCGGGCTCGTCTGCGAAGGCAAGTTGACGGAGACAGAATTCAAGCAAATGCACGCGCTGCTTCATGAGCGTCTTGGAACAACCGATAATCCGGGTCTGGTTCTCGACCTTACAAGATTCGATGGCTACGAAGAGCCTTCGGCGATGCTGGAAGATCTGAAGATCGACACCGCCCACGCGAACGATTTCGGTCGCATTGCTGTTGTCGGAGAACGCAGATGGATGGAATGGGGCGCACGGGTGGTCAACCTACTGACCCGCTCCGAGATGCAGTGGTTCGAATCCAGCGATACCGAGTCCGCAATTGCGAGGGCGCGTGACGGGTAGCCAGCGATTCTGCAAGAAAAGGACTCTGGCCTGGAAATTGACATCACATCAGATGCTTCACGATTAATGGAGGATCGGAACGATCTAAATGTAGTCAGCAACATTTGTCTGCTCGGATGAAACAATCCGATGCAGTTTGATGTCGACTTTAGGCTGCATAATAAGTCCCTACGCGCTGAATTCTTCGAAATTTAACATAAACTTCACTATCGGAACTTGACATCTGTAGCGGGGCTTTCATGGACTCCAAGTCCGAGCAAGCGAAGCTACCGGGATATCTCCCCTTCCAGCACCGCTCGTCCGTGCACCGCCAAGGTTGCTGAAAACCTCTGGCACCCAAACTTGCGGATCACATCGAGTACCCGCGCTTCGTAGGCAGAGTGTCCGATCAAGCGACACAAGTCGGACGCGTGGAACTGGCGGTTCGCAGTTGGTGCGGCTTGCATCTGTCTCAGCAATTCGCGCTCTTTGGGATCCGTTATTGGTCTCGCGGACGGCTTGACCGCGGGACGAGTTGGAGTTCCCCACGAATTTCGCCATCGGCGCATGAAGCCAAGCAGGAAGCCGGCCGGCACCCTGCCGTTGCCTCGGGACCGGTTGAAGGCGAGGAAGCGATCCCAGATGACCTGGGTGTCGATGTTCCAGCAGGGCAACGTGGCCTTCGCTGCTTTGATGAGCTCCGCCCAACTTGTCTGAAAAACGTTCGAACTCGTGGTGATATCGATCAGCCCTGAGAAGATAGTTTTGTTATTATTATCTCTAGATAGTGATGTGTCGCCTTCACCTGACACGAGATCATAGGTTTCACTCTCCTCGTCGAAAGCGGAAAACCGAAAGATCCAGGGCGACGAACTTGCCATTCGGCTTCGCCCTCTCGAGCTGCAACTCCGAAGCCTCAAGTTCGTTCAGAAGAACCGCAAGATACTGCCGTGAGACACCCATCTTCTCCGCCAGGGCCGAGAGGGTGAAGGCTGCCGTTCCGCGCGACAAACCGTTGTAGCCATCCTTCCAGGCGATGGCGTCGAGGATGAGGGTGGCAAGCTTGTGCGCTGCAACAGAGAGATTTGTCTGCGTAATCCGTCGCAGGATCAAGCCGGTCGTAGGTTCCATGGTCGAGGTCTCCTTGGAGATCCGACGCCATGTCGTGAGACAACAACATTCTTGCCAGCAAAACAACTTTGCTGGTTGCAGGTGTTTTAGCGGTGCGCTAGGAAACTCTTGTTCACGGAGTTTTCTAGCACGGCGTCAGGCTTCACGGTCTGGCGTCGTCTCCTTTTCAGGGGTTTTGCACAGCCTCCCGTGCGGGGTTGAGATGACGCGCGCGGCAAAACCGCGCGCAGATTTTGTCAGTAGCGAACCTCTTCAGAGCCATAGTTACCGGCGTGATCGTGCCAGTCGACGAAGACGGAACGGTAGAAGTAGCTCCCGCATCCATTCGGGATGCTCAGGCCGGATGCGGCCGGCACCTGGCCTACGGTGGACCTTGTCCATCGGTAGTCGCCCTGCACGCCGTAGGACCCCAACCGCGTGGAGTCGCTACGATTACAGTCGCCATCTTGGTTTTCATGCTGGCGGTACTGGATGTGATAAACGCGAATGCTGCGCACGAAATCAAAGGCGTCGCCTGAGATGTCGATGTCGGCTTGCTCATCTGCTTGGATGTGAACAAGGGGGATCGGAGTCGATTCCTGCGGTTCGGGCGGATCGCGGAACGTGATGTCATAAAGGCGTTCCATGGGCGACATCGGGTTGGGATCGTTGAACGACACACCCATCGGACACCGCCAGATTTGCAAAGGCGGCTCGATCGGCCATGGCGTAATCCGCCGAATGAAGACCGCTCTAGCATGTGCGCAGGGCGCGGAGGCAGGCCAGCCTCCCGCAAGGCAGAGGAGGATTGCACAGTCCACCTGATAGGCCTGAGCCGGACCGGACGAGGCCATTAGTCCGGATATGCTTAGTGCCGTGGCTGTTGCCACGCCGTGGATCACGTGCTTCATGATGCCGACTCCATCTATAATGGTGCAGCGATACGAAACAACATTAATGATAGCAAGGAGATTTGATTGATGGTTGCGTGCGATTGTTCGCTTGTCTAGCTTGATGGCTTCCAAGAACTGACGTCGGTTCTGGCTGCTTCGGCGTCTTGAAAGTGGCCAAAATTGCGGACCTCTTTCATGTTAACTTTCACTCAAATATCTGTAAAAAAAATACAAATATAGCATTTCAATGCGGCCAAGAAAGCGGTCACGGAAGAACAGACCGCATGAGCCCGTCAAACGGCGTGTCGCAGCGCTCATGGTCTCGGGAAGGGCAGTATCGGAAAACTGTCTCGCCTGGCTCCCCGGCTGGAATCCGGGCGCAGAAGGACGGTATGGAGCAACGAGCCTATGTTGGGATCGAACATCAGCTTGAAGATTTATGTCAGTATCTGATATGATCGAGCATAGATAGGAGAGTCTGATGCCAAACGTCCACCTGACCGAACCGATGCAGAAATATGTGCAGGCGCAGATCGAGTCCGGCGCCTACGCCAATCTGAGCGAAGTCGTGCGCGCCGGCGTAAGGATGCTGATGGAGAAGGATGGCGCCCGGCAATTCTATGCCCTCAAGGCCGACCTAGAGGAGACAGCCACCTTGGCCGAAAATGGGGATTTCGCCGAGTTCGATGCTCAAGCCTTCGAACCGGATGCGTTTGATCGCTGACCCGCATGACCATTCGACTTTCCGGTCGGGCCAGAGCCGACCTTGAAGAGATCCGTGCCTACACCGTCGAAACTTGGGGCAGGGACCAATGGCTCGCCTATTACCGTCAGTTGGTCACCGCCTTCGAGCGGATCACTGGCGATCCCGACGCGGGCCGGGACAGGAGTCTCTTTGTCCCGGGGATGCGGTCCGTCAACTGCCAGCGTCACGTGATATTCTACAAGCGGCTCGATGCGACGGATGGTGCGGCAGTCATCCTGCGCATCGTGCACCAGCGCCGCAACATGCCCGCGCTCGTCTACTACGAGGATCTCGACGGCGGCTAAGCCATGCGTTTCCTCAATCCAATAGCTCGACCAGTCTTCCATAGTCCTCACTGACCTCGCGCGCCTCCTGAAACGCGCGTTGGCGCTCGGCATCAAGACAGCGGAAGTATTCCTGGATGTCAGCGATGTAGCCCTCGAAATCGGAACGCAGCAGATCGGCATATTCTCGAATGTCGTCTTGCGACTGAGGCAAGAACGGTCGTTCGGGAGGCACGCAGTCCGCCGCTGCGGCTACCGGCATGCTTCCAAGCAGGAACGCGAACAGCAACGGTGCGTTGGGCGCAATAAACAAGCGCAGGGCAAAACTCCTTTGCCGCCTTTAAGATTATCATTCTGTCGGCTATCACCGTTATCGGAGCAAGGCGAACTTCGTCAACACGCTATTATTGTCTTGCTATCATTAATGTTGTTTTGTATCGCTCACGGTGTTGCGACCCCGTGGGCCTGATACTGCACCCAGGCAGAACAAGGACCCAAGGGAAGGCCATGATAGAAGAAGCCCCGAATGTGGTTACAGAAGACGGACTGCGCGGCTTGCTCGCCGAGGGCTACCTCATTGAGGTGGTCTGCAAGGAGAGAGCAGAGAAGCGCCATAACAGCTGGTACGGCTCGTGGGTCATCCGCGCCGTCGCCACTGATGGGCGTGACGATAAGATGCTCGTCACCAGCCGAAGCGTCCTCAAGCTCCGCGACTTCAAAACCATCGTTGGCCTTGTCAGTTTCCTGGCCGACATGGGCTGTACGACCGCTAGCATCCCACTTGAAGAAGGTGGCCGCGAGCGCCACGCCGCGCCTCCGGTCAAAGGCAGCTGACCGCGCGACTGCGCTCGTCGTTGCTTTGGGTACAGGCGTTTGTTCCGCGCCCCCGGCCCTGGCCGACGGTTTCATCTTTTCGGTTGGCCCAGACGGCCAATTGATTTCCACTTCTCAAGAGGCAAACGGGCGCCTTTTTCTCTTCGCAGAACCTCGCGTTCCTGACGCAACGAGCGAGACAGCGATCCCGGCTCGATCCGCCGCCCGCGCCACCCCAGAAATCCTCCATGCGATCGAGACCACGGCTCTGCGGTATGCCGGGCATGGTGCGCTGCGTCGCGCAGGGCTTTCAGTCACTGATTGGGCGCTCCTTTACCGGGCCAATATCGAAGTCGAGAGCGCATACAATCCGGCTGCACGTAGCCCTGTCGGTGCCATAGGCCTTGGCCAGCTTATGCCGGATACCGCCCGCGACCTCGGCGTGGACCCACATGACATTGCGCAGAACCTCGACGGATCAGCCCGCTACTTGCTGATGATGCTCGACCAGTTCGGCGAAGGCTCTCTGGCCCTTGCGGCCTACAACGCTGGTCCGGAGGCGGTCACGCGCCACGGCGGCATTCCCCCTTTCCGCGAAACCCAAGGGCATGTGGCCCGTGTGACCGCCGTGTTTGAGCGGCTCAGAGGAGATCTTTCATGACATCGAGACCTTCGATCGTCGCGCTCAGCGCGATGGCCCTTATCATGCTGGCGGGTCCAGCGCTTGCACAGAGCATCGACCTCTCGCCGGTACAGACCCTGCTTCAAGGAATTGTCGATGCGATCACCGGTCCCTTGGGGATCGTGATTGGCACGCTCGCACTGATCGGGGTGTTCCTTTCCTGGCTCTTTGGCATCCTCGACTTTCGTCAGGCGCTCTGGGTCGTGGTTGCAATCGCCGGCATCGCCGCAGCACCCACCATCGTCGCCGCCATCTGGACAACCTGAGCTCCATCCATGGCTGACCAGTCCCACGTGTTCATCGGTCTTCTCAGGCCACCCAAGCTGATGGGCTTGCCGATCATGTACGCCATGGTCTGGCTCTTCGGCTCGACGCTTCTGTTCCTCTGGGTGCAGAGCTGGGTGGTGGCTGTGTTCGCGGGGCTGGCCTGGCCGGCGCTCTGGAAGGCCGCGGACTGGGATCCGAACTTCCTCGATGTCCTGGTGATCACCCTGCAGGAAACCCCGCCGACCACGAACCGCAAGCTGCACGGAGGCGACAGCTATGCCCCGTGATGGACTTGCCGATGAGGTTGAGAACGCCATCGATCCGCTGACCGCGCTGCCGGCATGGGTCAAGGGCGAGAAGCGGCTCTCAATGATGCTGCCTTATGTGAGCCTCGTGAACGACCGAACGATCCGGACACGCGGCAACGAACTGATGCAGTGCATCCGCCTCGAAGGGGTGAACAGCACCACGAGCGAGGACGCCCATCTCGACCGGATCGGTGCGCTGCTTGCGGGCATCGTCGCGCAGGTGGGGACCGAGTTCTCCTTCTACCTGCACAAGGTGTCGAAAGCGGTCGATGTGACCCTGCCGCCCGTTCCGGGCGAAGGGTTTGCGGCTGCCGTCGACGAACGATGGCACGCGCATCTCGGCCGCGCGGGTTTGCGCGACAAGACGCTGACCCTGACGGTGCTGAAGCGACCTGAGACCGGCAGCCGCTTGCCGTTCGGACTTGGGGCGTCTCGCTCGCGACATGCGGCCGACACCACCCGCCGCTTGCGCAA
>NZ_AFPM01000049.1 GCF_000220565.1 Oceanicola sp. S124 | reverse complement strand
CCGGGCTTCGAGATCGTGACGGAGCCCTTCCTGTCGCTCTTTCGTTCCGCCCCGTCGCGCCCGAGGGGGCGGATGCAGAGGCCCATACCCTGAAGCTGCTCGAGGCGATCAATGCCGACGGGCGGATCTACCTGACCCAGACCCGCGTCGCGGGGCGGCTGGTGATCCGTTTCCAGGCGGGCAGCTTCGAAATGACCGAAGCCGATGCCGACACCGCCTTCGAGGTGATCACCGAGCTGGCGAGAGGGCTCTAGGAGCCCTCGGCCATGAAGGCGTCGTAGACCGCGTGGGCCTCTTCCGCGTTCCAGTCGGCGCCACCGATCAGCCGCGCGACCTCGCGGCCCTCTGGATCGACGATCAGGGTGACGGGCAGGCCGAAGACGGCGGCGCCCCGGGCCTGGGCGCTTTTCGGATCGCGGAAATGGGGCAGGGCGGCGGCGCCCTCTTCTTCGAGGAACTGCGCGACCTTCTCGGGGGCATTGGGGCCCGAGGCCAGCGTCACCACGGCGAAATCCTCGCCTTCGCGCGCGGCCTGCAGGGCGGCCAGCGTCGGCATCTCTTCCCGGCAGGGGGCGCACCAGACGGCCCAGAAGTTCAGCACCACCCATTTGCCCGCGTAGTCGCCAAGGCTGGCGGTCCCGCCGCCGTCCTCCCACAGAAGGCCGGTATCAAGGGCCTTCGGGTCCTCAAGCACCTGCAGCTTGCGCATTTCACCGGTCAGCAGCTCTTCGATGCCGTCGGGCGCGGCCTGAACGGGACCAGAGATTGCGCCCAGCAGGGCTGCGGTATAAACCAGCGCGGACAGTAATTTTCTCATCTTTCCTCCGAGGGTCCCGATGACCGATAGCCAAGCGAACCAGATGTGGGGCGGCCGTTTCGCCGAAGGCCCCGATGCGATCATGGAGGCGATCAACGCCTCGATCGGTTTCGACAAACGTCTGGCCCGACAGGACATCGAGGGCTCGCGCGCCCATGCCGCCATGCTCGCCGCGCAGGGCATCATCACGGATAAAGATGCCGAGGCCATTCGGGAAGGCCTCCTCACCGTTTTGTCAGAGATCGAGGGCGGGACGTTCCAGTTCTCGACCGCGCTGGAAGACATCCACATGAACGTGGAAGCGCGCCTGAAGGAGATCATCGGCGAGCCCGCAGGCCGCCTGCACACCGGGCGCTCGCGCAATGACCAGGTGGCGACCGACTTCCGCCTCTGGGTCCGTGATCAGGCCGATGCGGCCATCGGCGGGCTTCAGGCGCTGATCAAGGCGCTGCTGGTGCAGGCCGAGGCGGGCGCCGAGTGGGTCATGCCCGGCTTCACCCACCTGCAGACCGCCCAGCCCGTCACCTGGGGCCATCACATGCTGGCCTATGTCGAGATGTTCAGCCGCGACCTGGGCCGGTTCACCGATGCCCGCGCCCGGATGAACGAATCCCCCCTCGGCGCGGCTGCCCTGGCCGGGACCTCCTTCCCGCTGGACCGCGAGATGACCGCCAAGGCGCTTGGCTTCGACCGGCCGATGGCCAACTCGCTGGATGCCGTGTCGGACCGCGACTTCGCGCTGGAATTCCTTGGCGCCGCCTCGATCTGCGCCATGCACCTCAGCCGCTTTGCCGAAGAGCTGGTGATCTGGTCCTCGGCCCAGTTCCGCTTCGTCGTGCTGAGCGACCGTTTCTCCACCGGCTCGTCGATCATGCCGCAGAAGAAGAACCCCGACGCGGCAGAGCTGATCCGTGCCAAGATCGGCCGGATCTTCGGGGCCAATGTCGCGCTGATGACCGTGATGAAGGGCCTGCCGCTGGCCTATTCCAAGGACATGCAGGAAGACAAGGAACAGGTCTTCGACGCCGCCGACAACCTGATGCTGGCGCTGGCCGCGATGACCGGCATGGTCAGCGACATGAAGGCCAATGTTCCCGCGCTGGAAGCTGCCGCCGGTGCCGGCTTCTCGACCGCCACGGACCTTGCGGACTGGCTGGTGCGGGTGCTGGGCATGCCCTTCCGCGATGCCCACCATGTCACCGGCTCGCTGGTGGCCCTGGCCGAGGGCAAGGGTTGCGATCTTCAGGATCTGTCGATGGCCGAGATGCAGGGCGTCGAGCCGCGCATCAACCAGGAGGTCTATTCGGTTCTGGGGGTGCATAACTCGGTGGCCTCCCGTATGTCTTTCGGGGGCACCGCGCCCGAACAGGTTCGCAAGCAGGTGGCGGCATGGCAAGCACGTCTGGACTGAAACTGGCCGCGCTGGCGGGGCTGATCGCCTTGCTGGCAGGCTGTGGTGTCGATGGCGCGCCGCAACCGCCCGGCGGGGCCGCCTGGCCCGGCGCCGGCATCGACCGCTCTGGCGCCGAGACCACCGGCATCGGGGTCTCGGGCGAAACGCTCTATGGCTCCCAGGCCGAGGCCTGAAGGCATGGCTCCGCTGCGCATTCTCTTTCTGGCCCTCGCGGTCTGGGGCAGCCTGCATCCGCTGGCACTGATCTTCCAATGGTTTGCCGAGAACGGCATCAGCCTGACCGGGCTGATCGCCGCCTGGCGGTCCGGTTGGGCCAGTTCCGCGCTGTTCTGGGATCTGGTGATCTCGGCCATCGCGCTGACCGCCTGGGTCCTGGCCGAGTGCCTGCCCCGCCGCGACCGCATCGGCCTTCTGGCCATTCCGGCCACCTTCTGCATCGGCGTGAGCTGCGGCCTGCCGCTCTATCTTTTCCTGCGCTCTCGCAGGGTGTAAGGCCGATTCCGGCGCGGGCCGCGCCGCTGACCCCGACTCAAGGAGGGACCCATGGATCACTTTCTCTACCGTGACGGCATGCTGCATGCCGAAGACGTCCCCCTGAGCGAGATCGCGGCCGAGGTCGGCACGCCCTGCTACGTCTATTCCACCGCCACCCTGACCCGGCATTTCCGCCTCTTCGACGAGGCGCTGTCGGGCATGGATCACCTTGTCTGCTACGCCATGAAGGCGGCCAGCAACCAGGCGATCCTGAAGCTGATGGCCAGCCTCGGGGCGGGCATGGACGTGGTTTCGGGCGGGGAATACGCCCGTGCCATCGCCGCGGGCGTGCCAGGCGACAAGATCGTCTTTTCGGGCGTCGGCAAGACCCGCGAAGAGATGACCGCGGCTCTGAAGGGCGGCGTGCGCCAGTTCAACCTGGAAAGCGAACCCGAGATGGAGGCGCTGAACGAAGTGGCCCTGTCGCTGGGTGTCGTCGCCCCTGTCACTGTCCGCGTAAACCCCGACGTCGACGCGAAAACCCACGCCAAGATCGCCACCGGCAAGAGCGAGAACAAGTTCGGCATCCCGATCTCCCGCGCGCCCGAGGTCTATGGCCGCATCGCGCAGATGAAGGGGCTGAAGGCGGTCGGGATCGACGTGCACATCGGCTCTCAGCTGACCGACCTCGAGCCCTATCGCCAGGCCTTCACCAAGGTGAAGGAACTGACGCAGGTCCTGCGCGATCAGGGCCATGATATCATCCGCCTCGACCTCGGCGGCGGGCTGGGCATTCCCTACGACCGGGGCAACTCGGCGCCGCCGCTGCCGGTGGAATACGGCGCGCTGGTGCGCGAGGTGCTGGGCGACACGGGTTGCGAGATCGAGATCGAACCGGGCCGCCTGATCGCCGGCAATGCCGGGATCATGCTGTCCAAGGTGATCTACGTTAAGGAAGGCGAGGGGCGGAACTTCCTGATCCTCGACGGGGCGATGAACGACCTGATCCGCCCGGCCATGTACGAGGCGCACCACGATATCGTGCCGCTGGTCGAGCCCGCTCCGGGCGCCGAGCAGAGCCCCTACGACATCGTCGGCCCGGTCTGCGAGACCGGCGATACCTTCGCCAAGGGGCGCAACATGCCCGTGCTGAAGGCCGACGACCTCGTGGCTTTCCGCTCGGCCGGGGCCTATGGCGCGGTGATGGCCAGTGAATACAACACCCGCCCCCTCATTCCCGAGGTGCTGGTGCATGGGGATCAATTCGCCGTCATCCGTTCCAGACCCTCCTATGAGGAAATCATTAACCGCGATACGCTACCCGGGTGGATGTAGCGCGATCCCCGCGCTGCCCGCACGGGACGGAGCATGGCTGACCAGACGCGATATACCCAGACGCTGCGCCGCCTTCGCTGGCCGCTTTTCCTGACCCGGGCAGGGCTGCTCTCGGAACGCGTGGTCCGTGCCTTCTGGCCGCTCTGGACGCTGGGGCTTCTGGTGCTGGCCGCGCTGATGCTCGGCGTGGTCGGGATCCTCTCGACCGAGATGCTCTGGGGGCTTGGTGCGCTCTGCAGCATTGCCGCACTGGCGTTGCTTGGTCACGGGCTCTGGCGCTTCCGCTGGCCGACCCGGAACGAGGCGTTCCGCCGCCTCGACGGAACGCTGAAAGGCCAGCCATTACAGACACTTCGTGACGATCAGGTGCTGGGCGGGAATGACCCGGGCTCGGCCGCTCTCTGGGCCGCGCACCGCGACAGGATGGCGGCGCGGGCGGCCTCGGCGAAGGCGCCGAAACCGGATCTGACGCTCTCGCAACGCGATGCCTTCGGGCTGCGCTACGTGGCGCTTCTGCTGCTGCTGGTCGGCGGTCTTTTCGGCTCGATCTGGCGTGTCGGCGATCTGGGCGATGCCCTGCCCGGCGCCGCCCAGGCCGCCATCGGCCCCTCGTGGGAGGGCTGGGTGGAGCCACCGCTGCACACCGGACTGCCGACGATCTACCTCGGCGACATCACCGGCGAGGTGCTGAATGCGCCGCAGGGCGCGCTGGTGACGATGCGATTCTATGGCCCCGAAGGGCGGCTGGAACTGGCCGAAACGGTCTCGGGCCGGGTGGGTGAGCTGCCTTCCGCCACCGCCCCTGCCCAGGATTTCACCATCCGCCAGGAAGGGCGGCTGGCGGTCGAAGGCCCGGGCGGGCGCGAATGGCGCGTGGCGCTGATCCCTGACCGCGCGCCCTCGGTCACCATCGACGGGCCGGCCGAGGCGGATGTCGAAGGCCAGCTGACCATGCCCTTCTCGGCCCGCGACGACTATGGCGTGGTGACCGGCAAGGCGCTGATTTCGCTTGATCTGGACGCGGTGGACCGGCGCTACGGCCTGGCCCCTGCGCCCGAGCCGCGCGCGCCGATCGAGATCGCGCTGCCGCTGCCGCTTTCCGGCTCGCGCGCCGAGTTCACCGAGGCGCTGGTCGAGAATTTCTCTGAACACCCCTGGGCCAACTTGCCGGTGACGGTGTCGCTGACGGTCGAGGATGCCCTTGGCCAGTCGGGGCGCAGCGAGGGCTATGACATGCTGCTCGACGCGCGGCGGTTCTTCGATCCGCTGGCCGCGACGCTTATCGAGATGCGCCGCGACCTGCTATGGAACCGCGACAATGCGCATCGGGTGACGCAGGTACTGCGCGCGGTGCGCTGGCATGGCGAGGGGCTTTTCCCCAGCGAGACGCTTGCAATGCGGTTGGACCGGCTGGTGCGCAGGGTCGAGACCATCCAGCGGTTCCGCCCGCTGTCCGACGATCAGGTCGCCGAGGTGACGCAGGCGCTTTGGGACATGGCTCTCGAGATCGAAGAGGGCGACCTGGCCGATGCCCGTGCCCGCATGGAACGTGCGAAGCAGCGGCTGGAAGAGGCGATGCGCAACGGCGCGTCGGACCAGGAGATCGCGCGCCTGATGCAGGAATTGCGCGACGCCACGCAGGATTACATGCGTCAGCTGGCGCAGCAGCAGGCCCGCGAACAAGGGCAGCAACAGGGCCAGCAGCAAGGTCAGCAGGACATGGAAAACGCCATGCGCATGACCCAGGATGACATCCAGCGCATGATGGACCGCATCCAGGAGTTGATGGAGCAGGGCCGCATGGCCGAGGCTCAACAGGCGCTGGAAGAGCTGCAGCAACTGCTTGAGAACATGCAGATGACCGAGGGGCAGGGTGGCGAGGGCCAGCAGAGCCCCGGCCAGCAGGCGATGGAGGGGCTGGGCGAGACGCTGCGCAACCAGCAGCAGCTCTCCGACGATGCCTTCCGCGACCTGCAGGACCAGTTCAATCCCGATGGACGGCCCGGCCAGCAGCAGGGCCAGGAGCAAGGGCAGGAGCAAGGGCAGCAGCAAGGCGAGGGCCAGCAGGGTCAGCAGGGCGAAGGCCAGCAGCAGGGCGGATCTCAGGGCCAGGGCGGCGATCAATCCGCGCCCGATGCCGAAGGGCTGGCGGAACGCCAGCGCGCGCTTCGCAACGAACTGGATCGCCAGCGCGGCAACCTTCCCGGTGCCGGAACCGAGGCCGGGCGCGCCGCGCGCGAGGCCCTGAACGATGCGGATCGTGCCATGGGTGGTGCCGAGGAGGCCCTGCGCGAGGGCGATCTGGCCGAGGCCATCGACCAGCAGTCCCGCGCCATGGACGCGCTGCGCGAGGGCATGCGCAATCTCGGCGAGGCGATGGCGCAGCAGGATCGTCAGATGGCCGGCGAGCAGGGCGAGGCCGAGGGCGACACCCCCGGTCAGCGCAATGATCCGCTGGGCCGCAACGCGGGCACCAACGGCGCACTGGGCAATGAGCGCGAAATGCTGAGCGATGAGGAAATCCGCCGCCGTGCGCAGGACCTGCTGGACGAGATCCGCCGCCGCTCGGGCGAGAATGCCCGAACCGCCGACGAACGGGACTACCTGCGCCGTCTGCTGGATCGCTTCTGAGGCCTCCGCCCCGACGGCGCTTCGGCAGGGCGGAAACTCCGCTTGCCAGACGGACGGACCGTAGGCACGCCCGCTCACCGCTCACCGCTCACCGCTCACCGCTCACCGCTCACCGCTCACCGCTCACCGCTCACCGCTCACCGCTCACCGCTCACCG
>NZ_AFPM01000050.1 GCF_000220565.1 Oceanicola sp. S124 | reverse complement strand
CCCTCCTTACCGAAAGACCCGACATGCCCCGATTACGCCTCCCTCGCCGCCACCATCCGCTCCCTCACCGAGGGCGAAACCGACGAGGTCGCCCTGATGGCGACCCTGGCCTGCGAGATCCACCACAGCGATCCCCGCTTCGACTGGACCGGCTTCTACCGGGTGACCGAGCCCGGGCTGCTGAAGATCGGCCCCTACCAGGGCGGGCACGGCTGCCTGCAGATCCCCTTCTCGCGCGGGGTCTGCGGCGCGGCGGCCCGTTCCGGCGAGACCCAGCTGGTCGACGATGTCGACGCCTTCCCCGGCCATATCGCCTGTGCCTCCTCGACCCGTTCCGAGATCGTGATCCCGGTGCGCAACCGTGCCGGAGCGGTGATCGCCGTGCTGGATATCGACAGCGACCAGCCCGCCGCCTTCACCGAAGACGACGACAGGGCGCTCTCGGCGATCCTGTCGGAGGTCTTCGGCGGCTGAGGCCGCCCCTCGACCGGCGCGCCATATCAGGCTATCTGTGGCCCATGAGCGATACCCCCCAGCACCCGCCCTCGACCCTGCCGCCCGACGACTACCAGCCGCCCGACGTGCCGCTGGCGGTGATCCACGAGGACCACGAGATCCTGATCGTCGACAAGCCCTCGGGCCTGTTGTCGGTGCCGGGGCGGGGGGACCACCTGGCCGATTGCCTGCTCTCGCGGGTCCAGACGGCCTTCCCGATGGCGCTGCTGGTGCACCGGCTGGACCGGGACACCTCGGGGGTGATGGTCTTCGCCATGACACCCCATGCACAGCGCCACCTCGGGCTGCAATTCGAACACCGGCGGGTGAAGAAGACCTACGTGGCGCGGGTTGAGGGCAAGCTTGAGCCCAAGACCGGCACCGTCGACCTGCCGCTGATCGTCGACTGGCCGAACCGCCCGAAGCAGATGGTCGACCATGAGAACGGCAAGCCCGCCGTCACCGACTGGAAGGTGCATCGCTACGCAGAGGGAGAGACCCGGGTGCGGCTGTTTCCCCAGACCGGGCGCTCGCATCAGCTGCGGGTGCACATGCAGGCGCTTGGCCACCCGATCCTGGGTGATCCCTTCTACGCCGAGGGCGCGGCGCGCGACTTCCCCCGCCTGATGCTGCACGCCGAAGAGCTGCGGCTGCTGCATCCTGACGGCGGCACCGGCATGAAGTTCCGCGCCAAGGCGCCGTTCTGAGCCCGCCTCCCGGGCGGGCTACGTCTTCAGGATACGGTCGGTCAGGTTCTGCCGCCCGGCCATCAGCGCGTCGATCGCGGGGGCCAGCCCGGGCTCGCGCAGGCGAATCGCCTCGATCTCGTCCAGCCGGTTGGCGGCGATGAGGGCCAGCAGGTCGATGCGCAGGGCGCCCTCCGCGTCGCGCGGCAGGGCGGCGCAGGGCTGGACCTTCTCCGAGAGCTGTTCGGGCAGCAGCGCGCGCAGCTCGGCCGGGCCTAGGGCGGTCTCGGCGAAGGTATAAAGCCCGGTGCCGCGCCCCGGCACGGCATAGGTGGTGACGAAATGGGCTGAGACAGGCGCACCGGCCAGCGCCTCGGCGATCTTCGGAGCATTGCGCTCGATCCGGTCCTCGGTGCCCTCGCCATCGGACCAGTCCAGCAGGCGACGGGTGACGAAGTTGTAGAGCCGCTTGCCCGTGGCCATCCAGATCCGCGTCGGCAGGGCCTTGCGGGCCAGCATGGCGCGTTCGGCGGGGGTCAGCAGATGGGGCGCATAGGCGCGCTTCTGCTTCAGCAGGTGGCGCAGGTCCTCGCGCGCCATGGTGCGGAACAGGGGCCCCCGGAAGCGATGCACCGAGGCCAGCTGGAAGTCGATCACCGCCGCCCCGCCATCGGGACGCATCAGCCAGTTCTGCGGCTTGGCGATGTCGTTGTGGGTGACCCCACGACGGCGCATCTCGCGCAGAAGCCGCCTGGCGTCACGGTAGAAGAAGGCCTCGGCAGGACGGGCCAGCTGCAAGGGCGTGCCCTCGGACCAGACCCGGATCAGCCCGCGCCGGTCGGCGCGCAGCAGCTCGGGGCAACCCTCGATCCCCTGCACGGCGGCCAGACCCCGGATCTCGCGCCGGGCCAGCATCTGGGCGATGGGACGCGACCAGAGCGGCAGGCGGTCGAGGCGGCGGAAGGCCAGCCGGCGCTCGGGCGCATCGGCGAAATGCCCCGAGAGCGTCTCGGAGAAGGGATCGCGCTTCAGCACGGTGACTTCGATGAAATCGGGTTCGGGCATGGCACCGCCGGGCTGGGCTGGATTTCGGGCGTGCTGGCATCTACCAGCCAAGCGAAGGGGCTGGCAAGCGTGCCAGCCCTTCCGTCGCCGATGCCAAGCCGCTAGGCCTTGGCGCAACAGCAAAGGAGAGCCCGATGGCCAAGATGATCCATTCCATGATCCGCGTGCTGGACGAGGCCCGCGCCCTGTCCTTCTACGAAACCGCCTTCGGCCTGAGCGTCGCCGAGCGGCTGGACTTCGAGAGCTTCACCCTGATCTACCTGAGCAACGACGAAACCGGCTTCGAGCTGGAGCTGACGGTGAACAAGGGCCAGTCCGAGCCCTATGACCTCGGCAACGGCTATGGCCACCTTGCGGTGTCGGTCGCCGATCTCGAGACCGAGCACGCCCGTCTGCGGGCCGCCGGCCTTGCCCCGCGCAAGATCGTCGAATTCGCTCCCGAGGGGCGCTTCGTGGCGAAGTTCTTCTTCATCACCGATCCCGACGGCTACGAGATCGAGGTGATCCAGCGCGGCGGGCGCTATCTCTGACGCGGCGAGAGGTGGGTTGTCACCCACCCTACGCTTGTGTCAGCCGACGGCGCGGCCAACGGGCATCGGGTCAGGCGGGCAGGCAGACATTTGAGTACTTTCAGCCTGGTGATGCAGCAGGTCGTGACATCGGGGCGGCCTCCTTCCGAGTTGAGAGCCTGCACGCTCTCACTGCGAAAGGAGGCCGCCCTGCCGGGTCCCGTCCCGCATCATCACCAGGCTGAAAG
>NZ_AFPM01000051.1 GCF_000220565.1 Oceanicola sp. S124 | reverse complement strand
TGCGCGGCCAGAGGAAGGTCTTGTAATAGAAGCCCGCCGGGAAGAAACGCGACAGTTTCGCGTTCACCGCGCCGACGTCGAAGTCCAGGCTGGGCCAGTGGTTCTGGCTCTCGGCACTCAGCCCGTCGAACAGTTCCTGCGTGGTGGCACGCTGGTTCGGCTCGAACCGGCCATCGGTGCCGATGCCCATCAGGGCATTGGGCTCTTCCGCACCGGCGGCAACGACGCCGCGCGGCCGGTGATACTTGAAGCTGCGCCCCATCATCACCTGGTCATTGGCCAGCAGGGCCGAGGCGAGCGTATCGCCCTCGTAGCCCTTCATCGCCCGACCGTTGAAGGTGAATGTGCGCATCGCGCCGCGGTCGATCAGACGTCCGCCTTTCGCAAGCCTGCTGCTCATTGCGCCCCTGCTCCTTTCGTCATCATGCCGAAGCGGCTCACGCGATATCGCGCCATTTGAACCCCGGACGCGCAGCCCGGATCTTTTCCAGCAGCTCTTCCGGCGGCCGGGAGGTCTGCGCCGGATAGGTGCCCCAGACCTCGAGGGTCATGGTATCGCGGGCGGCGTGGAACCACTTGCCGCAGCCCGCCACGTGGCGCCAGCGCTCGAAGTGGACGCCGCGCGGGTTCACCCGCTCGAACATGTAGTGTTCGAAGGCCGCGTCGTCCGAGGCCGGCCCCTCGCGGGTGATATGGGCTTCGCCGCCGCAGTGGAATTCGGTCTCTTCGCCCCGGACTCCGCAACAGGGACATTCAAGCAGCAGCATCGCGGCCTCCAACGGGATGATGCGGGGCGCGGGCCCCGGGTGTCAGACATGAAAAGAGGCCGCGCGGACAGAGCCGACGGCCTTGGGATCGGGCCGCACCGGGCACCTTGGGTGCCCGGGCGAAAAGCACGGTGAGGGGCCGGGAGTCAGCCGCCGTCGGGCAGGTCGATCTGGATTTCGGGTTCGTCTGCGGCAGGCACGTCGCCGCCGGTCGAGACGTACCAGATGACACCTGCCAGGACGACGACGACCGCGCCCAGGATGAAGGCCATGCCAGTGTTGCCGGATTTCTCAGCCATTTCGTTTCCTTTTCAAATCCACAGATCGAAAGGGAAACGCGGGATGTCGCCGGCTGGTTCCCGGCGGCCGGGCAGAGCATCGCCGGGACGGATGCCGCAAGGGAACCCGAGGCGGTTTCCGTGCGTTCTGCATGCAAATCGGGCGTACCCCGCGAAACTTCCCCGGAAACACCCCAAGCCCGGTGGCTTAGCGTTAACGGAACCACAAGATTTTGCGTTACCATCGGGACAGGCCCCGCAGGCCTGCGGACCCGCGACGGAGACTCTGCCCCATGACCGAGACCATCGACTTCCCCATCGAGCCCCATGCCACCGGCGCCGGCAGCCAGTGCTTCACGCTTCTGGACGGGCTCGACGGCCTGCCGGAGAGCCCCGGCCTCTATGTCCTGCTGGGCCGCGGCCCGGGCGGGTTGCGCCCCCTGGGCTTCGGGCACAGCGACTGCCTTGCCCGAGTGCCGAGGGGTACAGACTTTGCCGCCGCGCTGCGCGAGGGCTTCCACGGCGTGGCCATCGCCCGCCTGCCCCGCGACGGGGATCCGCAGCAGCTGATCCGCCGGCTTGGCCGGACGCATCACGCGCCGCTCAACATCCGCCGCGAGGCGCTGCGCGCCATCGACGCCGCCAGCCTGCCCCAGCAGATGCCGCTTGCCGCCGAGTGAGCGGTCGCGCCGGATGAGGCCCGGGGACATCATCCCGGGTCTCAATGGGCCACGCCTGCGGCGACGCTCTCGTCGATGAAGCGGCCCTCGCGGAAGCGCTCCAGCCCGAAGCCCCGTGCCAGCGGGCCCGGGGTCCCCTTCGCCATCATGTCGGCCATTGCCCAGCCCGAGCCGGGGATCGCCTTGAAACCGCCGGTGCCCCAGCCACAGTTGATGTAGGTATTGCCAAGCGGTGTGGGCGAGATGATCGGAGAGCGGTCCCCGGTCATGTCGACGATCCCGCCCCACTGGCGCAGCATCTTCAGCCGCGAGATCATCGGGAAGGTCTCGACCAGCGCGCGCACGGTCTCTTCGACATGGTGGAACGAGCCACGCTGCGTGTAGTTGTTGAAGCCGTCGGTGCCGCCGCCGATCACCATCTCGCCCTTGTCGGACTGGCTGATGTAGCCGTGCACCGTGTTGGCCATGATCACCACGTCGAGGCAGGGCTTGATCGGCTCGCTGACCAGCGCCTGCAGGGCGATGGATTCGACCGGCAGGCGGAAGCCGGCCATCTCGGCCAGCACGCCGGAATGGCCCGCCACGACGATGCCCAGCTTGCCGCAGCCGATGTGGCCCCTGGTGGTCTCGACCCCGGTGACCTTGCCGCCCTCGGAGGTGACGCCGGTCACCTCGCACTTCTGGATGATGTCCATGCCCATGTCGGAACAGGCCCGCGCATAGCCCCAGGCCACCGCGTCGTGACGCGCCGTGCCGCCGCGCGCCTGCCAGAGCGCCCCCAGCACCGGGTAGCGCGGCCCGTCGATGTTGATGATCGGCACCAGTTCCTTGACCCGCTCGGGACCGATGAACTCGGTGGTGACCCCCTGGTGGGCATTGGCATGGGCCGTGCGCATCCAGCCGCGCACCTCGTGTTCGGTCTGGGCCAGCATCATCACGCCGCGCGGGCTGAACATCACGTTGTAGTTCAGGTCCTGGCTGAGCGTCTCGTAGAGCGACCGCGCCTTCTCGAAGATCGCGGCCGAGTCGTCTTCCAGGTAGTTCGAGCGGATGATGGTGGTGTTGCGCCCGGTGTTGCCGCCGCCCAGCCAGCCCTTCTCGATCACCGCCACATTGGTGATGCCGAAGTTCTTGCCGAGGTAATAGGCCGTGGCCAGCCCATGCCCCCCGGCCCCGACGATCACCACGTCGTAGTGCTTCTTCGGCTGAGGCGACTTCCACGCGCGTTGCCAGCCGGTGTGGTGGCGGGCGGCTTCGCGGGCAATGGCAAAGGCGGAGTATCTCTTCATCGGCCTCTCGCTGATCTCGTGATGAGGATTCGGGACGGGCACCTGCAGGGGCACCTTCCCGCCGACCCTAGAGCCTACACCAGGAACGCCGCGCCTCAATCCGTCGCAATATGCCGCGCTTGCGACATGGGCGCGCGCCGCCCCCCATTGCCCCTTTTGCCGGGCAACCGGGCGGGTTAGACCGGGGGGAACGACGCTAGACAGGTCCAGCCGATGCTCTTCTGGGTGATTTCCGCCATTCTTTCCCTCGCCGTCGCCGGGCTGCTGGTGCGCAGCCTGATGCAGGGCGGCGGCAGCGCAGAGCCCGCCGAGGCGCTGGATGTCGCGATCTATCGCGACCAACTGGCCGAGATCGACCGCGACCTGGCCCGCGGCGCCCTGCCCGAGGAAGAGGCCGCGCGCACCCGCACCGAGGTCTCGCGCCGGCTGCTGGCCGCCGATGCCGCCGCCCGCGCTGCCGGCCGGGCGGAGATGGGCGCCGGCCCCGGCCGGGTTATGTCGCTGGCCGTCGGGCTGGGACTGGCGGCGGTGGCCGTCGGTCTCTACCTCTGGCTCGGCCAGCCGGGCTATCCCGACATGCCCCGCGCCGGGCGCATCGCCGAGGCCCGCCATCTGCTGGACGACCTGCCCAGCCAGGCCGAGGCCGAGGCCGCTCCCGGGCAGCTCAACTTCACTCCGCCCGCCCCCTCCGAGGATTTCGCCGCGCTGATGGTGCAGCTGCGTGGCGCCGTCGCCGAGCGCCCCGACGACATCCGCGGCCTGCGCCTGCTGGCGCGCAACGAATCCGCGCTCGGCAACTTCGCCGAGGCCGCGCGGGCCCAGGCCCGGGTGCTGGACCTGGCCGGCGCCGGGGCCTCGGGGCAGGACCATGCCGATTATGCCGACATGCTGATCCTTGCCGCCGGGGGCCGTATCTCGGCCGAGGCGGCGCAGGCGCTGCAGACCGCTCTGCACAAGGATCCGCGCAACGGCACCGCCACCTACTACTCGGGCCTGCTGATGGCGCGCACCGGGCGGCCCGACATCGCCTTCCGGCTCTGGGACGGGCTGCTGCGCTCTTCCCCCGAGGAAGCCCCCTGGGTGCCGCCGATCCGCGCCCAGATCGACCAGGTCGCCGACCTGGCCGGAGAGATCAACTATCGCCAGCCCCCCGTCGCCGCGTCGTCCCGGCCCGACACCGCCCTGCCCGGCCCCTCGGGCGAGGATATCGACGCCGCCGCCGACCTGTCCGACGAGGACCGTCAGCAGATGGTGCGCGGCATGGTCGAGGGTCTGGCCGACCGGCTGGCCCGCGAGGGTGGCTCGGCATCGGAATGGGCGCGGCTGATCGCGGCGCTCGGCGTCCTCGGGGAAACCGACCGGGCCGGCGCCATCTACATCGAATCCCAACAGGTCTTCGCCGGTGACGCCGAGGCGCTCGGCCTGCTGGCCGAGGCCGCACGGCAGGCAGGAGCATCGCAATGATCCACGAGGATATCGAAACCTTCGCCGCCGCCCTGCCGCCCATGCGTGCCCTTGCCGGGCTCGACTTCGGGGAAAAGACCATCGGGGTCGCGGTCTCGGACGGGCTGCTGTCGGTTGCCACGCCGCTGGAGACCATCCGGCGCAAGAAGTTCACCCTGGATGCCGAGGCCCTGCTGGCGATCATCGCCAGGCGCGACCTCTGCGGCATCGTGCTGGGTCTGCCGCGCAACATGGATGGCTCGGAGGGGCCGCGCTGCCAGAAGACCCGCGCCTTCGCCCGCAACCTGACGCGACTGACCGACCTGCCGATCAGCTACTGGGACGAGCGACTGTCGACCGTCGCTGCCGAACGCGCCCTGCTCGAAGCGGACACCTCGCGCCGCCGCCGGGCCGAGGTGATCGACCACGTGGCCGCCTCCTACATCCTGCAGGGCGCGCTGGACCGCCTGCGCCACCTGCGCGGATGAGCGACAGCTTCCCGCGCCGCAACGGCATCAGCTCTCCCTGCGTCGATATCTGCGTGATCCATTCCGGGACAGGGCTGTGCGCGGGCTGCCTGCGCTCGATGGACGAGATCGCCGCCTGGGCCGGGATGAGCGAGACCGAGCGCCAGGCCATAATGGCCGACCTGCCCGCGCGCGCGTCCGGCAGGTGAAGGCAATCCGCTCGGTGAAGGGAAGAGGTCTCGGGCCGCGCTGCGGGAACCGGCCGGTCGCGTCGCCTCAGGCGGCGGCGGTCTTGCCCGGCCCTTCCTGCACCAGCTCGACATGGCGGGCCGAGACGCGCCCGGCGCCGTCAGCGACAATCGCGACGACGCGCCCGCCAAGGGTGATCAGTGCAGCGCCCGGGTGGCTGTCGTCGGTCAGGATGCCGACACGACCCGAGCCGGCCTCTTCGGGGCGGTATTCCAGAACGATCTGGTCACGCTCGGGATCGAAGTCCGAGATCACCGGTGCGGTATCCAACCCGGCAAGTCCCGCCGGGATGTCCTGAACGCCCTCGGACGCGGCCTCGAGCGATGAGTCCCAGGCCTCTTCCAGCGGCGCTTCGAAGCCCTGGTCAAGGGACGCGCGCAGGTCAGAGCGGCCCGCCAACGGATCCAGGGACAGGGTATTGCCCGCCTCCGCAGAGCCCTCGTCTGCGGCCATGGCTTCGGCGATCAGCGCTTCGGTGCGATCCGGGTCGAGTGCATAGCGGCGCTCTCCCCTCGGGGTCTCTTCGGTGGCCATCAGGCTGGCCGACAGGCGGGCGGCAAGGGCATCGGCCTCGTCGAGGTCCTCGCGCGGGATCGGGGCCGGCCGGTCGTGCCGGCTGCCCAGCAACCGGAAGCGATCACGCAGGCGCCGCCCGACGTCATGTCCGAAGATTCCCACCGTCTGAACCTGCTCATCCGCATCCGCCAGCGCCGAACGGCGTTCAACCGACGAGCTGTCACGCTCGCCCTGGTAGGAGGTGAAGGCCACGCCGATCGCTGCCAGCGCGACAACAGAGATGAGCTCCAACATGAGGTGATCCTTTTGCCGTAGACCATATAAGCAGGTGAATATGGCTGCCCTATGGCCGTGCGGCACTTGACGACGTATAGGAAACGATCCGCCGACAGCAGATAGATTGTCGCGCCCCAAAGGTGAGATCCCGAAGTTTTTTCAGGTTTTGGACCATCTCCGACCCGCGGCCCCGGGCGGTGATCCGCCGACCATTGCCCCCGTTGAACGGGCAGACAGAGGAAAGTGGCAAAAATGCGTCCTGCTGCCGCGCATTTGCCTCCGGTCCGAGCCAGATCCCGGCGCGCGCGCCCTGCCGCCCCGGCGGCGCTTCCGCTGCCGGCCCGTCCGCCCTAGAATGCCCCGGGGCCCGCCCCCTTCACATGCCTTTCGCAATTGCCCGGACAGCCATCATGCGACGCCTGCTGCCGCCCCTGCTCTGCGCCCTGCTGTCGGCGCCGCCCGTCTTCGGAGGGTCCTTGGACACGACCGTCACCCTGCCGGCCCCCCGACAGCCGATCACGGCCACCCTGCACGGACCTGCGGCCCCGGGACCGGCGGTGCTGCTGCTGCACGGTTTCACCGGCAGCCGCGACGAAATGCGGATCCCCGCAGCTGAAGAGGGCGTCTTCGCCCGCACGGCCCGCCATCTGGCGAGGGCCGGTCTGACCAGCCTGCGCATCGACTGTCGGGGCTCGGGCGACAGCACCGGCCGGATGAGCTTTGCCGACAGCGATTTCGAAACCCAGGTCGAGGACGTTCTGCTGGCCCTCGACTGGCTGCGGGACAGGGGCTACGGCCCGCTGCATGTCATCGGCTGGAGCCAGGGCGGCATGGTCGCCGCCCTCGCGGCGGGGCGCGGTGCCGGGGTCGCCTCGGTCAGCCTGTGGAATGCCGTCGGAGAGCCGATGGAGACCTATCCGCGCATTCTGGGCCAGGAGGTCATCCGCCGCGGCCTGGCCG
>NZ_AFPM01000052.1 GCF_000220565.1 Oceanicola sp. S124 | reverse complement strand
CCTGACAAACCCGGACCCGAGCCACGATGACCGATACCCAAGCCCTGCACCCCGTCCGCCGCGCGCTGATTTCCGTATCCGACAAGACCGGGCTGGTGGACCTCGCCCGCGCCCTGTCCGACCGTGGGGTCGAGCTGCTGTCGACCGGCGGCAGCGCGGGCATGCTGCGCGAGGCGGGCCTTGAGGTGCGCGACGTGGCCGATGTCACCGGCTTCCCCGAGATGATGGACGGCCGGGTCAAGACCCTGCACCCCAAGGTGCACGGCGGCCTGCTGGCGCTGCGCGATGACGCCGGCCACGTGGCGGCGATGAACGAGCACGGCATCGGCCCGATCGACCTGCTGATCGTCAACCTCTATCCCTTCGAGGAAACCGTCGCCAAGGGCGCGGACTACGACACCTGCATCGAGAACATCGACATCGGCGGCCCGGCGATGATCCGCGCCGCCGCCAAGAACCACAAGTTCGTCAATGTCGTCGTCGACGTGGATGACTACCAGCCGCTGCTGGACGAGCTTGAGGCCAACGACGGGTCCACCTCCTATGCCTTCCGCCAGAAGCTGGCGCTGACCGCCTATGCCCGCACCGGCGCCTATGACGCCGCCGTCTCGGCCTGGATGACCGGCGCCCTGGAAGAGCCCGCGCCGCGCCGCCGCGCCTTCGCCGGAACCCTGGCCCAGACCCTGCGCTATGGCGAGAACCCGCACCAGTCCGCCGCCTTCTACACCGATGGCTCGGACCGTCCCGGCGTCGCCAACGCGGTGCAGTTGCAGGGCAAGGAACTGTCCTACAACAACATCAACGACACCGATGCGGCGTTTGAGCTGGTCTCGGAGTTCCTGCCGGCCAACGGTCCGGCCTGCGCGATCATCAAGCACGCCAACCCCTGTGGCGTGGCCCGTGGCGACACGCTGCGCGATGCCTACATGCGCGCCTTCGACTGCGACCGGACCTCTGCCTTCGGGGGCATCATAGCGCTGAACTCGACACTGGATGCGGCGACGGCGGAAGAGATCAGCCAGATCTTCACCGAGGTCATCATCGCCCCCGGCGCCGACGATGCGGCCAAGGAGATCCTGGCGAAGAAGAAGAACCTGCGCCTGTTGCTGACCAACGGCCTGGCCAACCCGGTTGCCGCCGGTCTGATGGTCAAGCAGGTCTCGGGTGGTTACCTGGTACAGGACAAGGACAACGGCCACATCGACCTCGATGACCTGAAGGTGGTGACCAGGCGCCAGCCCTCCGAGAAGGAGATGGCCGACATGCTGTTCGCCTGGAAGGTCGCCAAGCATGTGAAGTCCAACGCCATCGTCTACGTCAAGGACGGCGCCACCGTCGGTGTCGGCGCGGGCCAGATGAGCCGCGTGGACAGCTGCCGCATCGCCGCCCGCAAGAGCGTCGACATGGCCGAGGCCATGGGCCTCGCAGAGCCGCTGACCCGTGGTTCGGTCGTCGCCTCGGACGCCTTCTTCCCCTTCGCCGACGGTCTGCTGACCGCTGCCGAGGCCGGTGCCACGGCCGTGATCCAGCCCGGCGGCAGCATGCGCGACGACGAGGTGATCGCGGCGGCGGACGAGGCGGGTCTGGCCATGGTCATGACCGGCATGCGTCACTTCCGTCACTGAACCGGGCAAGGGAACGCGCAGGATGAAGACCGTATTCTGGGCCAGCTTCTGGGTCTTCCTGGCCGATCAGCTGACCAAGTTCCTGGTGGTCCATGTCATGGACCTGGGCCACCGGATGGAGATCGTCGTGATCGACGGTTTCCTGCGGTTCCGCATGGCCTGGAACGAGGGCATCAACTTCGGCCTCTTCTCGGGGGTCGGCAATGCCAACACCCGCTGGATCCTCATCGCCCTGGCGCTGGTGATCTGCGCCGGGGTGCTCTGGTGGGTGCGCCGCGAGACGCCGCGCCGGGCCGGGCTGATCGCCGCGGGCCTGGTGGTCGGCGGCGCGCTCGGCAATGTGGTGGACCGGGTGCTCTACGGGGCGGTGGCGGATTTCGCCAATGTCACCTGCTGCGGCATCGACAACCCCTATGCGTTCAACATCGCCGATGTGGCGATCTTCCTCGGAGCGGCGGCGCTGGTCTTCCTTCCGGCAGAGAAAGAGGCGTGACCTCGGTCCTCCAATCGGCTAAGCCTCGGTCAATGCCAAGGAGTATCGCGATGAATTTGGCTCGGGGAGCAATCGTTCTGTCCATCTGTGCGCTGGCCGCCTGCAGCCAGGGCAACGGCAAGCTGCGCTACTTCGCGGCCTCGGGGGCCGGTCCGGAAGAATTCGACGTGGTGCCCACGAAGCAGCTGGAAACCCCTGCCAGCTATGCCGAACTGCCCACGCCGACACCCGGTGGCACCAACCTGGTCGATCCGCAGCCCAAGGGCGATGCGGTCGCCGCGCTTGGTGGCCGCGCCTCGGCCCTGGAAGACAACGGTGTCGGCGCCGCTGACGGTGGCCTCGTGACCTATGCCTCCCGTGCCGGCGTCGATCCGCAGATTCGCGCCACCCTGGCCGCCGAGGATGCGGACTTCCGCCGTCGTCGCGCCCGGTTCAACAACCTGCGGCCCTTCAAGCTGGACCAGTACTACCGCGTCTACGAAGAGCAGTCGATCGACCCGCGCCTCGTCGCCCAGCAATGGGTGCGCCGCGGGTATCAGGTGCCCAGCTATCCGCCGGTCAACTGATCGCCTGACCCGAGCTGCGGCGCGGTCTCTTCGGCCAAGCTGACACTGGTTTGTTAACCTGACATTAGCCAGGACTGGCGCAGCCTGCGCGCAGGCGGCGGGGGATCGCTCGCGTCCCGTCACTTCGGGGTGAAAGGCCGCGGCACGGCTTGTCGTCGGGGCCCGTCGGGGTATCTTCCGGGCATCGGAACTGAGAGGAGGGCGCATGCTGAACAGGCTCGCCGCCGGGGCGCTGACCCTGGCCCTGACCACATCCTGTCTCGCCACCCAGGTCTCGGCGCAGGGCGCCAGCGACCAGGTCACGGATTTCACCCTGGACAACGGCATGCAGGTCGTCGTCGTCGAAGACCACCGCGCCCCCGTGGTCGTCCACATGGTCTGGTATCGCGCCGGCGCGGCGGACGAAGAGCCCGGCGTTTCGGGCATCGCGCATTTCCTCGAACACCTGATGTTCAAGGCCACCGACACCATGGCCTCGGGCGAGCTGTCCTCGACCGTGGCGGCCAATGGCGGCACCGACAATGCCTTCACCAGCCAGGACCAGACCGCCTATCACCAGCGCGTCGCCGCCGACCGGCTCGAGCTGATGATGCGGATGGAAAGCGACCGGATGCAGAATCTCGCGCTGACCGAAGACGACATCGCCACCGAACGCGACGTGATCCTGGAAGAGCGCTCTCAGCGCACCGACAGCCAGCCCGGCGCCCTGTTCAACGAGCAGATGCGCGCGGCGCAGTACCTCAACCACCCCTACGGCATCCCGGTGATCGGCTGGCGCCACGAGATGGAACAGCTGGGCCTCGACGAGGCCAATGCCTGGTATGAGCGTTACTACGCCCCCAACAATGCGATCCTGATCGTCGCCGGCGATGTCGATCCCGCGCAGGTGAAGATCCTCGCCGAGACCTACTACGGCGTGATCCCTCCCAACCTCGACCTGCCGGCCGAACGGATCCGCCCCGCCGAACCGCCGCAGATCGCCGAGCGCCGCGTGGTCTTCCGCGATGCCCGCGTCGCGCAACCCTACGTCAACCGCACCTACCTGGCCCCGGAACGCGATCCCGGCCAGCAGCGCGAGGCGGCGGCGCTGGTCATGCTGGCGCAGCTTCTCGGTGGCGGCACGACCTCCTATCTCTACGAGAACCTGGTGCTGGACCAGCAGGCGGCGGTCTATGCCGCGGCCTACTACACGCCCACCTCGCTGGATGACACGACCTTCGGCGTCTACATCGTGCCCCGGCCCGGCACCGACCTCGACACCGCCGAGGCCGACCTGGATGCCGCCATTGCCGGATTCATGGAAGAGGGTGTCGACGAAGAGGCGCTGGAGCGCATCCGCATGCAGATCCGCGCCCAGGACATCTACGAACGCGACGACGTGGCCGCCATGGGGCAGATGTACGGCCGGGCCCTGACCTCTGGGCTGACCATCGAGGACGTGCAGGAATGGCCCGAGATCCTGCAGCAGGTCACGCCCGAGGAAATCATGGCCGCCGCCCGCAAGGTGCTGAACCGTGACCGCGCGGTGACCGGCTGGATGATGCCCGATCCGGGTCCCGACGTAGCCCCTGCCACCCCGGACGCAGCCGCAGAGCCTGCCCCGGAAGCCGCCCCCGGGGGCGCCCCCGAATCCGACGCAGAGGAGATCAGCCAATGAGCCTGATGCACAAGCTGCTCGCCCCCGCCTTCGTCCTGCTCTCGGCCCTGCCGCTGCGCGCCGAGATCGCCATCCAGGAGGTCACCAGCCCCGGCGGGCTGACCGCCTGGCTGGTCGAGGAACACTCGATTCCCTTCACCGCGCTGGAACTGCGCTTCGAGGGCGGCTCGGCGCTGGACCTGCCCGGCAAGCGCGGCGCCACCAACCTGATGGCCGCCCTGCTGGAAGAGGGCTCGGGCAGTGGCGAGGCGGCGCTGGACAGCCAGCAGTTCGCCCGCGCGGTCGAGGGGCTGGCCGCCTCGTTCAGCTACGACAGCTACGCCGATTCGCTCTCGGTCTCGGCGCGGTTCCTGACCGAGAACCGGGATCAGGCCGTCGCCCTGCTGCGCCAGTCGCTGGTGGAGCCGACCTTCCCCGAGGACGCCGTGGCGCGGGTGAAGGAACAGGTGCTGTCGATCATCCGCTCGGATGCCAAGGATCCCCAGGATGTCGCCAGCCTCGGCTTCGCCGGGCTCGCCTATGGCGACCACCCCTATGCCACCGCGCTGGAAGGCACCGAGGAAAGTGCCACCGCGCTGAGCCGAGACGACATGGTCGAGGCCTGGCGCAACGTGCTGGTGAAGGACCGTGTCTCGATTGCCGTGGTCGGCGACATCACCCCCGGGGAACTGGGCCCGCTGCTGGACGAGCTGATCGGCGCCCTGCCCGAGGGCGGCGCCGCGCTGCCCGGCCCGGCCACCCTGGGGCTGAGCGGCGGCGTCACCATCCTGCCTTTCGACACTCCGCAGGCTCAGGTGATCTGGGGCCAGCAGGGGCTAGGCATGGAGGATCCCGACTTCTTCGCCGCCTACCTGCTGAACGCGATCATCGGCGGCTCGGGCTTCGACAGCCGCCTGATGCAGGAGGTGCGTGAAAAGCGCGGCCTGACCTATGGCGTCTATTCCTGGCTGGCGGATCGCGATTTCGCCGATGTCTGGATGGGCGCCGTGGCCTCGGACAACCGCCGTGTCGCCGAGACCATCGAGGTGATCCGCGCCGAATGGACCAAGGTCGCCGAAGAGGGCGTCACTGCGGAAGAGCTGGAGCAGGCCAAGAAGTACCTGACCGGAGCCTATCCCCTGCGCTTCGATGGCAACGGGCCGATCGCGGGCATCCTCGTCGGGATGCAGCACGATGACTTCCCCATCGACTACCCCGCCACCCGCAATGACCGGGTGAACGCGGTGACACTGGAAGACATCAACCGCGTCGCCCGAGAGCGCCTGCACCCCGAGGATCTGCGCTTCGTCGTCGTCGGTCAGCCCGAGGGGCTGGAAGAGGTGAACTGACCCTCACGCCGGGTGGCGCACCCACCCGGCGCATCTCGCCCCGGCACCCGGCCATCGCCTGAACAGCCCGGGCGCTTCGGGCCTGAGGCCCCCGGGGCGCCTGCGCGCCGCGTCGCGCGTGCCGTCGACGTCAGGCCGCCTCCGGCGGGAGTACTTTCAGCCTGGTGATGATGCGGGATGC
>NZ_AFPM01000053.1 GCF_000220565.1 Oceanicola sp. S124 | reverse complement strand
TCATGCCGCCGGTCATGGGCGCCGCGGCCTTCCTCATGGCCGACCTGACCGCCATTCCCTATGGCAACATCGCCATGGCCGCGGCCCTGCCCGCGGTGCTGTGCTACGCAGTGCTGTTCAATCAGGCCGAGCGTTTTGGTCGCCGCATCGAAGTGCAGGCTGCGACCGATCCCGTCGCCGCAGGTGCGGGCGAGGCAGCCCGGACCTACCAGCTGAGCCCGGCGTCGCTGCTGCACATCCTGCCGGCGGCGGGGATCATCTGGGTGCTGATGAACAACGACACCGACAGCGAGGGCGCCGGGATGCTGGGGACCGCCCTGGCACTGCTGGTTGCCCTGGTGCTGCGTGGCCCCCGCAAGACCCTTCGCCACCTCGTCGAGATCGCGCCGCGCGCCGCGCAGACGGTGTCAAACCTCGTCGTGGCCGGGGCGACCCTGGGGGTGGTGCTGGCCGTCATGGGCTCGACCGGGCTGGACGTGAAGGGGGCGCTGGCGATTTCCCACGTGGGCGAGAGCAGCCTGCTGCTGTCGCTGCTGATGACCGCCGCCGCCGCCTTCGTGCTGGGCATGGGGGTGTCGACCTCGGGGGTCTACCTGATCACCGGCACCCTGCTGGCACCGGGGCTGGTAAAGCTGGGCGTGCCGCTGATCGCCGCGCATTTCTTCGTCTTCTACTGCGGGATGCTGTCGATGATCACCCCGCCCGTGGCCTTCGCCGCGCTGGCGGCCAGCGGCCTGGTCGGTGCCAGCTTCCGCGCCACCTCGTTCGAGGCGATGAAATTCGGCTGGATCCTGTTCCTGCTGCCCTTCCTGATCGTCTACGCCCCGGGCCTGCTGCTCGAGGGGGGCTTCCTGGCGATTGCGCGCGACCTGCTGGCGGCGGTCGCCTGCGTCGCAGCCTTGGTGGTGTGGCCCGGTCGCGGTGCCACCGGCGGGCGGCGCGGGCTTGGTCTTGTCGCCTTGCTGGCGGCGGGGGCGGCGGTCTTCGGTCCCCTCCCCGGAGGGGCGGCCATGCAGGCCGGGCTCTGCCTTCTCAGCCTCGCGATCTCGGCCGGGCTGCTGCTGCGGCACCGCGCCGCGCAGCCGGCCTGACACAGAGGGGGACTGCCTCGGCTTGCTCTTATCCTCGAGAGGTTATAGTATAACATAACGACTCAAGGAGACCCCACATGCCCGCATCCAGACGCTTGCCCGTCACGATCCTTTCCGGCTTCCTCGGTGCCGGCAAGACGACCCTGCTGAACCACGTCCTGAACAATCGCGAGGGGCGCCGCGTGGCGGTGATCGTCAACGACATGTCCGAGGTGAACATCGACGCGGATCTGGTGCGCAACGGTGGCGCCGAGCTGTCGCGCAGTGACGAGAAGCTGGTCGAGATGACCAACGGCTGCATCTGCTGCACCCTGCGCGAAGACCTCCTGACCGAGGTGCGCCGGCTGGCGGACGAGGGGCGCTTCGACTACCTGCTGATCGAATCGACCGGGATCTCGGAGCCGCTGCCGGTCGCCGCCACCTTCGAGTTTCGCGACGCCGAGGGGCGCAGCCTGTCCGACGTGGCACGGCTGGATACGATGGTGACCGTGGTCGATGCGGCCAACCTGCTGAACGACTACGCCAGCCATGACTTCATTGCCGACCGGGGCGAAAGCCTGGGCGCGGAGGACGAGCGCCGACTGGTCGACCTGCTGGTCGATCAGATCGAATTCGCCGACGTGGTGGTGCTGAACAAGGCCAGCATCGCCGGACCGGAGAAGCTGGACGCCGCCCGCAAGATCATCACCGCGCTGAACCCCGACGCCCGCCAGATCGAGACCGACTTCAGCGTGGTTCCGGGGGCACAGATCTTCGACACCGGCCTGTTCGACTTCGACACCGCCCATGAGCACCCGCTCTGGGCCAAGGAGCTATACGGGTTCGAGGACCATGTACCCGAGACCGAGGAATACGGCATTTCCTCCTTCGTCTACCGCGCCCGACGGCCCTTCCACCCGCAGCGCATCCACGATGTGCTGAACGGTCCGCTGCCCGGCGTGATCCGCGCCAAGGGGCACTTCTGGATCGCCACCCGGCCCGACTGGCTGGCCGAGTTCTCGCTGGCCGGGGCGCTGTCCTCGGTGCGGCCCATGGGCAAGTGGTGGGCCACGGTGCCCGAGGCGCAGCGTCCGTCCCATCCCCAGGCCCGGGCCTACCTCGCGCAGCACTGGCAGGAGCCATGGGGCGACCGGCGGCAGGAGATCGTCTTCATCGGCGCCGGGCTGGACCGGGCCGGGATCACCGAAAGGCTGGATGCCGCGCTGCTGGAGGGCGAGGGCGCACCGGCGCGGTCGTTGGACCTGCCGGATCCCTTCCCGCTTTGGCGCTCGGCGCAGGACGCGGCATGATCGCCTCGAACCTCGGGCAGACCGGGCTGCGCCGCCGGGCGCGCGCTGCAAATCCCATGGCCGAATATGACCGGCTGCCTGCCGAGTTGCGGCTGTGGCTCGCGCAGGCGGTGCTCCCATGGTCTGCAAGGTCCGCCCGCCGCGCCTGGAGCAACGCGCTGCGCCGCACCGGCGGCGATCCAGAGGCCGCGCGCCAGCATCTCTCGCGCATCGAGGCGCGTCAGATTTCGCGGCCCTGACAGTCGGGCGGGGGACGGTCGGCAAGGCCGTGCGCAGGTCTGCAGAGAGCGCCGCATCGTTCTGCAGGCGTGCCGGGCCGATGGCGAAACGCGGAGCTTCAGCTGCGCCTCAAGTTCGAGGGCGCGCAACAGCCGCGCCACCTGTTCCTGCCGGGCGGGACGGTTTCGGCGGTCGGCTGCCTGAGAAGCGCCGGTTGCCCCCGCAGCGGTGCCGTGCCGGAGCTCAGCGGCGGGGCGAGCACCGGGCTCACCCTCACGGGTGGGCGTAGCCAGCATGGCGACATCCTCCATCTGTCCCCGGGGCTGCCGACAAGCTTGCCACTGGGCATGGGCGGCGAGCAGCGCGGTATCGTGTCGACGATTGGCAGGCCGACGCCTTCCTGCCCTGAAAGGTACATCAGCCCGGACACGCTCTGGATCCCCTGGTCGATGGCCGGATCGTCGCGCATCGGTCCCGTCCGCCGAACCCCGAGACCGAGCGGCAGATCCGCCCGGTATGGGCCCAGGACATTGCCTAGGCGCCCCGTGCCGACCGCGCCGCGATGGCGGGGCGGAAGGTCTCGACCATGATGTCGGCCGATGCACCGATGCGCGGCGCCGCCGTCGAGGCTCTGACCGGCCGCCGCTTCGGCTGCGCCGGCTTTGCCGCCTGCATGGATCGCGTCGACCGGATGGAGCACTTCCTGGGCGCGATCGGCCGGATGGTCGCCGTCGCGCCCCGGAGGCCCATGGGCATCGTCAAGCCGAAACCCAACGTGATGACCCCGCAGTGGCATCGCGGCTCGGACTGGGCGCTGGCCCGTCTCGAACGCTTCCACGACGAGGTGGCTGGGCGTGTCGCCGTGGGCCACGCTCTCTGCCCGGACGAGAAGATCCGCATGATGTGGATCGGCGCCGGACCGTGGGGTCGGCAGCGTCTTCTACCGAGCCCTCGAGGACAGCCACAGCGCCATCTCTGCCCTTTGCCGCAGACGGTTGCACCGCGCCGATCATCGGTGATGAACGAGCAGCTGCACCAGTCGCCCTTGGTCAACGAATGGCTGGTCCACCAGGCACGGAGCTATCGCATCAACGTGGCCCGGATGCTGATTCCCGACCATGACCGCTTTCCCGGCTACGGCTCGCCGCTTGCCCGGCAGGCGCTGGAGCGGGCCGGGGTCAAGGTGAGAGAAGTCTGGTCGGACATGGTCGACCCCGGTGACGGAGACCGGCAGGCGGTCGAAGGCCAGGTACGCGCGGCGCTTGAAGACATGGGATGGGCCTGCGCGCGTCGCAAGGGCATCGGCGGCACCCGGGGCACCGCCGATCTTGCTGCCCCCGGGTCAGGCCAGGGCCTTCTGCAGCTCGTAGTACGAGCTCTTCGGCGTCCGCTCCATGCTGTCGAAGTCGACGTGGACCAGGCCGAAGCGCTTCTCGTAGCCGAGCGCCCACTCGTAGTTGTCCAGCAAGGACCACAGGAAGTAGCCCTTCAGCGGCACGCCTTCCGCGATGGCCTGTCGCACCATGGCGAGGTGCTTTTCGACGTAGTCCAGGCGCTCGGGGTCGCTGACGGTGCCGTCGGGCTGTTTCACGTCGGCGTTGGCCATGCCGTTCTCGGTGACGTAAAGGGGCAGGTCGCCGGTGTAGTCCTCGGCGGTGCGCTTGAGGAACTTGTAGAGGCCCTCGGGGTAGATCTCCCAGTCCATGAAGGTCTTGGGCAGGGGGCCTTCGACCTCTTCATGATGCGGCCAGGGGCCGGTGTTGGGGCCGATCAGCTTGCGGGTGTAGTAATTGACGCCCACCCAGTCGAGCTTGCTGCCGATGACGTCGAAGTCGTCCTGCCAACCCTCGGGCATATGGGGCGCGAAGCCCTCCATCACGTTGGCGGGGTATTCCTTCTTGAACATGCCCGACAGGAAGAAACGGTTGTAGTAGCCGTCGTAGAGATCCGCGGCGGCGCGGGCTTCGTCGGTATCCGTGGCCGGATCTGCCCATTCCATGTTCACCACGGCGCCCAGGTTCTTCATGCCGAGGCCGCGCATGGCCTGGATGGCAGAGCCATGGGCCAGGTTGACGTGGTGCATGGCGCGGGCGGTGGCGCGGATGTCGCGCAGGCCCGGCGCATGATGGCCCAGGAAATGCGACAGCCAGCCGACACACCAGGGCTCGTTGATCGGCGCGACGGAATACATGCGGTCACCGATGCGGCCCATGATCACCTCGGCGAAATCGGCGAACCACTTGGCGATGTCGCGGTTGCGCCAGCCGCCGAGGTCGGCCAGAGGCGAGGGCAGTTCCCAGTGGTAGAGCGTCGCGCAGGGCTTGATGCCGCGCTCCAGCATGGCGTCGGTCAGGCGGTCGTAGAAGTCGAGGCCCTCCTGGTTCACCTGACCCCGGCCTTCGGGCAGCACGCGCGCCCAGGAGGTCGAGAAGCGGTAGCAGTCGAACCCGGCGGCCTTCACCAGGTCCAGGTCTTCCTCGTAGCGGTGGTAGTGGTCGCAGCCCCGGTCGCCGTTCTCGGCGCGCACCACGTTGCCCGGCGTCGCGGCAAAAGTGTCCCAATGGGTCGAGCCGGCGCCGCCGAAGGCGTGGCCCTCGATCTGGTAGGAGGAGGTGGCGGTTCCGAACAGGAAGCCCTCGGGGAAATCCTTGCGGGAGAAGGTCATGACGTCTCTCTCTTGCGTCGGGCGCGTCGGCCCGGGATGGGGAAGCAGGGTCAGGAGGGCAGGCGGGCCGCCCTCAGCGGTGCCGGGCCGGTGGAGGATCCGACCACGAGCTGCGCTTCCAGAAGCCGGGTGATCGGCGGGTGGTCGGGGGCATTGATGAGCTGCATGAGCGCATCGGCCAGCAGTTCTCCGGCGTGGCGCACCGAAGAGCGGGTGGCGGTGAACAGCGGGATGTCGTCGCCGTTGCGCAGGTAGGACAGGTCGTCATCGTGGATGATCACCGAGACGTCGCGGCCCATGGTCAGTCCTGCCTCCTGCAGTGCGCGGCGGATACCGACGGCCGAAAGCATGGACGAGCAGAGGAAGGCGGTCGGCGGGTCGTCGAGGCTGAGCATGTAGCGCGTCTTGTGGTGGCCGAACTGCTCGGTCATCTCGTCGGTGCACATCAGCTGCGGATCGGGGCCGATCCCGGCGGTCTCGAGGGCCTGAAGATAGCCCTTGCGGCGACGGAAGGCGAAATCCATCCGCTCCAGCCCGTTGATCAGGGCGATGCGGCGATGGCCCAGTTGCAGCAGGAACTCGGTGGCGCGGCGGAAGGCCTGGGTATTGTTAACGTCGATCCAGGAGTAGGGCTCTTCGACCCCAGTCGAGCGGCCGTGGACGATGAAGGGCAGGCCGATCCTGTTGAGCAGGGCGATGCGTTCGTCCTTCACGTCGGGGGCCTGGATGATCACCCCGTCAACGGCGCCCCGGGCGCGGAACTCGCGGTAGACCTTGCCCTCGTCATCGCCGGGCACCCGGGTCAGCAGCATGTCATAGCCGTGGCGTGCCAGGTTCTGGCTGGCTCCGGCGACGAAATCCCCGAAGACCGGGTTGACCATCTCGTGCTGGGTCGAGGTCGGAATCACCTGGCCGATCAGCATCGCGCGCCCCGTCGCCAGCCCCTTGGCGCGGCTGTTCGGGCGGTAGCCGAAACGTAGCGCGGCTTCCTCCACGCGCTTGCGCGTGGCCTCGCTGACCTCGGGATAGCCGTTCAGGGCACGGCTGACCGTGGTCTGCGACAGCCCGAGGGCCTCTGCGAGGGTCTTGAGGTTCATGGGCTGTCCAAAGCGCTTTAAAATTTCTCCCGGTATTCTGTGTGCAATCAAAGACACCTCAGGTCAATGCCCAAGAAAATTGGGCGCGTATGCTGACCTTTTCTCAATATTTCAGGCAATTCTTCACCTATTGTTGACAACGCGTGTCGGGATGGCATTTAAAAGGCATGCCTCAAAGCGCTTTGAAACGGATTCGGCGCGAGGCCCAAGATGCATGGCGCATTCGGGAGGGAATTTAGCTATGAAATTTACGCTCTACTCCGGTGTGGCGGCCCTGGCCCTGGCGGCTGGCGCGTCCCACGCTGAAACCGTGACGGTCTTCGGTCCCTGGCTTGGCCCGGACCAGGAACAGGTCGAGGTGGTGCTGAAGGGCTTCGCCGAGGCCACCGGCCACGAAGTCTCCTACGTCGGCTCCGACAGCTTCGAGCAGCAGATCGTGATCGACGCCGAGGCGGGCTCGGCCCCCAATATCGCGATCTTCCCGCAGCCGGGTCTGGCCAAGGACATGGCGCGCAACGGCTTCCTCGCGCCGCTGGCCGAGGGCACCGATGACTGGGTGCGCGAAAACTACGCCGCCGGTCAGAGCTGGGTCGACCTGGGCACCTTCGCGGGCCCGGACGGCGCGGACAGCCTCTATGGCTTCTTCTACAAGGTCGACGTGAAATCGCTGGTCTGGTACCTGCCCGAGAACTTCGAGGACGCGGGCTATGAAGTGCCCGAGACCATGGAAGAGCTGAAGGCCCTGACCGAGCAGATTGCCGCGGATGGCGAGACCCCCTGGTGCATCGGCCTGGGTTCGGGTGGCGCGACCGGCTGGCCGGCGACCGACTGGGTCGAAGACCTGATGCTGCGCACCGTGACGCCTGAGGAATACGACGCCTGGACCACCAACGAGATGGCCTTCGACGATCCCAAGGTCGTCAATGCGATCAACGAATTCGGCTGGTTCGCCAAGAACGACGCCTATGTCGCCGGTGGCGCCTCGGCCGTGGCGGCGACCGACTTCCGCGACAGCCCCAAGGGCCTGTTTGATGCGCCGCCGCAGTGCTACATGCACCGCCAGGCCTCCTTCATCCCGACCTTCTTCCCCGAGGATGCGGTTGTCGGCGAAGATGTCGACTTCTTCTACTTCCCGGCCTACGCCGAGAAGGACCTGGGCCAGCCGGTGCTGGGCGCAGGCACCCTCTGGGCGATCACCAACGAAAGCCAGGGCGCCCATGACCTGATCGAGTATCTCGAGAGCGCCGAGGCGCACGAGACCTGGATGGCCATGTCCGGCTTCCTGACGCCGCACACCGGGGTGGATACCTCGGTCTTCGGGGATCCGACCCTGAAGAAGATGAACGACATCCTGCTGAACGCCACCACCTTCCGCTTCGACGGCTCCGACGTGATGCCCGGCGGCGTGGGCGCGGGTTCCTTCTGGACCGGCATGGTGGATTTCACCGGCGGCAAGTCGGCTGAAGAGGTCGCTTCGGACATCCAGGCCTCCTGGGACGCCCTGAAGTAAGATTTCCGGCATACTGCCTGAAAGGAATCGCGCGGCCCGGGCCTCTCCGGGCCGCGCTTTGGAATTCGGAATTCTGGGATGGGGGTGGACATGGCTCCGGCTTTGCAGGGCTTGCTGACCATCGTGATCGGCATCGGCGCATGCGTCGCGTATTTCTTCGGATCGAACCTGCTGCTGGACACGCTGTTCCCGCCGCGCGGCCCCAAGGCGGGGCGAAACACCAATATCGCCAACCTCATCCGGCCCTGGCTGTTCCTGTTCCCGGCGCTCTTCGCGCTGGGCCTCTACCTGATGTACCCGGTGGTCGAGACCATGCGCCTGTCGCTGACCAGCCGGATCCCCGGTGGCGGCTACGAATGGGTCGGCCTCGCCAACTACGCGCAGATGGTCCAGGAACCGAAGTTCTGGGAGGCCATGGGCAACAACCTGCTCTGGCTGCTGGTGGTGCCCGGCATGGCGACGATCTTCGGCCTGCTGGCAGCGCAGCTGACCGACCGGATCGGCTGGGGCAGCATCGCCAAGTCGATCATCTTCATGCCCATGGCGATCTCCTTCGTCGGTGCGGCGGTGATCTGGAAGCTGGTCTATGACGCCCGCCCGGCGGGGCAGGACCAGATCGGCATCCTGAACGCCTTCGTGGTCTGGCTGGGCGGAGAGCCCGAGACCTGGCTGACCATTCCCTTCTGGAACAACTTCTTCCTGATGGTCGTGCTGATCTGGATCCAGAGCGGTTTCGCCATGGTGATCCTCTCGGCGGCGCTGCGCGGCATCCCGGAAGAGACCGTCGAGGCTGCCATCATCGACGGCGCCAACCCCATGCAGATCTTCTTCAAGATCAAGGTGCCGCAGATCCGCTCGACCATCATGGTGGTCTGGACAACGATCACGGTGATCGTGCTGAAGATCTTCGACATCGTCTTCGCCATGACCAATGGCCAATGGGGCACGCAGGTCCTGGCCAACTACATGTACGACAAGCTTTTCGTCGCCCGTGACTGGGGTATCGGGTCGGCCTCGGCCATCGTGATCATGATCCTGGTGCTGCCGATCCTTGTCTGGAACGTGCGCAACGCGCGCCGCGAAATGAGCTGAGGGAAGCAGGCATGAACAATATCGCCGGAAACAAGCCTGCGCTGGTCTGGATCACCCACCTGTCGGTGGCCTTCATGGTGATCCTCTGGATCCTGCCGACGCTGGGGCTTTTCGTCTCGTCCTTCCGTAACGCCGACCAGATCGCGGGCAGCGGCTGGTGGCGGGCGCTCTTCCCCACCGAACAGACCCTGACCCTGCGCACGGGGGATCCCGAGACCCAGATCCAGCAGGGCGATATCTACGTCATCGAGGGCAATATCTTCGACGAGGCGGGCGAGGGCGCACCTTCGCAACTCAGCGCCTGGGGCACCTCCTCGCGCGATGTCTCGGCCTATGAGCCCGGCGATACCGCCGAGCTGAACGACGGCGAGAGGCTGACCATCGAGGCGGATGGCGCCTACCGCATGGAAAGCCCGCAGCAGATGGAGGGCAGCCGCGGCCAGCGGGTCTTCGTGACCGGCTCGGTGCCGCCCTCGCTGACCTTCGACAACTACCAGCGGGTGCTGTTCTCGGGCTCGACCACGGACGGGATGCAGAAGGCCTTCTTCAACACGCTGACCGTCACCATCCCGGCGACGGTGATCCCGATCCTGGTCGCGGCCTTCGCCGCCTATGCCCTGGCCTGGATGGACTTCAAGGGCCGCGCCCTGCTGATCGCCCTGATCGTGGCGCTGCTGGTGGTGCCGCTGCAACTGGCGCTGATCCCGCTGCTGAAGCTGCACCTCAACATCGGCATCGGCAAGGGCTACATGGGGGTCTGGCTGGCGCACACCGGCTTTGGCCTGCCCATGGCCATCTACCTCTTGCGCAACTACATCGCCGGCCTGCCGCGCGACATCATCGAGAACGCCCGTGTCGACGGCGCGACCGAGTTCCAGATCTTCACCCGGATCATCCTGCCGCTGTCCTTCCCGGCGCTGGCCTCCTTCGCCATCTTCCAGTTCCTCTGGACCTGGAACGACCTGCTGGTGGCCAAGGTCTTCCTGATCGACGCCTCTGGCCGCACCACGGTGATGACCGCCCAGATCGTCGAGCTGATGGGCACCCGCGGTGGCGACTGGGAGATCCTCGCCACGGCGGCCTTCGTGTCGATCGCCGTGCCGCTCTTCGTCTTCTTCTTCATGCAGAAATACCTGGTCCGCGGTCTGCTGGCCGGGTCCGTCAAATAGGACTTCCCCCATGAATGCACAGACTTCCGCAGTCGCAATGACGGAAACGACCGCCGAATGGTGGCGCGGCGGGATCATCTACCAGATCTACCCGCGCTCGTTCCAGGACAGCAACGGCGACGGCATCGGCGACCTGGCGGGCATCACCGCGCGCCTCGGCCATATCGCCTCGCTTGGCGCCGATGCGATCTGGATCTCGCCCTTCTTCACCTCGCCGATGAAGGACTTCGGCTATGACGTCAGCGACTATTGCGACGTCGACCCGATGTTCGGCACCCTGGCCGATTTCGACGCCCTGACCGCGCGGGCGCGCGAGCTGGGGCTGAAGGTGATGATCGACCTGGTGCTGTCCCATACCTCGGACCAGCATCCCTGGTTCGCCGAAAGCCGCGCCTCACGCCAGAATCCGAAAAGCGACTGGTACGTCTGGGCCGACGCCAAGCCCGACGGCACCCCGCCCAACAACTGGCTGTCGATCTTCGGCGGCTCGGGCTGGCAGTGGGATTCGCGGCGCCAGCAGTACTACCTGCACAACTTCCTGAAAGAGCAGCCGGACCTGAACTTCCATAACCCGGATGTGCAGGAGGCCCTGCTGAACGTCGCCCGCTTCTGGCTGGATCGCGGCGTGAACGGCTTCCGCCTGGATACGATCAACTTCTACACCCACGACCAGCAGCTGCGCGACAACCCCGCGCTGCCCGCCGATCAACGCACCTCTAAGACCGCGCCCTCGGTGAACCCCTACAACTGGCAGGACCATGTCTACGACAAGTCCCGGCCCGAGAACCTGGAGTTCCTGCGCAAGCTGCGCGCCGTGATGAAGCCCTATGATGCCGCCGCCGTCGGCGAGGTGGGCGATGAACAGCGCGGGCTGGAAATCCTCGGCCAGTACACCGCCGGCGATGACCTGATGAACATGTGCTACGCCTTCGAGCTGCTGTCCGGGGACACCCCGAGCGCCGGCTACGTCAAGGAAACCATGGATCACTTCGACCGCGTCGCCAGCGACGGCTGGGCCTGCTGGGCCTATTCCAACCACGATGTCGTGCGCCATGCCTCGCGTTGGAAGCTGGACGAGGCCGGCAAGCGGATGTTCAACATGCTGATGGTCTGCCTGCGCGGCTCGATGTGCATCTACCAGGGCGAAGAGCTGGGCCTGGAAGAGGCCGACGTGGCCTACGAGGACCTGCAAGATCCCTATGGCATCGAGTTCTGGCCCGAGTTCAAGGGCCGCGACGGCTGCCGCACGCCGATGGTCTGGGAGGCCCACAACCCTCACGCGGGTTTCGGCACCGCCTCTGACGGGCGCCCCTGGCTGCCGGTTTCGGGGTCCCAGGCATCCCAGGCGGTCGACCTGCAGGAAAACGTGCCGGGCTCGATGCTGAACCACTACCGCCGGGCCCTGGCGCTGCGCTCCAGCCATCCTATGCTGCGCACCGCCGATCAAAGCCCGCTTGCGGCCGAGGGGCAGGTGCTGTCCTTCACCCGGACCGGCGGCGGAGAAGAGTTGCTCTGCGTCTTCAACCTCGGCACCGGGGCGGCGCAGATGACCTTGCCCGAGGGGGACTGGGCCAGCATCGCCGAAGAGCTGGACGGCGCCGTGGCGCCCGCCGGCGGCACGCTGGATCTGCCGGGCTGGGGCTATGCCGTGCTGCGCAAGGGAGGGGCGTAAGAATGGGAAACCTGACACTCAGCGATGTCTCGAAGACCTACGGGGGGACGGTCAACGTCCTCAACGACATCAACCTGGACATCACCGCGGGTGAGCTGATCGTCTTCGTCGGCCCCTCGGGCTGTGGCAAGTCCACCCTGCTGCGGATGATCGCCGGGCTCGAGAAGATCACCGGCGGAGACCTCGCCATTGACGGCCAGCGGATGAACGATGTGCCCCCGGCGCAGCGTCGCATTGCCATGGTCTTCCAGAGCTATGCGCTCTATCCGCACATGACCGTGCGTGAGAACATGGCCTTTGCCCTCAAGCTGGCGAAGAAGTCCAAGGAAGAGATCGCCGAGGCGGTGGACGAGGCGGCGCGCAAGCTGCAGCTGACCGACTACCTCGACAGGCTGCCCAAGGCGCTTTCCGGTGGTCAGCGTCAGCGGGTGGCCATCGGCCGCTCGATCGTGCGCGACCCGAAGATCTACCTCTTCGACGAGCCGCTCTCGAACCTCGACGCCGCCCTGCGCGTCGCCACCCGGATCGAGATCGCCCGCCTGAAAGAGGAAATGCCTGACCGGACGATGATCTACGTCACCCACGACCAGGTCGAGGCGATGACGCTGGCAGATCGCATTGTGGTGCTGGCCAACAAGGGCATCGCCCAGGTCGGCAGCCCGCTGGAGCTTTACGAGAAGCCCCAGAACGAGATGGTGGCGACCTTCATCGGCTCTCCGGCGATGAACCTGTTGCCGGGCAAGATCACCGGCACCGGCGCGCAGACCGAGGTCACCCTGGACGCTGGTGGCAAGACACTGTCGAATGTTCCGACCGAGGCCTCGGACATGGGCAAGCAGGTCAACATCGGTGTCCGCCCCGAGCACCTCGAAGCCACAGACGGCGAAGGCCTGTTCACCGGCCACGTCGATATCACCGAGGCCCTGGGCGAGGTTACCCTGCTCTACTTTGAGACCGTCGGCACCGACCCGGCGCTGATCGCCAAGCTGCCGGGGGTGCACAAGGACCGGCGCGGCCAGCAGGTCAGCATGACCGCCGCGCCCGAGCACGTGCATCTCTTCCACGAGGGCCAGTCGCTGCTCTATCGCTGAGTGTGCCCGCACCGAAGCCGCAAAGCCCCGCCTCCACGGCGGGGCTTTTTCATGTCTCGCCACGACCTTTCCCGACTGCCCGCTGCAGACCGGCGCCAGGTCCGGCACCGGGCGCGGAGGCAACATGTTGCCAGGGCCTGGGACCCCGAAACCCGATGTCGGTATCGCGGCGGTGACCTGCATCAACCCTGGCCGGGGGTAACGCGGCGCAGGGTGATTTCGCCCCCTGCGGGGCCGAAGCCTCCGGCGGCAGTATTTGAGGCCATCGGATAGGGACAGGAGGCTCTTGTTCCATCCGATGGCTGAAAATACTGCGGGGGAATCCGCGCAGCGGATGGGGGCAGAGCCCCCTTCACCCCGGCCAAAGGAAAACCCCCGCCGGAGGGGCGCTCCGGCGGGGGCTGATTGTCGCAAGCTTCAGGCGGTTCAGCCGATGATGGCGTTCAGCGTCGCCGAGGGGCGCATCACCGCTGCGGTCTTGGCCGCGTCGCCGTGATAGTAGCCACCGAGGTCGGCAGGGGCGCCCTGGGCCGCGGCCAGCTCTCCGGTGATCTCGGCTTCCTTCTCGGCCAGCTGGGCCGCGATGGGCGCGAAGTGACCGGCCAGCTCGGCGTCGTCGGACTGGGCGGCCAGGGCTTCGGCCCAGTAGCGGGCGAACCAGTAGTGGCTGTCGCGGTTGTCGGGCTCACCGACCTTGCGCGAGGGGCTGCGGTTGTCGTCCAGGATGCCCTGGGTAGCCGCGTCGACCGCTTCGCCCAGCACCATGGCCTTGGCGTTGCCCTTGGCGGCTGCCAGGAACTTGAAGCTTTCGCCGAGGGCGCAGAATTCGCCGAGAGAATCCCACCGCAGGTGGTTCTCTTCCTGCAGCTGCTGCACGTGCTTGGGGGCCGAGCCGCCGGCGCCGGTCTCGAAGAGGCCGCCGCCCTGCATCAGCTTCACGATCGACAGCATCTTGGCCGAGGTGGCCAGCTCGAGGATCGGGAAGAGGTCGGTCAGGTAGTCGCGCAGCACGTTGCCGGTGATGGCAATGGTGTTCTCGCCCTTGGTGATCGTCTCGAGCGAGGCCTTGGTGGCCTCGGCGGGGGACATGATCTCGAACTTGTCCGCGACGCCCTTGGCTTCCAGGATCGGCTTCACGTAGGCGATCAGCTCGGCGTCATGGGCGCGGTTCGCGTCGAGCCAGAAGATCGAGCGGTAGCCGGTGATCTTCTGACGTTCGATGGCCAGGGCCACCCAGTCCTCGATCGGCGCCTTGCGCACCGAGGCCGAGCGCCAGATGTCGCCCTTTTCGACCTTGTGCTCGTGGATGACGGTGCCGTTTTCCAGCACCATCTTGACCACGCCGTCCTCGGGGATCTCGAAGGTGGTGGGGTGCGAGCCGTATTCCTCTGCCTTCTGTGCCATCAGGCCCAGGTTCTGAACGGTGCCGGCGGTGGCCGGGTTCAGCTTGCCGTTGGCCTTGAAGAACTTGATCGCCTCGTCATAGACGGGCGCATAGGAATTGTCGGGGATCACGCAGTTGGTGTCCGCTTCCTTGCCGTCCGGGCCCCAGCCTTTGCCGCCGGCACGGATCAGCGCCGGCATCGAGGCGTCGATGATCACGTCCGAGGGGACATGCAGGTTGGTGATGCCCTTGTCGGAGTTCACCATGTACATCGGCGGACGCGTGGCGGTGACCTCGTCGATGGCGGCGAGGATCTCGGGCTCGCCCGAGACGCGCTCCAGCAGGGCGCCGAGGCCGCCGTTGGGGTTCACGCCCAGCTCGGCCATCTTGTCACCGAACTTGTCGAAGACAGGCGCCAGCCAGGCCTTCACGGCATGGCCGAAGATGATCGGGTCCGAGACCTTCATCATCGTGGCCTTCATGTGCAGCGAGAAGAGGGTGCCGGCCTTCTTGGTCTCTTCGATCTGCTCGGCCAGGAAGGCGTCCAGGGCCTTGGCCGACATGAAGGTCGCATCGACCACGGTGCCGGCGGGGTAGGAGACGGCTTCTTTCAGCACGGTCTCGCCTGCGTCGGTCTCCAGCACGATCTTCGCCGTGGCGGCATCCTTCAGGGTGACCGAGGTCTCGTTCGAGAAGAAGTCGCCACCGGCCATGGCCGAAACGGTGGTCTTGCTGTCGGCGGTCCAGTCCCCCATGCGATGCGGGTTCTTCTGGGCGTAGTTCTTCACCGCCGCGGCGGCGCGGCGGTCCGAGTTGCCTTCGCGCAGAACCGGGTTCACGGCCGAGCCCTTGATCGTGTCGTACTTGGCGCGGATCGCCTTTTCCTCGTCGGTGGCGGGGGCATAGGGGTAGTCGGGCAGGGCGTAGCCCTGGGCCTGCAGTTCCTTCACCGCGGCGACCAGCTGGGGTTCGGAGGCCGAGATGTTCGGCAGCTTGATCACGTTGGCTTCGGGGGTCTTCACCAGTTCGCCCAGAAGGGCCAGGTCATCGGAGACGCGCTGCTGCTCCGAGAGATGCTCGGGGAAGGTCGCCAGGATACGGCCCGCCAGAGAGATGTCCCTGGTGCCGATGGTCACGCCGGCGGGCGCGGCAAAGGCCTTGATGATCGGCAGCAGCGAGGCGGAGGCCAGCTCGGGCGCTTCGTCTACCTTGGTATACACAATATCGGGCGTCTGGTTGTCTGCCATGTTACTTTCCCTTTCGCGATCTTCGGAAGGTCCGGCCCCGGGGGCGCGGCATCTGTGAGCAGCCGTCGGTCCGGCGCGGCCGGAGACAGGCGGAGCCCCGTCAGGGGGCGTCGGGGAAATCCCTAAGCGGAGAGGGGCCGGATGGCAAGTTTGCTGAGTGTCGCGGGGGGGGGGATGGTGGTGTGGGGCGCAGGGGCGTAGGGGGCTCTGCCCCCCTCCGCTGCGCGGAGTCCCCCGGAGTACTTCCAGCCTGGTGATGCACCGGGTCTGGCCGTCTTGGCGGCCGCCTTTTGCCATGAAGAGCGTGCACCCTCCCGAAAGCAGAAGGAGGGAGCCAGATCGGCCCCCCCTCATGCATCATCACCAGGCTGAAAATTCTCCCGCCGGAGGCGGCGCGGGGAGGCCGGGCCCGGAGGGGGGGGAGGCCGTGCGGCGGCGCGGTGAGGGGGCTCAGACCCGGCAGACGGTATTGAGGAACTCGAGGAAGGCACGGACCTTGGGCGACATCAACCTGCGTGAAGGGTAGACCACCGCCAGCCGCGAGATATCCGGGTCGAAGACCACGTTGTCGCAGACCTGTACCAGCTCTCCGCGGTCGATATGGTCCTGGCAGTAGAACTGCGGCAGCGGAGAGATGCCGGCGCCGTTCAGCACCGCGCGGCGCACCACCAGCGGGTCGTTGACCTGGGTGATCCCCGTGGCGAGGTCCAGCCAGGCCGAGAAGCCGTCGACCTGCACCGGCATCCGGCGCAGCCCGTAGCGCTTCTCGATCAGCTGCACATGCGGCGTCAGCGGGCTGAAGCGGGGGCCCAGGCCGGCCTCGGCCAGATAGGCCGGCGAGGCGACCCAGAGCAGCGGACCGGCGACAAGCGCCTTCGAGATCAGCTCGCTGTCCTCCTGCGGGCCAACGACGATGGCGGCGTCGATCTGTTCGCGCACCAGATCCACGCCGCGACCGGTGATCACCAGCTCCAGCTCGACCTCGGGGTGCATCTTGCGGAAGGTCGCGAGATTCGGCGCGAGGATCTCCTGGCAGAAGGCCGGGGGCAGGGCGATCGCCAGGCGCCCGGAGGGACGTGACG